>NHEX02000024.1 GCA_002171475.2 Flavobacteriales bacterium TMED96
GAAAAGAATGTGTCAAAAAGTAAATCATGGGTTTGAAGTAGAATATTTAAGGACTCTATGTTTCTATATTCACCTCTTCTTAAATCATATTCTTTTCTACTGTTTGATTGATAAGAATAATTCAGGTCCCATTTTAAATTCCGCAGACCCCTACTTTTATAATATAGTGAAAGCGTATGGTGTTCATTTTCCTGTTTGGGATTGTCAATCTCTCTTGAATAAGGATAAATTGTTAGAGGTGTATCTGATTTAACCGACCTGGCTAAATCTCCTAAACTTCCAACATGAGCAGATTTTAATATCCCTATGTCTTGTCTAAATAAACTGTATCTTAGCCCCCATTCTTTTGTTATTCTATTTTTTGAAAAAAACAGCGTAGAGGCAATTTTTTTTCCAGCACTATTTGATAATAAATAATTTGGACTGCCATAGTCACCACTGGATTTTAATGAAATGCTCCCACCAAAATTTACACCACTTGAAAAGGATTTGCTGATTTTTGAAATTACATAGTTCCCCCTACCATTATCTGTGTATCCAATACTTCCAAATCCATACAGGGAGTCCATCAATAAACTTCTGCTAAAATTTGTTTTGATTATTCCTCCAACTGCATCTCCTGCATATTTAAGGGCTCCAGCTCCTTTAATTAGTTGGATAGTTTCAATACTTGACAAATCTAAACTTGGTGCATGGTCCGCTCCCCATTCATTATCCTGCAAACGTATTCCATTTTTTATTATCCCAACTCTACTGCCCGTAACCCCGTGAAGTAAAGGTTTAACAATTGAATTCCCCATTTTATATGAAGATACTCCTGAAAGTTGCTCCAAAACCTCTCCGAAGTTTTTTGACTTGAAATCAAATATTTTTTGCCTGTCGATTACATCCTCTATTGAGGTTACACTTTCCGTCCCATTTGAATTTGTTGAAACTATAATTTCTTCTAATTCAGTAATGTGGTGTTCTAGGTAAATTTTTTGATGCTGGCATTGGGAATATCAATATTGACTTTGATTTCTTTACAATTTGGGTGACTTATTGTTAAAGTATGTTCTCCTTTGCAAATTCCATCAATTATGAATTCACCTTTTTGATTCGAAATAATTTCATTTCCATCGTCAATTACAATTTTTGCCCTATTTAGACCTTCATTTAAATGAAGATCTATTACTTCTCCATAAAAAGTGTAGCCACAATCCTGTGAAGACAAAAAACTTGACGTACAAAACGAAATAATTATAAATAAATATCTCACCTTATATCTGTAATTAAATTAAAAAAAAGACCAGTTTTTCCCAAATTTTACAATGGCCAACTAATTCAGTAAAATTTTTACTGAACTGTTGTTGGAAATGTAAGTTCTATATCCGTTTCACCACCAATAGAAGATCTAGTTGTTCCTGTCTTATTGGCTGGCTCGTGTATTAAAGTAACTTTAATATTTCCTGACTCTGCTCCTCCAGTGGCCCACTCTGTAATTAAATTTATTGGAATGCCATCTGAACCAGCATAATCGGTTGGAGCCGAAGTGATCAAAAAGTCAGATAGTCCTGCTATCTCCCATAGAACAAAATGTTCATCTACTTCCTCAATTACCTCTTCGGTTATATCTTCAACATCTGTTGGGTCTGAAGCGTCATAAAAGTAAATGCTTGCAGTATAAGTTTTATCAACATCAAGGGTAATTGCCGGCGGCGTAGAACCTTCGTCCCAAGTTACAGTTTGACTGGTAGATCCGTCAGAGAGAACAATACTAACTCGATTTATTACTTCTTCTTCGTTCACCTCTTAAGGTTCATCATCACTTTTGCTACAGGTATATATAACAGTTGAAGCAAGTAATGTAAAAAATATTTTTAATGCATATTGCGCGTATGCTTTTTTAAGTACGTTTATCATTTTATTAAATTTTTATTATTTGCTATTAAAGGGGTTTAGTTTATTGAGAGATAAGTGAAAGGTAAGGTGGGGCTCTCAAATTTTTACCTGTAATAAATTTGTTTAATAAAAACTGGTCTTTGTAAAGTGTATTTTCAAGTAATACTTGTTGTTTCTCTTGAAAATTAATTTTTTTATAAGTGTCGACAAAAGGATTAGTGACTGTGAATTTTAAAATACATGTTTTTTCTTTTTCATGAATGTGTACTTTTTTCTCAATGCAAAAATGTTCATGTTCATGTTTATCAAAGACATGAAAAGCTTGAGCCAAACTTGGTAACAGTAGTGTAATTACAAGAAAAAGAGAAATCGACTTTTTCATATTATTTTAAACCGCAAAGATAACTAATAAATCGCTGTTTTTTTTATTAATTTATNNNTAATATCATTAAAANAGATGAAAAAANCATNNATTAAAAGTTTAGTNATNATCNTACTANCTTTNTCAAATTTAAACGGGCANGTATATGAATTTNNNNTTNAGACAGATACACACCGAATTATAAAAGATAAAACCTACNTGGTGGAAACGGTATTNAATACCTCAACTGGAGAATTTAAATTTACAAGAGGAGGATTTTACTNTGGTAAAAAAAACTTGGATGTTGATTTTGAATTCAATTCCAATTTTAAAAATGACAGCATTAAGAAAATGTTGTATACCAATACAAAAAAATGGATGAAAGTTTCCTTACCAAAACAAAAGCTTCAGGGGAAGTGGCTGATGGCAGGAAGAGTAACCGATGAGGGAGAAAAAAGAAGAGATTTAAATCGTTCAAGAAAAACAATGAAAATTTTAATTGATGGGTTTTTTCAATGGATAGCATTTGACACATCCAATTTTCGTTTTTTTGGCTCTGGTGGAGGAAGCTATAATACTGAATATGNAAATAGCCCTGAAATAGGAGGGTATACCGAGAAAATTCAGTTCTTTTCTAGGGATAATAATAAGGTTGGTTTAATATTNCCTTTTGAATATAATCTTAGTGGGGAAGATTGGTATCACAAAGGATTAAATAGTAAAGGTGGTGAATTGCACGAAATTTGGCATTTTAGAAAGTAATTAATTGGTTCAANCCTACAATCCTATCAAATATTGAAATTTGAAAAAAATCTGTGACCTATTAAATTGAAACAGACTAAATGTTATGTCGTCAATTTCTTCTAGTGTGTTTTGATTTGCTCCTAAATAAAAAATAGTTGAAGGATTGGGGTTCCACTGAATTAAGGGTTGAATATAAAATTGCTCTATAAATGAATTGTTTTCAGCGACTAATCTTATGTTTAAGTAATTTGAAAACTGATATTTAAAATTTAGTCTAAGTATTGACCCCTCAAAGTAGTTTTCATTTTTTGACAAATTTTCTAGACGAGAATACCTCAGAAGTGGGGTTATATTAAAGTTGTCATTGAATTGAAAATTTATACTTATATCTGCTTTATGTATCCTACCCACTTCTGGGATTTCCTCATTAACAGATAATTCTTTCCCTAGTGTATACTCTAGTTCAAAGTTAAGTTGTTCGTACGGGGCTCCTCTTAACAAAAATGTATGGGATTGAAGGTGATAATATGTTCTTCTTAAAAAAGTTTTTACAGCATCATAGTCCAATGTATATTTCAATTCAGTTCGACCAAAAGTTGTAAATCCAGTAAAGAAATCGGCACTAAAGGCTTTATAAAAGGCATCAAAAGTGAAAATCCTATCAATTTTAGTTCCAAATCCAAATTTTTGAAGTGCGGGTTTATTTAAGATATTTATGTATTCATGAAAAAAAGTAGTCCATCTTCTGTTGTTTTGGACTACAAAACCAACATCAGCTCGAAATTGCGGAGAAATATCTCTGTAATAAAAGTAGCTTCTCCAATGCTCAGTGTTTCTATAAATTCTCATATAAAGGCTGTACCCATCCAGATTATCTCCATCCAATCTTACTGTTTCCCCATAAATTTTCGCATCTGAATCAATCCAATCTTGATTTGGCTCTCGGGTGAAGCTTTTAGTATATTCAAAATTAAATCGCCAATTGTTACTAAAAAGGAATAACCCATCTAGGCCAGTTGAATGACCATAACCACCTCCGTTATATAGTCTGTTAGTTGTAAAAGCGCCCAATCTAGATTTAGGATCAAGTAGGTATTGATATCTTAATATATTTACAAAGCTTCTATCACCAAAACCTTCATAGGAGCGATCTTCACCACCTACCAAATAAGGTGAATTCTCGTCTATCGCGTTAAGAAGAAAGACCCTTGACTTATTAAATTGACTAAAAAGTTTGGAGGCAAAAACGGGATTTACAATTGATCTTGAGTAAAATGTGCCACTAACAAAGTCTACCAAATCGGTGCCTCGGTTAAAAAAAGGACGTCTTTCTGGGTACCTTAAAGAAAAGGAGGAATTGGCATCAATCTGCGTTACATCTGCTTCGACTTGTGAAAAGTCAGGATTGAGTGTGACTTCTAAACTCGTGTTTTTATTGATATCTAAATTAAGTCCTATACCTACATTCCCACTGGGCTTGTTAAAACTGATTTTTTGATCATTGCTACTTCTAGTTCCTGATACATTACTATATAAATATGGTAGTAGTTCAAACCTTTTTTTAATAGTTATATCATTAAATTTTATAACATCGGTTGTCTGACAGACTAGACATGGATTGTCTCTGTCTCTAATCTGGCTGCTTAACTCGATTACATTCCCATCTTCAAAATATCTGCGGTAAAAGTTAAAGTGCCAAGTTTGGTCATTGCCGTTCGGAAATTCAATCTCAGAGAAGGGAATTTTCATCTCAATTTGATACCCGTCTTCTGTTATATTCCCGAAGGATTGAAAATTAATGTTAAAAGAAACGTCATATCGTTTATCTTCAGAAATTTCATTTATTTGCCTCGCATCCAGTTGACTCCCAAGGGCATTTACACCTAAAACAATATTATTCCTGGCGTCCCTGAAAGTATCGAAACGTAGAGCAATAAAATCATCATTTAACATATTCATATCATCTCTTTGTCTAACTGAGACACGAATATTTTTTGGATCTACTTTTGCGTCAATTCCTACGTAAATGAATTCTTTTGAATAGGAAATATATCCAAATGTTTTTATTCTTGACGGCTCGTTATTTGCAGGGCTAAATTCAATGTCAAAGGGGACTTTTGCAGCTGAAGACCATAAATCCTCATTGAGATAACCATCGAGTGTGATTTGACTGTCAGTTATCCTCTTTGGTATGAAGTTTTCCTGGCTAAGGATTAAAGTTGTATTTAAAAGTAAAAAGTAAATTAAAAGGTTTCTCAAATACTTATTATATGATTAAAGAAATGTTTGTTATAAATTTGCCACTTAAAATTATGATTTAATAATCACAATAAAATGAAAAAAACTTTGTTTTGTTTTTTTACCTCATTAATATTTATTTGTTGTAATCCAAAAAAAGAGAAAAACTCATTACCCGTTTTTAAAAATTTGGTTTGGGGAGATGAATTTAATTACGAGGGTGAAATTAATCGATCTCTTTGGCACTTGCAAACAATACCAATTGAAAATGGGAGTTGGGCTAATAACGAACTTCAACACTACACTGAAAATATAAAAAACTGTTTCGTTAAAGATGGGTATTTAAATATTGTAGCAATAAAAGAAGAGGTTGAAATGTATGATTCGCCAAAAAGTTATTCTTCTGCAAGATTAAATTCAAAATTTGATTTTAAGTATGGAAGAATTGATGTTAAAGCAACGCTTCCGTCTTCTGAAGGGACATGGCCTGCTATTTGGACCCTTGGTTCAGATATAGATGAAATAGGAAATTATCTTGGTGAAAATAAAGGTGAAAATCCTTGGCCATACTGTGGGGAAATTGACATAATGGAGCAAAATGGATGGGACAAATCAGACCTATACAATGTCCTTCATTTTCATAATACCGGAACAAATAAAAAGGATGAAATGAAAAAAATTTCAAGTATTTCAAATTCTAACGAATTCAATGTTTATTCTTTGGTTTGGACCAAAGAGAAAATATATTGGCTACTCAATAATAATGTTACTTATGAACATAAGAACATGGACGTAATGCCCTTTGATAATAATCATTATTTGTTGTTAAATCTTGCAATCGGTGGAGTCTTGGGCGGGAAAGTTCCTAGGGGCTTTAGTGAAGAAAGAATGNTTATTGATTATGTNAGAATATTTCAATAAACTTTAAAAATCTGTCTTGGGAATNTTAGANCCGTGAGGATCTGTTGTATCTTGTTTTAACATCNTTCTTACTTTACTAAAAAAAATAGGAGAATTAATATGTTCAATTTCTTCGGCAATTTCGTGAACTTCATTTGGCTTAAATTGCATAACCTGAACTAAAAAAGATTCAATTAACCTGTGTTTTGCAACAACTTCATTGGCAAATTTTTTTCCTTTAGAAGTTAATTTTATTGGCTTATAGGGTGAAGTATCCACTAATTCCATTAAGGAAAGTTTTTTTAGCATATTTGATACAGAAGATTTTGAAACCTTAAAAAGGCTACTTAAAGCAGAAACTGTTACTTTTTCGCCAGCCTCCTCCAGCTTGAATATTTCTTTTATATAGTGGTCTTTTTCTTTAGTTTTTTTCATTAGTTTTGCGGTGGTGAACTTTTTTATTTTGAAGAATTCAAATTACACGTCTCGTTTCAACTTAATTTTTTTCAATTTATTGATTTTTTTTACAATTACTCTAAGTGGACAGGTTTTAAAAGGAAGGGTTTTTGACGAAAATTATAATTTTTTAAATGGAGCTACAATTTACAATTCTACTTTAAAAAAATCCATCATTTCAGATAGCCTTGGGGAATTTGAAATCATTTCGAAAAAAGGTGAAAATAAATACACTATCTCTTTTGTGGGTTTTAAAGCAAAAGTTTTAAATATCAAATTTGAAAATGAGGATTTTATTGAAACCGAAGTTGTATTAAAAAGTGACGAGTCTCTTGAAGAGGTTGTGGTCTCAGGAACTTTGAGAAGTGTATCAAAACTTAATAGCACAATTCCTATTAAATTATACAAGGCAGGGTTTTTTAAGGCTAATCCAACACCAAGTATTTTTGAGGCAATTGAAAATATCAATGGAATAAGAACTCAACTTAATTGTAATGTCTGTAACACTGGGGATATTCACATAAATGGCCAAGATGGTGCCAACACAATGGTTCTAATAGATGGACTTCCAATAGTGAGTGGTCTATCAACGGTATATGGTTTAACCGGAATTCCACAATCTTTAATTGAGCAAATCGAAATAATCAAAGGTCCTTCCTCCACTTTATATGGATCAGAGGCAATTGGAGGAATTATAAATTTAATCACAAAAGTGCCCGAAAAAGTAAGTCCATTATCCGTTGAAAGTTTTTCTTCCTCCTGGGGAGAGATTAATACGGATCTTGGGGTTAAATTTTTAATTGGAGATAAAACTAATCTTCTTGGCATAAATCACTTTTTATATCAAAATCCTATTGATAAAAATAACGATGGGTTTACTGACTTAACTCTTCAAAATAGAATTTCAATTTTCAATAAATTAGGTGGTAAAAAAAATAATATTGCCTTTAGATACTTCTACGAGGACAGATGGGGTGGTCAAACAAATTGGGATAGAAGCCAAAGAGGAAAGGATGATGTTTACGGAGAAAGCATTTATACAAATCGGGTAGAGGTTTTTGGGAAGTACTTGTATAATGATAATCTCTTTTTTCAATATAGTTTCAATCAGCACTATCAAGACTCATATTATGGGGTTTTGTCATTTGATGCAAAACAAACAATTGGATTTTTACAAACTGTTTATAATTTCAAAATAAGAAAAAGTTTGTACACCTTGGGTTTAAGCTATAGATATACAGGATATGACGATAATACACCCGCAACTTTAAAGAAAGAAAATACTCATTTACCCGGAGTTTTTATACAAAACGAAATAATCAAAGACCCTGAAAAATCCCTTTTGTTGGGTTTAAGATATGATTACAATTCAAATTATGGGGACGTTATCACACCGAGAATTAATTTTAAGAACTCTAATAAAGAGAAAAATTCAACTTTAAGAATGGGCTTTGGTTCAGGTTACAGAATAGTAAATGTCTTCACCGAAGATCATGCAGCACTGACTGGGGCGAGAGATGTTTTTTTTTCAGAAAACTTATCCCCAGAAAAGTCATGGAATTTAAATTTGAACTATGTTAAAGATTATTACACAAAAAGAGGACAGATTTTTAAGATTGACTCAAGTATTTTTAGAACTCGGTTTTCTAATCGAATAATTCCAGACTACGATAGCAATCCAAATCAGATAGTTTACTCAAATCTAACTGGTATTGTAATTTCGCAAGGTGGCAGTATTGATTTTTTGGGGAGGATATCAAATAACTTAGACTTTCAAATTGGATTAACCTTTATTGACACATATATTAAGGAAAATAATAAAAAGTCCATTCCCTATTTGACAGAAAAATTTTCAGGAAGTTATAAAATGGTCTATTATAATAATTTTATAAAATTAAAATTTGATATTACAGGTAACATACTTGGGCCAATGAAACTTCCTCTTTTAAGTGCTTTGGACCCTAGACCTGACTATAGCCCTACATTTAACATTCTAAATCTTCAAGCAACTAAAAAGGTTTCAGACTTTGAGTTTTTTATTGGAGTTAAAAATTTATTTAATTTCAAACCCCCTTTAAATAGTATTGCTAGAGCATTTGACCCATTTGACAAACAAGTGATTTTTGACAATAGCGGAAGGCCTGTAGTTAATGAAAATAATCCTTTCGGGCTTACTTTTGACCCTACCTACATGTTTTATTCAAATCAAGGTATACGATATTTTTTTGGACTTAGATATGTAATTAAAAATTAATTGAAATTTTAAAAATTTGACCTTTATATTTGCTCCATGAGATTTATTCGTAAAAAAATTTCTTTACTCTTTCTTCTCACATGTCTAATTTCATCAGCTCAAGAGAAGGTTATTATTTTTTCAATAAACGACATACACTCTAGGATTGAAAACTTTTCTAAAATAAAGCCTCTGATTGACAAAGAAAAAGAAAAGGGGAACAAAGTCTTTTTTGTTAGCGCCGGTGATATATTTTCAGGGAACCCTATAGTAGATAATTATTCTGAAAAGGGGTTCCCAATAATAGATTTATTGAACCGTGCTGGACTGGACATAAGTGTAATTGGCAATCATGAATTCGATTATGGCCAGAGTATACTAAGTGATAGAATTGCACAGGCTAATTTCCCATTTATATGTGCTAATTTTTCTGGCGGTATAGGTGAGTTGAGTAATGTTAAGGGATTTGAAATTATTCAAAAAGATGGGTTTTCAATCGCCTATATCGGAGCAATTGAAACGGGAAACTTTGGCAGATACCCCCTCACTCATCCAAAAAAAGTTAAAGGACTTTTTTTTACCAATCCAATTCAGATTTTCGAAGATTATAAGATACTCGATGAAAACTCTGATATTGATCTTGTTGTGGCACTTACTCACTTAGGGAAAAGTGGGGATGAGAAAATTCTAGAAAACTTCAATTACATAGATTTAGTCATAGGAGGTCATACAAATCATATTTATGGAAAAAGACATGAAAGTGGTTATATGATTATGTCTGGGAAAAATCTCGAAATGATTTCAAAGACCACTCTGTCTGTTAATAAAGGAAAGATTATAGACTTTCAATTTGAAAAAATTGATTTATCAAACGTAAGTTTAGAAAAAGATCAAAATATTGACCTTTTGATTCAAAAATATAAAGACAACCCCTTTTTCTACAAAAAGATAGGATATTCTTCTGTCGATCACACACGAGTTGAAACTGGGTGTTTTTACACTGAAACAATCAGAAAGATGACCAATGTTGATATTGTAATTCAAAATAATGGGGGCATAAGAAGTAATTTAAAAAAGGGGATTATCACGCCTTTTGACATATACAGTATTGACCCCTTTGGTAACGGAGTAGATAGTTTTTTGATCACTCCAGCCGAATTAAACTTT
Source organism: Flavobacteriales bacterium TMED96 (assembly GCA_002171475.2). Taxonomy (GTDB): domain Bacteria; phylum Bacteroidota; class Bacteroidia; order Flavobacteriales; family Flavobacteriaceae; genus TMED96. Next base: position 9,981 of record NHEX02000024.1, read on the forward strand.
TTTTTAAAAAAATATAATAAAAGATATTCCATTTCATCAAGGATAAATGTAGAACTAAAATTCAATGGTGACATAGAGATTTACAGAGATGGGAAGAAGGTGGGTGACGATCAAAAAATCTCACTTGCGATGAACGATTATATATCAAACACATACGGTGAATATTTACCAGAGCCCTCATATTCATATCCGTTTACCACAGCAGAATACATTATTAAATATTTAAATAATCATGCTGGGGAAATACTGAATTTTGAAAATTGCAGTAATTTTTAAAAATTTTTTTGTGAACTCAATTACATTATATTCTATCTATTAATTATGAATTTTTCAACTCCAACTTTAATTGTAAATAAAACCATCACTTTAAATAATTTGGATAAAATGATTAATGTTGCCAATAAGAACAATTTAATTTTAAGGCCTCATTTCAAAACCCATCAGTCGATTGAAGTAGGGAATTGGTTTAAGGAAAAGGGAGTTGGCTCAATTACCGTTTCTTCAATAACGATGGCTGAATTTTTTTCAAGTGAGTGGAACGATATAACAATAGCCTTCCCATTAAATATATTGGAGATAGGTAAGTTAAATTTAATGATTAAAGAAAATAGGGTTAAACTTTTAATTGATTCTATTTCGTCACTTAAAGCTTTGGATAATCAGCTAGAAGGCCCTGCTGAAGTATATCTAAAAATAGATGTTGGTTATAATAGGGCTGGATTAAAAGTGGATGAAAAACAAAAAATAAAATCAATCATCAATTTTTGTAAAACCAGCGATAAAATTTCTTTTTTAGGATTTTTGGCACATTTTGGTGATTCATACAAATCTAAAAACAAGATGGAAATCAAAAATGTTTTTCAAAAATCGATAGAAAGAATTAAAGTTTTAAGTGATGGTTTTCCTAATTTTCGAATTTCTATTGGTGACACTCCAACCTGCAGCACAATAAAAAAATATCCGGATTTTATAAATGAGATTAGACCTGGGAACTTTATTTTTTACGACCTCGCCCAGTATAAAATCGGTTCTTGTGAAATAGATGATATCGCTATAAGAATGATTTGCCCGGTTGTGTCCATTTATGAAGAAAGAGAAGAAGTTTTAATATATGGAGGGTCTGTTCACTTCTCAAAAGACAGATTGACAGAAAATGAAAGTGACATATTCGGTTATGTATATTTTGGAGAAGTATGGGATGTAAGTAATAAAATTGGATATATAAAATCATTATCTCAAGAACATGGAGTTGTTAAATTAGAAAAACAAATAAGTTTGAAAATTGGGGACAAACTAAATGTAATCCCTGTTCACTCTTGCCTAGCAGTTGATAAGATGGGTGCTTTTTATGAAAGTGGTAAGAGAGTTGAAATTATGAAATAAAAAAAGCCCCTGCCTGGGGCTTTTTTATAAAGGATATGCAGACTTAGATTCCACCATAGGTCTTTAAAACCTCAACTATAAAGTTTGAGACATCATTTACAGGTCCCCTAGCTCTGAAATACTCATCCCATTGTTTTTCAAATTTTCCGAATTCGACTTTAATTTTCATTAGATCTCCAAAATTTGAGTGTCCAACCGCAACCCAGTGGCTCGCACCTTCTCCTCCAATATCAAAATTACCAAAAACTATTGGTCTATCTCCCATAATCTTTTTTAATTGAGATGCCATTTTATCGTGAGCTTTTTGAAAAGCCGACGCATTAGTTGGTCTAAAAGTATATAACTGAATATAGGGAAAATCTTTTGGCGCTCCACCTTGGTAACTTATAAAACGTCCTGCCGCAGACGTACCCCACTCTTCGACATAGTTGTTAAATCTTTCAAGGAATAGCGGCCATTCATTTTTTTCTACATCACCGTCTTCTCTGCCAAGATTCCCTACCTGTCCGAAAACAACTACTCGATGAGACCATTCATTGTCTCCAATTCCTATTCTTTCAATTTGTACACCTCCAGATTTAAACTTAGCATCTCCCCAATATTCATCAGCTAGTGCTGCTATAGCACTCTCAGCTCCCTCTTTTGCATTAAAATGGTAGACTCTAAAAGAATTTTGGGAATATGCTAATGTCCCAGATATAAATAATATAATGATTAATATTTTTTTCATTTTTTTAAATTTAATTGTTAGTAAAATTAATTGCTAGTTGATAAATCCGCTCTAAGAGAGTAATTATATTGAGGTCTAGCCCACTCAATTAGTCTTTCGTTGTACTTATCAAAGTCATCTTCCCATGCACCTTCATACATTTCGTCATAAACTTCTCTAGTAGCTCCACTCTCAGTGGGTCCTTCTGGCATTTTCATATCATCATAGGCGGTAACAATTCTTATTGTATTAGCATTGCCACCAGAGTCCAATCTGAAAACAGACCATCTTATATCTGGTCTGGTTTTCTTTAAAACCTCAGAGTATCTTCTAAGATATCTCCAAAAATCAGAATTATCTCCATTTTTTAAGACTCGAGTAAGTACACGCAGATGTTTTGCAGGTGACGGTTTATCAAAATTTATACTTAATTGCTTTACTCTAATCCATACATATGGACCTTCTCCTTTTTGGACATATTTATCAACGTTTGTCAACCAATATTTACCTTCGGCGGAGTTGTCTCTCATAAACCATTCTATATCTCTTCTAGGTAATATCCTCTCGTATCTACCATTTTCAGACAATTCTCCGGTTGTTTGTATCGCAGTGTACACTGGGTTATCCGACTTATTATACATTTTTGTTTTTGCTTTTACAGCACTTTCAAATTTAGCTGTCATCCCCTTTTTAGGTGTATACTGATAAGTTACCCAATATTCCGCGTTGGGATTAGATTGAGCAACAGATACTGAAACAAATAAAAGTGTTAAAATTAATGTTTTAAAATTTTTCATAATGAATTAGTTTAGGTTACTTAACAATTTTACGAAAATATATTTAATTTGAAAACATATCTATTTTTTTAATGTTATATAAATTTTGAAGAATATTAGTTTTTGGGAGAGAAATTGGCTTACAGATTATGACTACGTGGTGATCGGAGGAGGAATTGTAGGGTCTTTTACAGCTTTAAAAATTGCAAGTGAAAATAAAAATGCAAAAGTAGCATTAATCGAAAGAGGTATTTTACCGTTGGGAGCTAGTACAAAAAATGCTGGTTTTGCATGCTTTGGTTCGATTTCAGAAATTGAAGAAAATCGCAAGGAAATGTCAGATGATAATTTGTTATCATTATTGGAATTAAGAATTAGAGGTTTAGAAAAGCTACAAAATGATCTTGGAGACAAAAACATATCATATTCTAATTGTAGTGGATACGAACTCTTTTTTGACAATAATAGACTAGAACAAAGAATTTGCGAAATCAATGAGTTATTGAATCCTTTAATGGATGAGAATTGTTTTTCTATGTCTAATAAAGACATTAAAAGGTTTGATTTTGCTAAAGAGATTGTCGTTGGATTAGCTAAGAATAAATACGAGGGCTCAATTAATCCCGGGAAAATGATTTTTAGTTTAAAGAAAAAGTTAGGCTCTTTAGGAGTTGACTGCTACTTTTCAACTGAAGTTGAAAGCTTTGAGGAAACCTCAAAGAGAATTTTTCTAAAATTGAAAAGTAGAAATCAATCTATTAATATAACCACAAATAAATTGGCAATTTGTACAAATGCTTTTGCAAAAAAATGGTTTGATGTGGAAGATATTTCACCAGGAAGAGGAATTATTCTAATGACTAATGATCTTCCCGAATTAAAAGTGAATAGTTGTTTTCACTACAATGAAGGATATTATTATTTTAGAAATGTTGGGAGAAAATTACTTATAGGTGGAGGTAGAGAAATCGATAAAAACAAAGAGACAACTTTTTCATTTGGAATAAATAAAACCATTCGTCAAAAATTGATTAATGATATCCAAACTTTTATTATTCCCAACATGGATTTTAATATAGAATGTGAATGGTCTGGAATTATGGGATTTGGAAAAATTAAACTGCCCTTGATTAAGAAGGTGTCTGAAAATATATCTTTAGGAGTAAGACTAGGTGGAATGGGAATATCAATTGGTTCTATAATTGGGGAAAAAACAGCGAACCTTATCTTAAACAAATAGTTTATTGTAAAACGTTTAATTTGATTATATTTTTTTATTTTAAATGTATAAATCCATAAACAAATAAAATGAAAAAAATAATATGCCTTTTAATAATTTTAAGCTGTATTGCTTGCAATAATGAAAGCAATAACAGGGAGTTCATGTATGACTCACCACCCCAAGGTAAATATATAGAGTGGTTTGGCAACAACAGTTTAGCTAATGAATTAGCGATGATTGGAATGTATCACTTTATGAATGCTGAACAAGAAAAAGCAACGGCTTTTTTTGAAGAGGCAGTCAAATATGATTCAAGTATGTTTGCTCCTCATGTTTGCTTAGCAGAAATGTCCGTAGACGGATCCGAAAAACAGAAATATCATATCGCTGAAGCTAAAAAAAATGTGGCTGACAATAATGAAACTTCAAAAATATTTGTTTCAATATTAGATTTAAAACCTGACGGTTATTGGGGCTATTTTGATTCCTCTGGTTCTATAAAACTTTGGAGGGAAATGCATGAACTAGAACCAAGAGGAAATTTTATTCAACAGTTTTATTCACTTAACATAAAGGACAACAAAGAAAGTATTTCGACAATTACAAAGTTTATAGAAAATGCCAAGAAGGAGGGTGACAGATACGAACACTTTTTAAATAATTTGGGCTATAAGTACATGGCAGATGGCAATATGGAGGAGGCGAAATCTTCCTTTGAAAAGTACATAGATGCTTACAAAGTTGGTTACAATCCCTACGACTCAATGGGGGAATATTATTTAAAACAGGGAGACTCTACATTGGCAAAGCAATACTACTCAATGGCTTTGGAAAAATATCCATTTGCTAAAAATGCTTCTAATGTTTTAGGACACTTAAATTAAAAATTGAAAAGTTAACCCCCCTCTGGGGTTTTTTTTATGAAAAATAATATTTACATATTTCTAATTTTTGTTTTGACATTTTTTATTTCATGCGATAAAAATGAGAAGCCAATAAATCCTTTTTACAACGATGTTATTGAAAAGTTAAGTGATGCAATAGAATATGAAATAAAAGACAAAGATCTAAATGCTATTTCAATCGCAATTATAAAACAAAATGATTTTTTTTGGTCTGAAGGATTTGGATTTATAGATGAAGAAAAAAAAATAAAAGCAGACGAAAACACAATTTATAGAGTTGGATCAGTATCTAAGTTATTTACCGACATAGCCATTATGAAAAAAAGGGAAAGTGGAGATATTGACATCGATTCACCTTTACAAATTTATCTCCCAAAATTCAACCCAGAAAATAAATTTAATCATGAACCCATTACTCTGAGACAATTAATGTCTCACAGGGCCGGAATTTTAAGAGAGCCTGCATATGGGAATTATTTTGCCGACAATGAGACCTCACTTAAAAAAACAGTTGAGAGTGTAAAAAACTCTCCTTTAATTCACCCTCCAGGAACCATTACGAAATATTCAAATGCTGGAATTGCTGTTGTTGGATACACATTGGAAAAAGTTTTTCAAAAACCCTACGTTGAGTTTATGCAACAGAATATTTTAAACCCTTTGGGTATGAATGCCAGCTCATTTGAATTCAAAAATTCAATGTCCTTAAATCTAGCTGAAGCGACTATGTGGAGTTACGATGGGAGAAGTTTTAAAGCACCAAGATTTGAGCTAGGTATGATTCCTGCAGGAAGCTTGTATTCCTCAGTAACTGATTTGACAAAATTTTTAAATATGATCCTTTCAGATGGATCTTTAAATGGAGAGAGGTTTGTTAACCCCAACACTTTAAAAGAAATGTTTACTCCACAATTTAGTGATTCTGAAGAGAGTGGATACGGAATTGGATTTAGAGTATCCAAACATTATGGATATAAAATGATTAGTCATGGAGGCGCGATATATGGTTATTCTACACAGTTATCAGCTCTTCCAGAGCCAAAAATTGGAGTTGTTGTTGCTTCATCTGTAGATATTTCAAATTCCATAACAAGAAAAATTTCTAGCTATGCACTAGACCTTTTAATCGCCAAAGAAAAGAAATTAAAACTTCCCGAATATGTGAAAACGAAACCCATTAAAAAAGAAATTGAAGAAAATTTAATTGGAGATTATGAAAACGAAGCGAACAGAATTAGAATTAAAAAAATTGAAAATCAAATTATTTTTGAGAATGACTATTTTGAAGTTCCAATTAAAGAATTTAATTCTAAATTCATTTCGGATGGTAAAATTAATCAAGGAGGAATATTAATTGAAAGGAATGGGGATAACCTAATCATAAATAAAAAACAATACAAAAGAGTTATGAAGAATTCAAATCCAGACTTTCCTAAAGAGTGGCTTGGCCTTATTGGAGAGTATGGTTGGGATCATAATATCATATATGTGTATGAGGATGCAGGAAGTCTATGGGTTTTGATTGAATGGATTGAAAAAAATAAATTAATTCAAGAGAGTAAAAGTTTGTTCAAGTTTCCAGATAAAACAGGGATGTATAGAAGCGAAAAGCTAAATTTTAAAATCAATGAAAATGGAATAGCTACTGAAGTTTCAATATTAAACGGGCCCATATTTAAAAGAAGAAGTCCTTTGTCCTTGACAAAAAAAACATTTAAAATTTCCCCTGTAAAGCCAATCGAGATATTAAGAAAAGAAGCTGAAAATTCGAATCCTCCCATGGGGAATTCAGAATCAGAGAAATTTGATTTGGTTGAAATAAAAAACATTGATAGGTCAATTAAATATGATATACGTTATGCTAGTGAAAATAATTTTATGGGGAGTAAATTCTATAAAACAAGCAATGCATTTCTTCAAAGACCTGCAGCGGAAGCGCTTAAAAGAGTTAATGAAAAATTAAGATCCTATGGATTTGGATTATTAATTCACGACGCATATCGACCTTGGTATGTCACAAAAATGTTTTGGGATGCAACTCCTGTTGATAAAAAAATATTTGTTGCAAATCCCCAAAACGGTTCAAGACATAATAGAGGGTGTGCCGTTGACCTTACCCTATATGAGCTTTCAACAGGAAATCCTGTTGAAATGATAAGCGGGTACGATGAATTCACAGATAGAGCTTTCCCTTATTATTATGGCGGTACAACAAAACAGAGGTGGTTAAGAGATTTACTTAGAGAAAATATGGAATCAGAAGGCTTTCGTGTATATGAGTATGAATGGTGGCATTTCGACTATAAAGATTGGGATAAATATGGAATTGGTAACCTAAAATTTGAAGACATAAAGTAAATGAAATTAAAAAAACCTCCTATTGACGTTTTTGATAACTGGGTAAAAATTGGAAAGGATGATGGATTGGAAAAAAATCATGCTTCAGCCGTTTCCAAAATGGTGGAATATTCAACAAGTGCTTTAGAAAAGTTTTCATTTATAGACGCAGGGTGCGGTAATGGGTGGTTGGTAAGAAATTTGTCAATATCTCCACTTTCCCTTTTTTTCATAATGGCTATGTCGGTAAATAACTTAGATACTGATCCAACTCTATAAATTGTGTT
>NHEX02000025.1 GCA_002171475.2 Flavobacteriales bacterium TMED96
AAAACAATATCTAGCGTCTAGAAAACTGATTAGAATTGCAGAGCTGAATGAATTAAATAATTTTTTTTATGAATCTATATCTTTAAAAAAGAACGTTTATTATACAATTTCCCATACTATGAAATTTGTGGTTTTAGGAATAGGTTTTGAAAAGATTGGAGTGGATATTGAATCTTATCGACCTAAAATTTTAAATATTAAATCAAAGTTTATCAGTATTAAAGAGAGTTATTTTATGAAATCTGACGACATTGAAATTATAACTAGGTTGTGGACTTGTAAAGAAGCGATTTATAAATGTATTGTTAAAAAAAAATTATCATTTAAAAAAGACATAGTTCTAGAAAAATTTGATATGCAGGCAAAGTTTGGTCGGGGGGAGGTTTATTTAAAGGGTAAAATAATTCCAATTAATTTACATTTCAGTAATTTTGAAAATCATTACTTAACATTGTCTCACCTATGAAAATTTCAGTTGAAATTACTTTAGCACCGTTCGAAGATAGGTATAAGGATAAAATCAAAAATTTTATATTATCAATTAGGGAATCGGGTTTCACCTATAAAGAAACTCAATTAAGCACACATATTTACGGAGAGTATACATCACTTATGTATTTTCTAACAAAATCTATGCAAGAGAGTTTTGAAGAAATCGACAATGGAATGATTAATTTGAAAATATTTAAATCTGATAGGAGCAAATATATTCCATTTGATTAAAATTGCTTATGAGTCAATTTTTAGAAGGGATTAGCATTGATTTAGGGCTTGAAGTTTTCGCTGCATTTCTAGGAGTCTTGAGCGTCTGGTTTGCAAAAAAAAACAAAATTTTAGTTTATCCAACAGGTATTATATCAACTTTAATTTATGTATGGATCCTATTTAAAAATCAACTTTTAGGAGATTTAATTGTCAATGCATATTTTTTTTTAATGAGTATATATGGATGGTTTTTTTGGAGTAGAAAAAATGAAGGAAATTTTCAAAATAACATTTCAAGGCTTAATTTAAATGAGTCAATTTTTGGTTTAATTATATTTACATTTGGATTTATAACCATAAACTATCTATACAACATATCAAATTGGCAGGAAAACCACGTTTCATCTATTGATACATTAACAACTGCTATTTTTTGTTCTGCAATGTGGTTCATGGCTAGAAGAAAAATAGAGCATTGGATATTGTGGATAATTGGAGATATTATATCTGTCCCCCTATATATTTACAAAGGTCTTTATTTTACCTCGATTCAATACCTTATTTTTACTATTATTGCACTTTTAGGATTTTTTACATGGCTAAGGGAATTAAACAAAAAAAAACTAACTGTAAAAGAATTGTAATTTACGGACCAGAAAGTACGGGGAAAACAACTCTTGCTAATGATTTAGCTAATCACTATAAAACAAATTGGGCCCCAGAGTATGCCAGAGAGTATCTTCAAAGAAAATGGGATATGCATAAGGAAAAATGTAATTTGGATGATTTGATCAATATTGCTTTAGGTCAAATAAAAGAGGAAAATAAAATCATATCAAAATCTAGAAAATTTATTTTTTGTGATACAAACGTTTTGGTTACTAAAGTGTGGTCTGAAACATATTTTAGTGGATATTGTCCTCCACAAATAAAAAATATTTTAAAATCAGTTAGATATGATTATTATTTTTTAACCAATATAGATATTCCATGGGTAAAAGATGATTTAAGAGATAGACCAGATAATAGAGAAGAAATGTTTAATTATTTTAGGAATCAGTTGGATATTAATAAAATTCAATATTCTGTTGTTAGCGGTGACAACCAGGCAAGATTAAAAAAAGCTATTTTACTTTTAGATAAAATATTTGACTAATTAGTTAATTTATTTTTTATTTTTACGTCAAATAGGGGTGCTTTAAAAAGCTGAGATTATACCCGTAGAACCTGGGCAGGTAATGCTGCCAAGGAACACAGCGTATTTATAGTTACCCGTAATTAATTATTTAAATGAAAAATACGCTTTTAACACTATTGTTCTTCCTCCCACTTTTCTATAACTTTTATTCTCAGGAAAAAGAAAAAGATTCTTTAAGTTTTCAACTTATCTCTCTTCAGGAAATTAATGTGACCTCAACGAGAGCCGTAAAAGAACAACCATTTAGTTTTTCAAATATCGACAAGAGTAATTTGGAACCAAGAAATCTAGGACAAGATCTACCTATTTTGTTGAACTTTTTACCGTCCGTGGTAACAACCTCAGATGCAGGTGCTGGTATCGGTTATACTGGAATTAGGGTTAGAGGTAGTGACGCCACAAGAGTTAATGTTACGATTAATGGTATTCCGTTTAATGATAGTGAATCTCAAGGAACTTACTGGGTTAATTTACCTGACTTTAGTTCTTCTGTCGAAAATATTCAATTGCAAAGAGGAGTGGGAACTTCTACGAATGGGTCCAGTGCGTTTGGCGCAAGTTTAAACATTCTAACTGACGGGATTTCAAAAGAAAAATTTTTTGAGTCTAACAATAGCTTTGGTAGTTTCTCGACACTTAAAAACTCAATTAGATTTTCAACTGGAGATGTAAATGAGAAGTTTCAAATTTCTGGAAGGTTTTCAAAAATCATTTCGGATGGTTATATTGATAGAGCGTCTTCAGATTTAAGATCATATTTTTTACAGACCTCTTTTTCAAAAAATAAAACACTTATAAAAGCTCTAATTTTTGGTGGTCATGAAAAAACATATCAAGCTTATTGGGGTATAGATCCAGAGATGCTCAGTAAAAATAGACGGTATAATTCAGCAGGAGAAATTTACGACGACAGTGGAAATTTCGAAAATTTTTATTACAACCAAGTTGATAATTACAAACAGGATCACATACAAATACATTGGAATCAGATTTTTAATAACAAACTATCCTCTTCAATAGGCTTTAATTATACATATGGTAGAGGTTATTATGAGGAGTATAATGATAAATGGAAAGACGAAAACTTTTCTTTTTCTGGAATGACATCATTTTCAAACCTGGGGTTAGATAATCTAGTTTTTGGTAATGATATTATTTCAAGTTCTGATAACGTAACAAGAAAGTGGTTAGAGAACGATTATTATGTAATAACTGGTAATCTTCAGTATAACTCAAGAAAACTAAAAATGGTCTATGGATTTTTGGCAAGCAATTATGATGGGGATCATTATGGAAAATTAATTTGGTCAAGATTTGCAAGCCAGGGATATCCAAATCAAGAATTTTACAGGAATAAAGGCGAAAAAGATGAGTTTTCAATTTTTGGGAAATTCACAGCACCAATCTTAACAAACTTAACAGGTTTTCTTGACCTCCAAATAAGGAATGTTAAGTATAATGCCAAGGGGTTTATGAATAGGCTAGTTCCAATAAATATTCAAGATAACTTCAGTTTTTTTAACCCAAAGGCTGGTATAACATATAAAATAGATAATGGCTCAAATTTATATTTTTCTTTTGCAAGATCCCACAGAGAGCCAAACAGAACAGACTACGAGAATGGAAATCCAATACCAGAAAAGCTGAATAATTTTGAATTAGGATTAAGAAAAACTAATTGGTCATTAAACATCTATTACATGAGATACAAAGATCAGCTCGTTTTGACTGGTGAGATTGACGAGGTAGGGTCTCCAATTAGACAAAACATAGGAGACAGTTATAGATTGGGAGTAGAGTTTGATAGTAACTTCAAGATTTCAAACAAACTATCATGGGCACCCAATTTATCATTAAGTGAGAATAAAAATAAAGATTTTTATTTCAGAAGAGATGGAATTTTGACAAATCTAGGGGAAACAAGTATTTCATTCTCGCCAAATATTGTTGCTGGTTCAATATTCAATTATGGATTTAATGAAAAAACAAATATATCAGTTTTGACGAAATATGTAGGCAAACAATTTATGGGGAATATTGACTCAAAACTATCCAAACTTAACTCATATTCAACAACTGACTTAAATATTATTTACGCCCCAACAAGTTTCCCTCTTTTTAAAGATTTAAAAATATCGCTTTTAATTAATAATGTTTTTGGATTGAAGTATNTATCTAANGGTTATTTTTACACTTTTGATGANGANTATTCTNNGCNAGGNAAGATTAAAACAATTGAAGGTGTGGGNTANTATCCNCAGGCTNAGAGAAATTTTCTAATTGGTATTAGCACAAGATTTTAATTGTAAATGACAAGATTGTTACCTGAAATCCTTACGCCATAATTTATCATGGGATACTGATTAGTATCTTTTGGTGATGGATTAAGTAATTGACCGGTCGCAAGACTATATTGATAATTTTCGCATTCACATTCCGTTAAACTACCCAATAATTTTGTTTTTGAACAAGAATTAGGATTATGGTTTGGGCAACTAGCTTCCCAAGCTAAATAGTTATTGTTATTTAAATTATAAAGAATAACTCCTTTATGCCCAAAATCGTTTATTAATATGCTTCCCCCAGTAAATTTTAGGTCGTTGTAAAGAGGAAGATTTAGATTAATTGAAAATTCGAAATCTAATTCCGGGAGGAAAGGATTTCTAATAACAGTATTTTTGTTACAAGAAATAAAAATACACGTGATAAAGATGCATAATTTAATTATGTTTTTNAATCCATTTGCTACTATACAACTCAATTTCATATATTTGTAATAAGCCTTCCAGTGATGGAAGGTTTTTTATTCTTAACGATTAAATTATGAGTAAATTATCTTACTATACAGAAGAAGGGTTAAAAAAACTTAAAGAAGAACTAAGTCAATTAAAAGATATTGAAAGACCCAAAGCTTCACAAGCAATAGCCGATGCTAGAGACAAGGGTGACTTAAGTGAAAANGCTGAATATGATGCTGCAAAGGAAGCACAAGGACTTTTGGAGTTAAGAATTTCTAAGTTAGAGGAAACATTATCTAACGCTAGGATTATTAATGAGTCAGATATTGACCACTCAAAAGTTTTGATTTTATCAACGATAGATGTTAAAAATCTATCTAACAATTCAACAAAGACTTATACCCTAGTAGCTGAAAGTGAAGCCGATCTAGCAAAAGGTAAAATATCTGTTAATTCTCCAATAGGTAAAGGACTATTAGGTAAAAAAAGGGGGGATAAAGCAATCATTCCAGTGCCAAGTGGAAAAATTGAATTAGAAATACTTAAAATAACTAGATAACAGTGCCAAGTGTTTTTTCGAAAATAGTGAATAAAGAAATTAGTTGTTTTAAAGTATATGAAGATAAAAAACACCTTGCTTTTCTTGACATAAGTCCGAATACTAAAGGTCACACATTGTGTATTCCCAAAAANGAAAATGATTATATTTTTGACATGTCTGAAACAGAGTTTGTANACTTAATGAAATTTGCTAGAATTGTTGCTTTAGGAATTAAAAGTGCGATTGATTGTTCAAGAGTTGCAATATCAGTTGTTGGACTGGAGATAAACCACACGCATATTCATCTAATTCCTATAAAATCAGAAAAAGATGTAAACTTTAATTTTAAAGTGTCTTTTTCAGAAGAAGAGATGGATAAAATTGCNANAAAAATCAGTNACTCAATTTCTTATTAAGTGAAATTTCGAAGGTTGTCCCCTTCCCAAATTTTGTTTCTTTAATTATTACTTTGCCTTTGTGAAAGTTTACAATTATTCTTTCAACTAAAGATAATCCGAGACCCCATCCACTTTTTTTAGTTGTATATCCTGGCTCAAATATTTTACTAACAGCATTTTCTTTTATTCCAACACCATTGTCAGAAATCAAAATCCTCACTAAGTTATTCAGATTAATTAACTCAATTTTTATTTCTCCCTCGCCTTTTATTGAGTCTATACCATTTTTTACAATGTTTTCTATAGTCCAACTAATCAAAGTTGAATTCATTGATATATTAATTGCTTTTTTTGGAGGATTCCATTTCCAAGTGACTTTATTTCCAGACCTTTTTCTTAAATATTCAAGCGTTTTTGAAATTAAATCAATTATATTTTCATTTTTCAGCTTTGGAGATGCTCCTATTTTGGAAAACCTTTCTGCTATCAATTCAAGACGATTTATATCTTTCTCGATTTCAAGAATAGAATCTCTTTTTATTTTTTTTTTCCTTTAATACTTCAATCCATCCCATTAATGAAGTTAAGGGGGTACTGATTTGGTGAGCAGTTTCTTTTGCCATTCCAACCCAAAGTTTGTTTTGTTCCGAATATTTATTTGTTTGAAATAGAAAAATTATCAGAAATGCGAATATGAAAATAATAAGTAGTAATGCTATAGGATAAATTTTTAATTTTTTTAAAAGAGGTGTGTCACCATAATATAAAGTTTGGTTGATTATATCTTTATATGTTACTTTGATAGGATTGTTTTCATTTTTAANCTTTTTTAGCTTGGAATACAGNATAATTGAGTCCTTGTCAAGATTTGGAATCCATTCAATATTTTTATAATCTATAATTTTCCCTTTTTTATCGACCTGTATGACCGGTGTTGAACCAATTTTTTGAAGCACATCGAAAGCTAAAATCCCAAAATCTTTTTCCAGATTGGGGTTTTGAGCAAGCTCTTTCTGAGCTCTAGCCCAAAGCTCCATTTTTTTTCTTTCTTCNTTTTTCATTGACTGAAATAANACGTAAGTATTCCAAATAATAAATATTACGATGATAAATGAACCTAATAGAATTAAATTTTTAATTAGTCTATTTGAACCCAAGGGAATTTTCTTATTTAATTCTAATTTATGAATTTCAATTTGAATGACTATTTTTGAATTTAAAATAAATAAAAGTGGAAGTATCAGGAAAAATTAAAGTTTTAGGAGATTTAAAAACATTTGGAGATAATGGTTTTAGGAAAAGAGAAGTTGTCATTACAACACAGGAACAATATCCTCAACATTTGTTAATTGAATTCGTTCAAGACAGATGCGAATTATTGGATTCTTTTAATATTGGAGAGAACGTGAAAATAAGTATTAATCTCAGAGGAAGAGAGTGGGAGAATCCTCAAGGAGATGTCAAATATTTTAATTCAATACACGGTTGGAGAATTGAAAAGGAAGATCCTANTGGNAATGACACTATTCCTTCACCTGATGAAGCTCCAGGATTTGAANTTAAATCTGACGACGACAAAGAAGTCGANGATGATTTACCNTTTTAAATAAAATTAATTTTTGTTACCAAATTGGGAATAAAAAATTAATGTATTACATTTGCACGCACTTATAANAAAGATTNGGTTTGAAAAAAANTGTTTTGTATACAAAGTCTGTGAATTCTTCAAANATTGAAAAAAANTGGCTNTTGGTTGATGCCTCTAATATTTCTTTGGGAAGACTTGCTACTNATGTNGCNTCCTTAATTAGAGGTAAAAANAAGCCNTANTTTACNCCACATGTTGATTGNGGGGATAANGTTATTGTGAAAAATGCCGATAAAATTAAGCTTACTGGCAATAAATGGAAAGAAAAAATTTACATAAGACACACTGGTTATCCNGGNGGTCAAAAATCNTTAACNGCAGAGCAANTTTTTTCCAAAAATCCNTCAATACTGATTGAAAAAGCNGTNAGAGGAATGTTGCCAAAAAACAAANTAGGTTCTANGATTTTTAGAAATTTAAGAGTTGTTAATGGAGAAAACCATAAGTTCGAAAATTTAAACCCAGTAGAATTCAAGATTAGTATATAACTATGGAGAAAGTTCACGCAGTAGGAAGAAGAAAAAAATCAATAGCTAGATTATTTCTCACCAAAGGAAAATCTGAAATAAATATCAATTCTAAAAAATCCCAAGATTATTTTCCGACTGCTGTATCCCAGTTCAAATTATTACAGCCCCTCAATCTTACTAACAATTTAGATCAGTTTAATATTAATATCAGTGTTGTTGGAGGAGGCGTTAGTGGTCAGGTAGAAGCCATTAGACTTGCATTATCACGAGCTCTTTGTCAAATAANTGAAGAAAACAGAAAAATATTAAAACCCGAAGGNTTACTTACAAGAGATTCTAGGAATGTCGAACGNAAAAANTATGGCAGAAAAAAAGCAAGAAAAAAATTCCAATTTTCGAAACGTTAGAGAAAATGCAAGAAGTTGATATAAAAGACCTTATTGATTCAGGTGTTCATTTTGGTCACCTCACGAGAAAGTGGGATCCAAATATGTCAAATTACATATATTCTGAAAAGAATGGCATACATATAATAAATCTTTACAAGACATCTGCTAAACTCATAGAAGCGTGTGAGGCATTAAAGAAAATTGCATCAACAGGAAGAAAGATTTTGTTTGTTGCAACAAAAAAGCAGGCTAAAGATATTGTATCGGAATTGATGAAAGACATTAATATGCCTTTTATCACTGAAAGATGGCCTGGAGGTATGTTGACAAATTTTGTCACTATTAGGAAAGCTGTAAAAAAAATGGCTTCGATTGATAGAATGAAAAAAGATGGTACTTTTGAAACACTTTCAAAAAAAGAAAAACTTCAAGTAGACAGAAAAAGAGCTAAGCTTGAAAAAAATTTAGGGTCAATATCTGATATGACCAGATTACCTGGAGCAATATTTATAGTAGATGTGAAACGTGAAAATATTGCGGTTAAAGAATCCCAAAAGCTTAAGATACCAATTTTTGCAATGGTTGATACAAATTCTGACCCTAGAGATATAGATTATCCTATTCCTTCAAATGATGATGCTTCAAAGGCAATTAGAAAAATTTTAACAATTATTGTCGATGCCATTAAAAAGGGCCTCGAATTAAGGCAGAATGAAAAAAATGCCGCAGCCAAGTCTGAATCAAAAGATTCATCTGATAGTAAAGATTCATCTGATGGTTCTGAAATTAAGTCTGAAACTAGTGGACCAAATGAAAACCTTGAGTCTAAAAACAAAGACGAAGAGGAAAAAGAAAAATAAATAATTTGTCAATTATGAAAATTACAGCAACTGAGGTCAATGATTTAAGAAAATCAACTGGTGCCGGAATGATGGATTGTAAAAAAGCTTTAGTTGAAGCAAATGGAGATCATGAAAAGGCTGTTGAAATATTGAGAAAAAAAGGACGAAAGGTTGCTGCTAACCGAGCAGAAAGGGACTCTTCTGAAGGTATTGTTTTGTTAAAGGTTAATGAAGATAAATCAGAAGGAGTTATAATTTCTTTAAATTGTGAAACGGATTTTGTTGCTAAGAATAACGATTTTCTAAATTTTGCTAATGAAATCTTAGATATTGCAGAAAACGTAAATACAATCGAAGACCTTCTTAACTCAAAAGTTGGTGATCTAAGCCTTTCAGATAAATTAATTGAGCAAACTGGAATAATCGGAGAAAAAATAGAAATTGGAAACTTTCAAAAATTATCAGGAAATTATATTGGAGGTTATGTACACGCTGGAAATAAAATAGCAGCTATGGTTGCACTTTCAAATTCAACTCAAATTTCCGAAGAGATATCAAAAAATGTTGCAATGCAAGTAGCAGCTATGAATCCTTTAGCTTTAAATGAAAATTCAGTGGACGCAAGTATTGTTGAGAAAGAAACTGAAATTATAAAAGAACAGTTAATTAAGGAAGGAAGGCCAGAAAACATAATAGACAACATTATAGCGGGAAAACTCAAAAGATTTTATAAGGATAATACACTTGTAAATCAATCTTATATAAAGGACTCTAAGATTTCAGTCGAAGGTTATGTTAAGTCTATAGAAAAAGATTTAAGTATTACTTCATTTGTTAGGGTTTCTCTGGTTTAAATCAGTGAGCTTCAAGCCAGTTGTCACCTGTTCCTAAGTCTACAACTAGAGGAACTTTAAGTACCAGAGCATTTTCCATTTCTTCTTTAACAATTTTAGATAGCACGTCTTTTTCCTCTTTAGGAACATCAAAAACTAGTTCGTCATGTACCTGTAGTATCATTCGGCTTTGTAATTTTTCCTCGTATATTTTTTTATCGATTTGAATCATAGCTAATTTAATTATATCGGCTGCTGATCCTTGTATTGGTGCATTTATTGCAGTCCTTTCCGCCGCTCCTCTTACAACTGCGTTTTGAGAGTTAATATCGTTTAAATATCGTCTTCTGTTGAGTAAAGTTGACACAAAACCATTTTCACGTGCATGTTGAATTTGAGATGACATGTATTCTTTCAATTTAGGATAACTTCTATAATATGTATCAATCATCTCTTTGGACTCAATTCTATTTAAATCTGTTTGTTGACTTAATCCAAAGGCAGAAACACCGTAAATTATTCCAAAATTAACAGTTTTTGCATTTGATCTCTGTCGCCGAGTAACACTATCCTCAGGAATATTGTAAACTTTGGCAGCTGTTGATAGGTGAATATCTTTGCCTTGATTAAATGCTTTAATCATATTTAAATCTTCACTTAATGAAGCGATTATTCTTAGTTCAATTTGAGAATAGTCTGCACAAATTATAAGATGATTTTTGTCTCTAGGAATAAATGCCTTTCTAATTAATTGGCCTTTCTTTGTTCTAATAGGAATATTTTGCAAATTCGGCTTATTTGAGGTTAATCTTCCCGTAGATGCTACGGCTTGGTTAAAAACAGTATGAATTCTTTTTGTTTTGGTGTTTATTTCTTCGGGTAGTGCTTTTACGTAAGTAGTTTGTAATTTATTTAAAGATCTCCAATTTAAGATGTCGTCAATTATTTTATGTTTTTTTGCAAGCAATGAGAGTACTTCTTCAGATGTAGAATATTGTCCTGTCTTGGTTTTTTTTGGTTTTTCAACTAATTTCAATTTCTCAAACAAGACTACACCCAACTGTTTTGGAGAAGATAGATTGAAAGATTCACCAGCTTTTTCAAAAATAATTTTTTCAATTTCCTTTATCTCCTTATTTAAATCGGTTTCCATTTCTCCCAAAAATTTTGAATCTAAATTAAATCCTTCGGTTTCCATTTTTGATAAAATCTTTATTAATGGAAACTCAACCTCGTTTAAAAGTTTTTCATTTTGAATATCTTTATTTAACAGATCAAAATAATTTTTAAGTTGTAATGTAATATCTGCATCTTCAACTGCATATTCTTTTTGATTTTCAATCAAAACATCTCTCATGTTTTTTTGGTTCTTACCTCTGGGACCAATTAAGTCAGAAATTGGTTTGCATTTATACTTTAAATACTTTTCAGCTAAAAAATCTAAATTATGTCGTCCATCGGGGTTAATTAAATAATGAGCTATCATCGTATCATAAAGAGGGCCTCGAACACAAACAGAGTAATTAGTTAAAACTTTGATATCATATTTTAAATTGTGACCAATTTTTTTAATTTTTTCACTTTCAAAAAAGGGTTTAAGTTTTAAAATGAGAGCTTGACTTTGATTTCTATTTTCTGGGAATGGTAAATAATATCCAGTGCTTCTTTCCCATGAAAAAGCTATACCAACCAACTCCGCGTTTAGAGCGTCTAAACTAGTAGTTTCTGTGTCGAATGATACAATATTTTGTTTTAATAATTTACTCAAAAACAAGTCAACCCCCAAACTTGTATTTATTGTTTGATAAAAATGTTTCAGGGTATCAATATTTTTTAACTCACCTTCACCATTTTTTTCATCCTCGAAGTTTTCAAACATATTTGTTTGTGAACCTTCTATTGTTTGAGTTTTTTTAGTTTCTTTTAAATCAACTATATCTTTATTTGAAACAAAAAATAATTTTTGAGTAGTTTCTTTAATTCTTTTAAATTCAAGTTCTTCAAAGATTTTATTTAGCTTATCAGAATTGGGATTTTTTAATTTAAATTTTGTCTTTTCAAAATCAACTGGAACATCTAAAATAATCTTAGCAAGTTTTTTTGAAAGCAATCCTAAATCTTTATTAGCCTCAATTTTTTCTCTGAGTTTTCCTTTTATTTTATTTGTGTTCTCCAATAAGTTTTCAATGCTTCCAAATTCTTTGATAAATTTTTTTGCTGTCTTATCCCCTACTCCTTGAAGACCAGGAATATTATCCACGCTGTCACCAACCATACCAAGATAATCAATTACTTGTTTTGGGTTTTCAATTTCAAATTTTTCATTAACTTCTTTTACACCCATTATTTCAACATCATTACCCATGCGGGCAGGTTTGTAAATAAAAATATTTTTAGAAACTAATTGCGCGAAGTCTTTATCTGGGGTGACCATGAAAACACTAAAATCATCTTTTTCCGCTTTTTTAGCAAGAGTTCCAATAATGTCATCTGCCTCATATCCTTCTATTTCAACAGTTGAAATATCCATCGCAGTTAAGATTTTCTTTATGTATGGAATTCCTAAAGTTATTGCTTCAGGAGTTTCAAGACGATTTGCTTTATAATCTGAGAAAATTTCCGACCTGCTTACTGAACCACCTTTATCAAAACAAACTCCAATATATTTTGGATTTTCCCTTTTAATTAAATCAAGTAAAGAATTCATAAAGCCGTAAACTGCCGAAGTATTTAGTCCTTTTGAGTTTAAAATAGGGTTCTTTATAAAAGCATAATATCCTCTAAAAATCAATGCATAGGCATCGATAAAATATATTTTTTTCTTTTCTTGCATTAATAAGTTTTAAGTCGATTTACCAAATTTTATGTTTAAATCAAGTGCTTCAAATTATAGAGTAATTTTAGTCTCTAAATTAATCTAAATAACATAATTTATTTTTAAATGAGTGACCTATTTTTAAAAGACAAATATTTTATGAGCAAAGCGTTGGAGGAAGCCAAATTGGCTTTTCAAGAAGATGAAATACCAGTTGGGGCAGTAATAACAATAAAAAACAAAATAATCTCAAGAGCTTATAATATGACTGAGCAGTTAAATGATGTCACCGCACATGCTGAAATGTTAGCTATTACTTCTGCTTCAAATTATATTGGAGGAAAATATCTATTAGGTTGCACTATTTACGTTACACTTGAACCGTGTGCAATGTGTATGGCGGCACTTAAATATTCACAAATTAAACGGGTGGTTTACGGAGCACCGGACACTAATAAAAGGGGCGAATTTAATTCAGAATGTTCCTTCCCCAAAAACATATCCGTTAAGGGTGGCATTCTAAAGAATGAATCAGAAGAATTATTAAATAGTTTTTTTAAAAAAAAACGAAATAATAATAATCTAAAATTAAACTAATTGAATATTCGTGGCAGTTTTACCTCTTTCCCCTTCTTCAATTACGTATTCGACTTTATCTCCTTCATTAATTTTAAGACCATTTAATGATGTAACATGGACAAAAACGTCTTCACCAGTTTCATCGTCTGTAATAAACCCGTAACCTTTGGAGGAATTAAAAAATTTTACTTTACCTTGCATTTAAATAATAATAAGTTGCGAATATACGCTAATGAATTGGTATCTAGACTGATGTTATAAATAAATTTTTTCCTTTTAGATATTTTTTATTAAAAAAGCGGTTATCGCTAAAATAATTCACGTATTATCAAATATTATTCTTTTTTTCTTAATTTTTTATCGTTAAAAGTATATTTAGAAAGGTCTTTACCTTTATATCTATGATATAAAAACAATGGTAAATAAAAAAAACTAAGTGCTAAAACTGAAAAGCCAATTAAAATTTCACTTATATCATTGGTAAATTTTTCTTTAAGATATAAACCAAGAAAAAGAGATGATGTAAAACTCCAGAACAAAATATTAAGAAAAACCCTCATTTATTGTTCGGTTTATTAATTTTTAAACCTAATTCTTCAAGTTGTTCGTTACTAATTGAGGAAGGTGAATTTAACATAATGTCTTTACCCTGATTATTTTTTGGAAAAGCTATAAAGTCTCTGATTGACTCATTTCCATTAAGAATAGCTACAAGTCTGTCAAAGCCAATGGCTATTCCGCCGTGGGGAGGTGCACCATATTTAAATGAATTTATTAGAAATCCAAATTGGTCATTAGATTCCTTTTCAGAAAGACCAAGAATTTTAAAAACTTTTCTTTGTATATTTTCATTATGGATTCGAATAGATCCACCTCCAATTTCATTTCCATTAAGAACTAAATCGTATGCTTTTGATTTTACTAGATTTGGATTTTTGTCTAATAGTTCCAAATCTGCATCTTTAGGTGCTGTGAAAGGATGATGGACAGGATCAAATCCATCTTTTTCTTCGTTCCAATTAAATAGGGGAAAATCAGTTATCCACAAAGGAGCGAATTCCTTATTATTTCTCAAATTTAAACGATTCGCAAGCTCTAATCTCAAGAAAGATAATTGTTTATAAACTTCAGTTCTCTGACCTGAAATAACAAGCATTAAATCACCAGGTTTGCAAACTAAAATCTTTGCCCACATGGAAAAATCTTTTGAATCGAAAAATTTATCAACAGACGACTTGAAAGTTCTGTCTTCATTATATTTCACCCAGACGACACCTTTTGCCCCTTCCTCATGAGATTTGCTAAAATCGATTAAACCATCAATTTGTTTTCGTGAAAAATTCGCTCCATTTGGCACTGATAGTCCTAATACTACTTCCTTAGAATCAAAAACTTTAAATTTTTTTCCTCTAGTTACTTTAGTTAAATTACCGAACTCCATACCATATCGAATATCAGGTTTATCAGACCCGTATTTTTCAATAGCTTCAGAATATGTCATTCTTGTGAATGAATTCAATTCAATGCCTTTAAATTTTTTAATTATAAATTTTATAAGTTCTTCAAACTCGTTTAAAACGTCCTCTTCACTTACAAATGACATCTCACAGTCGATTTGAGTAAATTCAGGTTGTCTATCGGATCTTAAATCTTCATCCCTAAAACATTTTACTATTTGGAAATATTTATCCATACCAGATACCATCAATAGTTGTTTGAAAGTTTGAGGTGACTGTGGTAAAGCATAGAAATCACCTTTATTCATTCTTGAAGGAACGATAAAATCTCTCGCACCTTCAGGTGTAGATTTTATTAAATAAGGAGTTTCAACTTCAACAAACTGTTTAGAAACAAGGAATTTTCTTATTTCTAGGCTAAGATTTGATCTCATAAGTAGATTTCTTTGAATCACCGGTCTTCTAATGTCCAAATACCTATATTTCATTCTTAGCTCTTCACCACCATCTGTATTATTTTCTATTGTAAAAGGTGGAGTGGTAGATTCATTTAAAACATTTAATGAGCTTGCTAAAATTTCAATGTCACCCGTCTTGATATCTGGATTTTTAGATTCTCTTTCGATTACTTTTCCTTTAATTTGAATTACATATTCTCTATGGACTTTCCTCACTTTATCCATAAATTCAATACTTGATCTCTTTTCATCAAAAATAATCTGAGTAATTCCGTACCTATCTCTTAGATCAATCCACAAAACAAAACCTTTATCTCTTATACGACTAACCCAACCAGCTAGGGTAACTATTTCTCCTACATTAGAAATAGTTAATTCGCCGCAATTTGATGTTCTAAACATATGAGAGGTTTTACTTGCAATTTAGTTTATTTATAATTCTCTTAGAGAATAAAAATATAATTTGATTCTATAAACCAAATAAAAACTTATTGGCACTATAACGAGTGTCAGAAAAGTAGCAAAAGTTAATCCAAAAATAACGGTCCAACATAATGGACCCCAAAATACAACTGTATCACCTCCAACAAAAAAGTTTGGATTCCATTCAGAAACTAGAGTAAAAAAGTTAATATTTAAACCTGTCGCCAAAGGGATTAATCCTAAAATAGTCGTAATAGCGGTTAGTAAAACAGGCCTTAACCTCGCTGCCCCACCGCTGATTACAGAATTTTTAAAATCTTCGATTTGAAGAGGTTTGTCAGCTTCGATTCCTAAATCTAATTTCTTTCTTTCAACAAGCAGATTGGTATAATCAATCAAAACAACTCCGTTGTTTACAACGATTCCAGATAAGGAGATGATACCCATCATAGTCATCATAATTACAAAAGGCATATTGAAAATACTTATCCCATAAAGCACCCCCGTGAAACTTAAAAAAATTGATAAAAGTATAATTAGGGGATTTGAAATCGAATTGAATTGAAGAACGAGAAGAAAAAGAATTAAGCCTAATGCGGTAAAAAGAGCGCTAACTAAAAACGACATGTTTTTTTCTTGTTCTGCAATTTCACCAGTAAAAGAGTAACTAACGTTATTTTTAAAACCCTCAAAATCTGTTTCAATTGCTTTTTTAACGTTTAAAAATACTTCGTTGGCATTGTAACCTGCTAAAATTGGAGAATAAACCGTTACTACCCTACTCAAATCTTTGTGTTTTATTGCACTAAACGAATTAGCATTTTTTAACTTGACAGTTGCGCTTATGGGCACTTCTTTGATTTTCCCATTTGATTGGTCGCGAAACACAATGTATTGGTCAAGAAGGCTCTCAGAATTTTTTCTGTATTTTTCCTCAAATCTAACATTTATATCAAAATCCTCTCCATTTTTTTTGTAAACTCCAGCTTTAGCACCATATAAAGAATTTCTTAGCTGCTGTCCAATTTGCCCAGCATAAACTCCCAAACTCCCAGACTTTTTTCTATCAATCTCCACCTCAATTCCTGGTTTACTTTTGTTTACATCTATTTTTACTTGTTCAATACCAGGGATGTTTTCATTATTGATGAATTGCCTTAAATCCTTTGCAATACTTATTAATTCATTATAATCATTTCCCTTTATTTCAATATTTATAGGATATCCCGCAGGAGGACCAGATGCCTCTTTTTCAACCGATATCGCAATCCCAGGGAACTTATCTTTAAGAATTATTTGAATGTCCTTTCTCATTTCTTCACTAGAAAGGCCATTTCTTAATTTGAACTCACTCATTGTTAATGTTATCTTTGATTTGTGTGGCATATCTTGGTCACCTCCTCTATCAGTCTCAGGATTTTGTGCCCCTAAACCGACCATAACAACATTTGAATCAATCATAAAATTCTTACCACTTTTATAATATTTTTTGTCATAGATAATTTTTGCCACTTCCTTTTCAATTAATTTGCTTGTTTGATTCGTTTTTTGAATGGATGTTCCTTCTGGATATTCTATATAAACAAAAATTTGTTGAGGTTCATTTTCTGGGAAAAACTCAACTTTTGGAGAAGCAATTCCAAGAATTATGAATGAGGAAAATAATAATCCAATCGTACCAAATAAAAAATAAAAGGGTTTTTTACTGGACAAAGCAAAAGTTAAAAATCTTTTATATTTTGTTTCAAGTTTATAAAGAAAAACTTCTTGAAAATATATTGTCCAATCTTTAACTAAATACTTATACACCCATAATAGAATAGTAGATAGAATCATAATCGTACCAAGTGCCCTAAAAACACCAATATTAAAAATTAAGATTATTCCTATTCCGCCCAGGATCAAACTGAGTCTTTTAAGGCTCTTTAATGATACTTCATTTTTATCAATTTTCATGAATTTTGAAACTAGCATTGAGTTAAAGAAGATGGCTACAACAAGAGAAGAACCCAGAACAATTGAGAGTGTGATAGGAAAAAAAATCATAAACTCACCAATAACTCCTGGCCAGAAACCTAAGGGGAGAAATGCGGCTACTGTAGTAGCTGTTGAAATAATTATAGGATATGCTATTTCACCAATCCCTTTTTTTGCAGCCTCAATGGAATTCATTTTATCTTTTTCCATTAACCTATACGCATTTTCAACCACTACAATACCGTTATCGACAAGCATTCCAAGCCCCATGATGAGACCAAAAAGAACCATAGTGTTAATAGTTTCTCCTAAAAAGCCAATTACAACAAAAGACATAAGCATTGACATTGGGATTGCAAAGCCAACAAACAATGCATTTCTAAAACCAAGGAAAAACATCAGTACAGTTATTACCAAGATAACGCCAAAAACAATATTATTGGCTAAATCGGAAACTAGGTTTTTTGTAATATCAGACTGATCATTTGAAATAGTTACATTTATTGAGGATGGATATTCATCCTTTTTCACTTTTTCGACAAGTTCTCTTATTTTTTCGACGCTTTTGATNAAATTTTTTCCAGATCTTTTCTTTACATCCAAAACGATTGAATTTTTTCCGTTTGATCTAGCGTAGGAATTAATNTCCTTTTCTTTAAAAGTTATNTTAGATATATCCCCAAGAAAAACGNTNCCGTCTTGATTTTTAACCACAAANTTTTCTAAATCTTCAGGATTTTTAATNTCACCTATTACTCTGATATTTCTTCTTANACCGTNACCTTCAATATTACCNGCTGAAATAGTNTTATTTCCTCTTTGTATACAATTTATAACNTCATCGAAAGAAACGGTTGCNGCAACCATTTTGATTAAATCTAATGATACTTCTACTTCGAAATCTTGAACACCCCNTAAGGAAACTTCCTTAATTTCGGCCATTTGCTCNATTTTGTCCTTNAAAACCTCTCCATAAATTTTCATTTCTTTTCGAGGAATATTACCACTTAATCCGATATTNAGAATNGGAACNTCTTCGGAAATACTATANTCAAATACAGCNGGTTCTATTTTTGCCCCATTAAAAATTGGCCAATCAGCCTGAGCAGTTACTGCNTCAACTTTGTCNTGNACATCATTTTTTGCTTTCTCTTTTAANATATTTTCATCAAACTCNATGGTTATTAANGAAATATTCTCTTGAGATGTTGATTTAATTCCAACCAAATTTGAAACACCCTTGAGTTCTTCCTCTAATGGGTCAGTGATTAANCTTTCAACGTCCTCAGCAGTATTNCCGGGATAAACTGAACTTACNAAAATAACATTGCTNTTTATTTCTGGGAAGTTCTCTCTTGGTAAGCTTATATATGAAGANAATCCGAGTATAAAAAAAATNNAAATTAAAACATAAACTACAGTACTNTGGTCNATAGCCCATGAGGAGGGTAAAAATTCTTTAAAGCNNTTATTCATANTCANCTTAANTTTTNGNAGAAANTACCTTTACAATTTGCCCATCTTCAACTTGNCTAAGACCATCATTTATGATTAAATCATTTTCTTTCAANCCAGACTTAATTTCAGTCATATTATTATATGACTTTCCTTTTTGAATCATCACTTTGTTTGATTTATAATTTTCATTGCTNTCAANAANCAATTTATANACGTAAAAATTTCCTTCTTCNTCTTCTAGTATATCTTTAGATGGAATTAGGANGGCACTNTNATTTTGATAATCANTAATCTCTAAACTAACCGTCATNTTTGGTTTTAATTCATTGGANTNGTTCAATAATTTAATTTCAATACTAAAAGACCTATTNTTNGGATTTATGAAATTACCAACAGATGAAATTTTGCCNAAAATTTGTTTATCNANTATTGGAANATAAATTTTAACATTTTTATTNTNTTTAATNTANGGGATGTGTATTTCAGGTATCTCTGCACNAACNTTCATTTNNTCAATATTAATTATTCTNAAAATNGGGGTTAAGCCTGGNGCNAAGTTACTTCCAATATCAGCAATAACGTCGTCTATNGTTCCGTCAAANGGNGCNAAAATTCTNGTTTTGCCCTCTTGATCTCTCATTTGAGAAATTTTTTTCTCNAAACTTTTAAAATTTGTTTCTGCTTGTAAATATTGTATTTCCGAACCAATTTTTTGATCCCATAATTTNTNNTGTCGTTCAAAGGTTGTTTTAGCNAGATTTCTTTGAAGTTTTAACTGTTCTANTTGATCAGNTAAGCCATTNTCTGAAATTTTAGCNATTATTTGCCCTTTNTTTACTTTGTCTCCTTGTTTAACNTAAATATTTTTTAANAGACCAGGCAATTCNGGATAAATAACCACATTCTGATCCGTATCTAATGAACCTTGAAAATTTAAATAGTGGNTAAAGTTTTTGTGTTTNAANTTAATTGCAGAAACTAAAAATAANTTTTTATCGGTATCAATTTTTTCAAGCANATTATCCAACNTATNTAGTTCAAATTTTAAATCATTTANTTGGGNTTTAATTTCCCCNTTTCTTTTTTGAATTAAAGTATAATCATTAGTNNCTAAAATTTCTTCCGTTGATTTAGAATNTTTTGGNCCGCAACTAATAATTAATATTANACTAAGATTTAAAATAAAATTTTTCATATACATTTTAATTTTTGTTGTTCAAGATATTTTCAAGATTTGTTTTCTCAATTATCACAGCACGCATACTTTGAATTTTACTTTGTTGAGCCTGGTAAAGCTGTTGTTGGGCTTGTGTCAATTGAAAGCTTCCACTAACTCCTTCAAAAAACTTTGTAATATTCTTTTTTTCAATTCTTTCAGCTAGCTTTAGATTATCAATAGCAGTAAAATAATTTTCTTTAGCTAGATTAAAATTGTTTTGAGCCTTTCTCATTTCGACATAAACTTTGGATTTAACCTCAGTTAAATTCTTTTCAGCCTGTTGCAAGCTAAGCTTGGCTTTTTGTGACTTCGCTTGTCTACCAAAAGAACTAAAAATGGGAACTTCTAATCTTAATCCAAATGCCGAAGAACCAAACCATTTTTGTTCTTTATCAGTGAATGTAAATTCATTACTATTTCCCACATAACTTCCATTTAGAAAGGCGCTCAATGAAGGTAAGCCTTTTGCCTTTTCCAATCGAAATAAAAACTTCTCTTCTATGACTTTATTTTCTGCTAGTCGAATATCTATGTTGTTTGAATAGTTATTGTCAATCGATTCATAATTCAAGTTTTTCATAGTCAAATACTCTAAAGTGTCTGAGAGTTTTAATTTTTGGTCAAGTTCAATGCCTAATAAAAGTTTTAAAATATCAAAAGATAGTTTGTAAGATTCTTTTGCATATTTAAATTGGGTTCTAAGCTTAGAAATAGTAAGTTTAATTTGTTCTAAGTCTTCTTCTTCACTAAATCCATTTTTGTAAACTGCGGTTATCTCTTTTAAATTTTTATTTAATGCTAATAAATTTCTCTCAATAACTGAAATATTTTCTTCAGCCACTAGTGTGTTTACGTAAGCAATAATTATCGATTTTTTAATTTCTATTTGTGATTTTTCTAATACATTTTTTGCTGTATCTATATAATGTTTTAATCCTTGCACACCAATAATATATGTACCATCAAATAGTAATTGATTTATTTCAGCAAATCCTATTGCTGTTTGCTCAGTTCCAAAAACCACCTCAGCATAATCACCTTTAGTACCTCCAAAAAATTCAGCTGGTATAAGTGAAACAGGTTGTTCTAAATAGTTTTGATAGCTCAAATTGCCTCTAATTTGAGGTAAGCCTATAGAAATGGTTTTCCATTTTTCCTTGTATGCTTTTTGCAATTCCAAATTGGATTTTTGAATGGTTTTATTATAATCCATGCCCCATTCGATAGCCGAATTAAGAGTAAAAGAATTGGGTATATCTTGACATGATAAATAAAAATGCATAAGTACAAGAAAAACAGATATCGGTGTTTTAATCATTTCACAAAGCATTTTTAGATATAAATTTGTTTAAAACCGAAAGCCCTTTTTCTGTTACAATAGCCCTTGCATGATACTCTAAATAACTCTCAATTAAAATTTTAATATCAAAGTTTTCTGGTGGGAATACATCAATATCGCGAATTCCTCTCATTCCGTTCATATAAAGTCTTGAGACAAAGTCAATATCAATATTTTTTCTAAACAATCCAGTATCAATTCCTTCATTTAAACTGGATTTAACTAAAAATCCAAGTCTTGTATATTCCTGGTTTTTAATATCATTATAAATTTCAGGATAATATTTTTGCATTTGATAAACCGGTGAACTTTTTTCATTTTGAAAATACTTTAGAACTTCAGATTTAACAAAATATAACTCTTCAATAGGGTGCTTTGCCAATTTTTTAATTCGTTCGATATCATTACAAGCATTTTCAAAAATGAGTTGAGTACTTTCTTTAACAAGTTCATATTTATTTTTAAAGTAGTAATAAATTGTTTTTTTAGAGATGCCCATTTTTTCAGCGATGTCATCCATCGTAACATTTTTAAATCCTATTTCTAAAAATAGCTGGCTTGAAATGTTTAGTATGTTACCTTTCATTTTAAGGGTGCAAATATAAAATGGAAACTTTAAATACCAAAAAAGTTTCCTCGGTTTTTTTAACTAAAAGTTCTTTTTTAATTTATTTTTGTTTCAAAGAAAGTTTTGTCAAGCTCATTTAAAGAAATTTTTGAAACTTATTTAGAAAATGAAATTGCTGAATATTCATCAAGCAGTTTGTTTGAACCCATTATATATAGCATGCAAAATAAAGGTAAAAGAGTTAGACCTGTCTTAACTTTAATGGCGGCAGATTCTATTGCAAATAATTTTGAAAAAGCTTTACCTGCAGCTTTAGCAATAGAAATCTTTCATAATTTTTCCTTAGTGCATGACGATATTATGGATAATGCATTGTATCGACGGGGTAGATTATCAGTTCATAAAAAATGGAATAGAAATAGCGCTATTTTGTCTGGAGATGCTATGCTGATATTATCATACAAGTCGCTTGAAACTTATAAGTCAAAGACTTATTTTAAAATGAACAAAGTATTAACAGATAGCGCATTGGATGTTTGCAAGGGGCAACAAATGGATATGAATTTTACAGATAAAATTGATATTAACGAATCGGAATACTTTGAAATGATTAAGTTAAAAACTGCGGTTTTAATTGGTGCTGCACTTAAAATGGGTGTACTTGCAGTTGGTGCTGATGAAAATGTATGCCAATCCTTCTATGAATTTGGTTTGAATTTGGGGATTTTGTTCCAATTACAAGATGATTACTTAGATGTATTTGGCGAGGAAAACATTTTTGGAAAAGTCAGTGGTGGAGACATAAAAGAAAATAAAAGAACACTTTTTTTTATTCACTCAATTGAAAACGGATCTAAGGAAGACGTAGAGTCTCTTTTAAGTTTGTATAGTTTTCAATCTAAGGATTTTGATAAAAAAAAACGCGAAGTCATCAACATTTTTAAAAAAAACAAATCTGACGTTTATTTAAGACATATTATTGAAAATTATAATCAGAAGATTTTAAATTTAATAGACAACCTTCCTATTAAAGTAAAAAAACAAAAACAATTTTTCGGTCTTTTCAAAACTATATTGAATCGAAAATTATAATATTGTAAAGTTTTTAATTAAAGCTTTCACAAATTTACCTATCGGAAATGATAACATAAGATGAACATCTTCAGAAAAAGTAGACTTTTCATCTAGAAATCGGAATATTCTTTGCGGCTTATTTTTTTTAAACATTCCTGAAAAAAGTGACTTTCCTTTCTCATTGTGGTGATAAAGGACGTCCAAAAAAAGCAGATCATAAAAATCAAATTTTGTCTTATTTTGAAACTTATCAAGAGACTTATTACTTTTTAAATACTGTATCAAGTGTTCAATTTTGTTTATTGACTTTTTAAAAGTAAATCCGGTACTTGCTTTTGTCCATCCACCGGATGTTCCAATATTAAGAAGAGTTGAATTGTTATGTTTTGAAAAGTTATACCCGGTCATTGGAATCGATCCTGCTTCTTTTTCAACAACCTTAAATTCACCTGCATTTTTATCCTCCAAATACTGTTTAATATTGTATTCGTATTCCTCCTTTTCAAGTGTTTTTTTCGAAAACAAAGTATACTCAACTAGAGCAAAATTTCTATCAAAAGGCAAAATATACATAAATCTAGTATTCCCTTTTTGGGGAACACTAAAATCCATAAAAATTAATTTGTTGGGATCAAAAATTAAATTTTCTGTTTTTACAAACCAACCAATAAAGTGTTGTTGTAAAACTGGAATAGATGTTTGATTTTTATATTCTAAGTTTGGTATACTAGAGAAGACTCTAGGTGCTTTGTATTCTTTATTAATTGTTTTAACATAACTAAAGCTGTTATCTGATCTAATTTTTAAAATGTTATCCTTTACTATTTTAAAATTATTTTTATTACTTAAATCTTTTTTGAAATAATTGTAAAAGTCAATTCCTCGAATAGTTTTATAAGTATAAGGTTTTAGCTCAAAAGATGATTCATATTCATCTGAAATAAAATTTGCTTTGTTCCAGCTACCGCAAATAATACTATCCCAGTCTCCTTTACCTTCTTCCCAAAAACTAATGGTTCTGTCATTTTTATTTTTATCTTCTTTTTCGATTAAAGCTATTTTATGATTTTTAAAATAGATATCATCAGTTATTTTTTTGGCTAATAATAAACCAGTGATACCACCACCACAAATAATTATATCATAAAAGTTTTCATCACTCATGAATCAAAATTAAACATTTGCTTTTTAACTTTTATTTAAGTTCCCTAGTTTACAATAATTTTTATAGTTTTGCGCTGGTGAACTTTTTATTTTAAAATGAAAGATGTAATTATTTTTTTTGAAAATCAACATCCAATCCTCGGAGCATTTTATGCTACAATTTTCACTTGGTTCATGACAGCATTAGGTGCATCTTTGGTTTTTTTTATTAAAAAATTAAACAGGATGGTGCTTGATGGATTACTTGGTTTTACTGGAGGTGTAATGGTTGCTGCAAGTTTTTGGAGTCTTTTAGCTCCTGGGATTGAAATGAGTCCGGGTGACGGGTTTATAAAGGTATTACCAGCCTCAATTGGATTTGCACTAGGAGCATTATTTATTTTTTTGCTAGACAAAATACTTCCTCATATTCACATTAATTTTAAAGATAGTGAGGGCATAAAAACACCCTGGCATAAAACAACATTACTCGTTCTAGCGATCACACTTCACAATATACCAGAGGGATTAGCTGTAGGGGTTTTATTCGGAGGTGTTTCCTTAGGTTTACCCGAGGCGACAATATCGGGTGCTGTAATATTGGCCTTGGGAATTGGAATTCAAAATTTTCCTGAAGGGATTGCTGTTTCAATGCCAATGAGAAGACTTGGAGCCAGTCGTATTAAATCATTTTGGTATGGTCAGTTATCTGCAATTGTAGAACCTTTGGCTGCTGTACTAGGGGCATTTGCTGTAACTTTTTTTTCACCATTATTATCTTACGCTCTGTCATTTGCAGCAGGTGCTATGATTTTTGTTGTTATTGAAGAAGTAATTCCTGAGACACAACAGGACAAGTATACAGATTTTGCAACAATGGGGTTTATATTAGGATTCATAATTATGATGTCTCTTGACGTAGCATTAGGTTAAGTTTAGATTTTTGACCACCCTTGTGCTGTTAAATCAATTGCCTGATCTAAACTCGTAATTAATTTATTGCCATCTTCAATTTTTGTTACATGACCAATGATACTTACGATTTCACTTTTTTTAACTAGCTCATAATCTGACTGATCAATAGTGAACAAAATCTCATAGTCCTCACCTCCATTGAGAGCAGCTGTCATCTCATTTAATTTAAATTCTTTACAAATTTTAATAGTCTCAATGTCTATAGGTATTTTATCTTCGTAAATATGAATACCTACTTTAGACTTTTCACTTAAATGTAAAATTTCAGAGGATAGACCATCGCTAATATCTATCATTGAGGTGGGGGTAATTTTATTTTCTTTAAAATACTTAAAAACATCATGTCTAGCTTCGGGCTTTAGTTGTCTTTGAATACAGTATGTGTATTTATCAAGATTAGGCTGTGATTGTGGATTAACTTTAAACACTTCCTTTTCTCTTTCTAAAATTTGAAGACCCATGTATGCGGCTCCGAGATTGCCTGTAACTGCAACAAGATCATTTTTTTTTGCACCTGTACGATAGACCAATCTATCTTTTTCAGAGGTCCCAATTGCAGTTATTGATATTATTAAACCTTTTTCAGAAGATGTAGTATCTCCTCCAATTAGATCAACTTTGTATTTTTCACATGCTAGTTTAATTCCACTGTATAATTCATCCACCGCTTCAAGAGTAAATCTGTTGGATACAGACAAGCTAACAGTTATTTGTTCTGGTTTTGCATTCATAGCAAAAATATCTGATAAATTGACAATAACGGACTTATAACCCAAATGCTTCAATGGGACATACATCAGATTAAAATGTATATTTTCTACTAGCATATCCGTGGATACAACAGTCTTATTTTTACTATCTATTACCGCTGCGTCATCACCAATACCAAGTATGCTAGATGAATTTTTTAAATCAAAATTGGATTGGATTCTCTTAATTAAACCAAACTCACCAACTGAGGACAAAGAAGTGTAATTATTTTTTTTTTTGGACATTTTGAAATAAAGATTTAATTAATTTAACATTAACTAATGATAAGATCTGGAAAAGTTAGATATATATTCTCTAAAATTGAAATAAACTTGATTATCAATTTTATTTTATTATTTGCAACTATTCAGTGCAGTAAAAATGATTTGTCTGCAAGTAATTTTGAAGAACTCGAAAGAGTACAAGAAGAAAATCAAAACAACACAGAAAAAAAGGTGTTTAATTTCGAGAAAATTAGCTGTACTGAAGGATTTGCAAATGAATATCCATGTAAAGATTATGATCTTTTAAGTTGGATTCCATTATCTTTTTTTGGAAGTGAATCTGCAAATGATAATTGGGGATGGACAGATTCTAATTCAAAAAGAGAGTTTGTTTTACAGGGATTAAATGATGGATTGGCATTTTTGGATATAACTGACCCACAAAAAGTAATTTTAATTGGGAAACTTTTATCAGCGACTGATCCAAGTGACTGGAGGGATGTAAAAATATATAATAATTATGCATTTGTTGTAAGTGAAGCATCTAGTCATGGTTTACAAGTGTTTAATTTAAATAGACTTCTTGATTCAGACGAATTTAAAATTTTCAATGAAGATCATATTGCTAACGATTTTGGCAATGCACATAATATCGCAATAAATATCTCCACTGGGTTTGCCTACATTCTTGGTTCAGCATTGTATGAAAGAGGCCCTGTTTTTTACGACATTTCATTTCCAGAACAACCAATTTTAAGAGGAGGTTTCTCGGGTACCTCTTATATTCATGATGCACAGATTATAACCTACGAAGGTGAGGACCAAAACTATCTTGGTAGAGAGATTTTACTAGGCAGCAACAGTGATGGTGGAGAAACCAACCAA
This sequence comes from Flavobacteriales bacterium TMED96, assembly GCA_002171475.2. GTDB lineage: Bacteria > Bacteroidota > Bacteroidia > Flavobacteriales > Flavobacteriaceae > TMED96. Next base: position 27,107 of record NHEX02000025.1, read on the forward strand.
TTAATTATTCTTGATGTGACAGAAAAAACAAATCCTCAAATAATTTCAACAATATCTTACAGTTATGGAGGATATACACATCAAGGATGGATTGATGAGAATCATCGTTATTTTTATCTTGGAGACGAATTAGATGAATTAAGGTATGGTAACAAAACAAGAATTATAACTTTTGATTTAAAGGATTTAAATAATCCTAAAATGCATTTTGTTTATGAGGGGAAAACAGATGCAATAGATCACAATCTATACATAAAGTCTAACAAGCTTTATTTATCCAATTATACAGCTGGACTGAGAGAACTCAATATTGAAAATATTGAAAATCAAGAAATCATTGAAGAAGCCTTTTTTGATACCCATCCAGAGAATGATGATTCTTCTTTTGAAGGCGTTTGGAATAGTTATCCTTTTTTTGAAAGTGGAGTGCTCGCTGTTAGTGACATCAATAGAGGGTTGTTTTTAATCAAAAGAAAATAATAATGTTAAGAACTATATTGATCTTTATTTTTTTCTTTGGCTTTTTTTAAATAGAATTCCTGAATAATAATATTAATTATATCTATGATTTCGCTTGATTAGAGCTTTAATTAAAATTATATTTGCATAAAAATTATAATTGATTAAAGTTTCAAATATCGCTAGAGACAGAGTTTCCTCCCTAATGAAGCATGATGGTTTCAACCCTATACAAGATTTTGTTAGAGTTGGGGTTAAAAGTGGTGGGTGTTCAGGATTAACATATGAATTAAAATTTGATTCGAATCAATTTAATGAAGACCGTCTGTTTGAAGATAACGGAGTAAAAATTTTAGTCGATAAAAAAAGTTTACTTTATTTAGTTGGAACAACTTTAGATTATTCAGGTGGTTTAAATGGAAAAGGATTTGTTTTCAATAACCCAAATGCAAATAGAACCTGCGGCTGTGGTGAAAGTTTTTCCCTTTAAAAATATAATTATGGCATATACTGAAGAAGAACTAAAAAAGGAATTAGAGACCAAAGAATATGAATATGGTTTCTACACAGATATAGAGTCAGAAACCTTTCCCAAGGGTTTAAATGAAGATACTGTAATTGCTATTTCCAAAAGAAAAAACGAACCTGATTGGATGCTTGAATGGAGGATTAATGCCTTTAACGCCTGGAAAAAAATGGAAGAACCTGATTGGGCCAACATAGATTATAAAAGACCAGATTATCAAGATATATCTTATTATTCGGCACCAAAGAAGAAAGAAAAATATAAAAGTTTAGATGAAGTGGATCCTGAATTAATCGAAACATTCAATAAACTTGGGATATCAATTGATGAACAAAAAAAATTATCTGGTGTTGCTGTTGATATTGTAATGGATTCTGTATCTGTAGCTACTACTTTTAGAGACACTTTAGAAAAAAAGGGAATAATTTTCTGTTCAATATCCGATGCTATTAAAGAACATCCAGAGCTAGTAAAAAAATATTTGGGAACGGTGATACCTCCAAAAGACAATTTTTTTGCAGCTTTAAATTCAGCCGTTTTTTCAGATGGCTCTTTTTGCTATATTCCCAAGGGAGTTAAATGTCCAATGGAACTATCAACCTACTTTAGGATAAATCAGGCTGGCACTGGTCAATTTGAAAGGACCCTTGTAATTGCAGATAAGGGTAGTTATGTTTCCTATCTTGAAGGATGTACTGCACCTTCGAGAGATGAAAATCAACTTCATGCTGCTTGCGTTGAATTAATTGCCCTAGATGATGCTGAAATTAAGTATTCGACTGTTCAAAATTGGTATCCAGGTGACAAGCATGGTAACGGAGGTGTTTTTAATTTTGTCACAAAAAGAGGTATCTGTCATAAAAACTCCAAGATTTCTTGGACTCAAGTTGAGACCGGATCTGCTATTACGTGGAAATATCCTTCTTGTATACTAAAAGGCAACAATTCAATTGGAGAATTTTATTCAATTGCAGTCACCAATAATTTTCAGCAAGCTGATACTGGAACAAAAATGATTCATATAGGTAAAAACACTAAATCTACGATAATATCAAAAGGTATTTCAGCTGGAAAATCACAAAACAGTTATAGAGGATTAGTAAGAGTGAATCCTGGTGCAAAAAACGCTAGAAATTTTTCACAGTGTGACTCACTGTTAATGGGTAATTCTTGTGGAGCTCACACTTTTCCATATATTGAAGCTAAAAACAATTCAGCCCAAATTGAGCACGAAGCAACTACCAGCAAGATTGGAGAGGACCAAATTTTTTATTGTAATCAGAGAGGAATTGATACTGAAAAAGCTATTGCTCTTATCGTCAATGGATTCAGTAAGGAAGTTTTGAATAAATTACCAATGGAATTTGCAGTAGAGGCGCAAAAATTATTAGAAATATCATTGGAAGGTTCTGTAGGATAAAAATTAAAATATGCTTGAAATAAACAACTTGCACGCCAGTGTTGATGGAAAACAAATTTTAAAAGGGATAGACTTAAAAGTATCCCCAGGAGAGGTACATGCAATAATGGGTCCAAACGGCTCAGGTAAAAGCACACTATCTACTGTTATAGCTGGGCATGAAGATTTTGAAATCAATAAAGGTGAGATATTGTTTGAAGATGAAGATTTGATTGATTTTAATACTGAAGAGAGAGCCCATAAAGGTATATTTCTGTCATTTCAATATCCAGTTGAAATTCCTGGAGTAACTGTAACAAACTTTATTAAAACTTCTATAAACCAGATGAGAAAAGCCAATGGATTGGATGAAATGCCTGCCAATGTGATGCTTAAAAAAATTAGAGAAAAATCAGATTTATTAAAAATCGATTCAAAATTTTTATCTCGATCTCTAAATCAGGGTTTTTCTGGAGGTGAAAAAAAGAGAAATGAAATTTTTCAAATGGCTATGTTGGAGCCTAAACTTGCCATACTAGACGAAACAGATTCAGGATTAGATATAGATGCATTAAAAATTGTAGCCAACGGCGTTAATATGCTTAGAAATGACGATACTGCAGTAGTTTTAATTACACACTATCAAAGACTTTTAGATTATATAGTCCCTGATTTTGTTCATGTTTTGTCTGATGGAAAGATTGTTAAGTCTGGAAATAAAAACCTTGCCATTGAACTTGAGGCAAAGGGGTACGATTGGGTTAAATAATTTTCAGTATGGATTTTAAAGAAAAACTAATTTCATCTTTTATGGTTTTTGAGCAGGACATAGATTTATCAAATCCAGTTCATGAAATAAGATCTAAAAGTCTTAAAAAATTTGAAGAAAAAGGGTTTCCAAACAAAAAACAAGAAGCTTGGAAATGTACTTCTTTGGCAAAAATTTTAAAAAGTGACTATGGAATTTTCCCCAAAAAAGAGGTCACAATTGAATTAAAAGATGTTCAAAAATATTTCCTGTACGAAATTGACACGTATAAAATCGTATTTATAGATGGCGTTTACAGTCCTTTTCTTTCCGATACGACCCATGATGGTTTAGATGTTTGTCTTTTATCAGCAGCACTTACAAATCCAAAATATAAAAGTCTTATAAATAAATACTTTAATAAAATCTCGGACAAAAAGGACTCTCTAACCTTACTGAATACATCCTTTTCAATAGAGGGAGCGTATATTTATCTTCCAAAATCAGTTACAGCGGAAAAGCCTATAGAGGTTATGCATTTTTCAACTGGTAAGCAAGGTGATTTTTTTCTACAACCGAGAAATTTAATAATTGTTGAAGAAAATGCAGAAGTTCAAATTTTAGAGAGACACCAAAGTTTAAGTAATCATAGACCTTTCACTAATTCAGTTACTGAAATTTATGCTAAAGATTCATCAAGAATAGATTATTATAAAATACAAAATGATAGGGAGGAAGCATATCTTATTGATAATACTTACATATCACAAAACACAAAATCAAATGTACATGTACACACATTTCCATTTGGTGGTGAAATAACCAGAAATAATCTAAATTTTTACCAAAATGGAGAAAACTGTAACTCAACATTAAATGGTTTAACAATTATAAACGCTAACCAGCATGTAGATCATCACACTCTTGTCAGTCACGCAAAACCCAATTGCGAAAGTCACCAAGAATACAAGGGTATATTTTCTGGCAAATCAGTTGGGGTTTTCAATGGTAAAATTCTTGTAGATAAAATAGCTCAAAAGACCAATGCCTTTCAACAAAACAATAATATCGTTATAGATGATAGGGCTACAATAAATACAAAACCTCAGCTAGAAATTTTTGCTGATGATGTGAAATGTTCACACGGATGTACAATAGGTCAATTAGACGAAGAAGCACTCTTTTACTTAAGAACAAGAGGTATTCCTAAAAATGAGGCTAGAGGCTTGTTAACATACGCTTTTGCAAATAATGTATTAGATTCTGTAAAAATCCCAAAGCTCAAATCAAGAATAAACCAAATTATATCTTCTAAGTTGGAAATTAAAATAAGACATGAGCTCTAAAATGTTTGATGTTGAGAATATAAGATCAGATTTCCCAATACTTAATAAAAAAGTAAATGGGAAAAAGCTGGTATATTTTGACAATGCAGCCACTTCCCAAACACCCACACAAGTTATTGATGTTATTAGTGATTATTATTTGAATTACAATTCAAACATTCATAGAGGAGTTCATTTTTTGAGCCAAAAAGCAACTGAATTATACGAGGGTGCGAGAGAGAAGTTAAAAAATCATTTTAACGCCAAATTAAATTCAGAAATAATTTTTACATCTGGAACAACACATGGCATAAATATTGTTTCATCCGGATACAGTGAAATTCTCTCTGAAAAAGATGAGCTTATAGTTTCTGAACTTGAACATCATTCAAACATTGTGCCTTGGCAAATTTTGTGTGAAAAAACTGGATCAAAACTTAAGGTGCTTCCCATGAATGATATTGGTGAATTACAGTTAGATAAATTTGATGAATTGTTAAATGAAAACACCAAACTGGTATTTGTTAATCACGTTTCAAATGCACTTGGCACTATTAATCCAATTTCTGAAATAATATCAAAAGCTCATAAATATGGTGCAAAGGTGTTGATCGATGGCGCTCAAGCATCAGCTCATTTTAAAATTGATTTACAAAACTTAGATGTAGATTATTATGTGACCTCTGCACACAAATTATGTGGACCCACTGGGGTAGGAATGTTATACGGAAAAAAAGAGTCGTTAGAAATGCTTCCACCTTATCAAGGCGGAGGTGAAATGATTGACCAAGTAACCTTTGAAAAAACCACTTATGCAGATTTGCCTCATAAATTTGAAGCCGGCACACCCAACATTGCTGGATGCATAGCCTTCGGTGCTGCTATTGACTATATAAATTCTATTGGACTAGATAAAATCAATAGTTATGAAAATCATTTACTACAATATGCAACTGAAAAATTAAATAGTATTGAAAATATAAAGATCTATGGTGAATCTGATAATAAAACATCGGTTATTTCTTTTAATGTAAAGGGCATACATCCATATGATATAGGAAGTATCTTAGATAAAATGGGAATTGCTGTAAGAACAGGTCAGCACTGCGCTCAACCTATCATGGATTTTTTTAAAATTACAGGTACTTTGAGGATTTCTTTTGCATTTTATAATACAGAAAAAGAGATTGATTTTCTAATAGATACTTTAAAAAAAGCTATTAAAATTTTGTCATAAATTTAAAATTATGAAAATAATTGATATCCAAAATCAGATAATTGACGAATTCGAAACCATGGATGACTGGATGGAAAGATATGAATATATGATTAGTCTTGGGAAATCCCTTCCTATAATGGATAACGATTTTAAAAATGATTCTAATCTAATTAAAGGCTGTCAAAGCAGAGTTTGGTTACATGCTGAATTAAAAAGTGATAACGTATTGTTCCATGCAGATAGTGATGCAATTATAACTAAAGGAATAATATCAATTTTAATAAGAATTTACTCTGGACAGTCTCCAAAGGAAATCTTAGATTCCAGCTTTGATTTTATTGATAAAATTGGTTTAAAAGAGCATTTATCTCAAACCAGGGCAAATGGTTTATCATCTATGATAAAGCAAATAAAGATGTATGCCCTTGCTTTTGAAACTAAACTGAATTAACATGGCTGAAAATAACTTTGATGCTCAACTATTAGGAGAGAAAATTGTTAAAGTTTTAAAAACTATTTTTGATCCTGAAATTCCTGTCGATATATATGAATTGGGCCTTATTTATGATGTCTTTGTAAATGAAAATTTTGATGCTAAGGTTTTAATGACTCTTACATCTCCTAATTGTCCAGTAGCTGAATCTCTACCAGCTGAGGTCGAACAAAAAGTTAAATCTATAAAGGGTATTAATCAAGTTGAAGTTGAGATGACCTTTGATCCTCCATGGACCAAAGACCTAATGAGCGAAGAGGCAAAATTAGAACTTGGTTTTTTATAATGGAAAAAGAAATTATAAATAAAGTTGCTAAAAGTCCGATTGTAACCTTTGATCTTGAGGAATATTACCCCGAAGGAGAAAGACTAAAAATTGATATCTCTCAATGGCTTTATAAAGGAATAGTAGTAAAAGAAAAAGAATATAGATCATCATTAAATTCATATGACTTTTCGAAATTCAAAGATACTTACGTAGCAATACATTGTTCAACAAATGCAATTCTTCCATCTTGGTCAATAATGTTATTAGCAACATATCTAAACCAGTATGTGAAAAAATGTGTGTTTGGTTCGATACTAGAATTAGAGCAAAGCATATATGCAGATATTTTACATAACCTAGACATAACACCATTTAAAAATAGGCCATTAATCATTAAAGGCTGCTCAAAAAAAAATATCCCCGAAACAGTTTTTTTACTAGCTATTGAAAAATTACAGCCTCATGTAAAGAGTATTTTTTATGGTGAGGCGTGCTCATCTGTGCCTCTATTCAAGAAGAAAAATGGGTAAAAAACTTTATAAAAAAGGTGGGGTTATCATTTTAACATATTACTGGCCACCGTCTGGTGGTTCTGGGGTTCAAAGATGGATTTATTTTTCAAAATATTTAAAAGAATTGGGATGGGAACCGTTTGTAATTACGGTTGACGAAAAAAAAGCGTCTTATCCTGTGTTAGACACGAGTTTAGAGAAGATTGTAAAAAATATTAAAGTAATAAAAACTTCTACCAACGAACCATTAAAACTTTTTTCTTTTTTGACGACAGGGAGTTTTAGAGAGGGAATTCCTCAAGGAGAGGTTAAAAATGGAGGATTATTTAATAAACTATCAAACTACCTTCGTGCAAATTATTTTATTCCAGATGCAAGATTAGGTTGGGTAGAATACGCCTATAGAGAATGCAAAAAAATAATCATTAAAAATAACATTAAACATGTTATTACTAGTGGCCCCCCTCATTCATCTCACCTAGTTGGATTAAAAATTAAAAAAGATTTTAAAATTAATTGGACAGTAGATTTTAGAGATCCATGGGTTAATATTTTTTACAATAAACAGTTTATTTTCACTGAAAAATCAATAAACAAGCAAAAACGCTTAGAAAAAGAAGTTTTAAACAATGCAGATTTAGTTTTGACTACCATAGGTGGAGATTTAAAAAAACAACTTCAGTTAAAAGCTCCAAATCAAAACTTTGCTGTAGTCCCTAATGGATACGATAGTGTTCTAATCAATAAAATAAAAGGAAAAAAATCTAAAAAGTATTTCCACATTGTTTATACGGGGCTTTTAACAAGAAATCATCCTTATCTTTCGTTGCTAAAAAATTTAAAACAAAATTTTAGTTCTATAAACTTGAAGTTGTCTTTAGCTGGAAATATATCCCATGAAATAATAAATGAAATAAAAAACTTCTTGCCCAACTTTAAGGTGAAGGACTGCGGATATTTAAACCATGAAGACACTGTTAGATTAATTAAAAGCGCAGATCTACTTGTTAACTTTTTCTTTATCGGAGGTGAAAAAGAAATGATTTCTGGTAAAATAATGGAGTACTTGGCAACAGAAATCCCTATTCTTAGTATAGGTGACCCCAAAAGTGAGGCCGGTAAAATTTTATCAAAAGCAAGTCAAGCAAAAATGTTTCTAAAGGATTCTGACAAAGAAATTGAACATTTTTTAAAGAAAGTAATTCGTAATAGAGGGGAACTAATAAATAGTTTTCCAAACCTAGATAATTGGTCTAGAAAAAAAATAACTAAAAAATTGAGTAATCTTTTGTCTGAGTTATGATTTAGAGAAAAATTTTTTTTCAAGTATATATTCAAGACTTTTCTCAGGTAAATATTTTTTTACATCAACTCCCTTTAATAGATAATTTCTAATCTTCGTTGATGAAATATTAATCTTTGGAGCATTCCTTAAAATTTTTAAATTATCATGAATTATGAATTCACCACTATCTATTTTTTCATTTCTTGGATAAATATAAATTGAGAAGTTATCAAGTATTTTAGAACTGTTTTTCCATTTTTTAAAGGATTGAAGGTTGTCTTCACCAAGTATTATCTTGAATTTATTTTTGGAGTATGTTTTTTTAAAAAACTGTAAAGTCGAAATAGTGTAGTTTGGTTTAGGTAGTTTTAACTCGTCGAGACAAATTTTTATTTTTTTATTATTCGAAATTGATTTTTCAATAATTTTAATTCTTTCATAAATATTCAGTATATCAAGGTTTTTTTTTAAAGGATTTTGAGGAGATATAACGAGCCAAACCTCATCAAAAAAACATTCATTTAAAAAATAATTTGCCATGAATAAATGACCATTGTGAAAAGGGTTGAATGTTCCAAAAAACAGACCTACTTCTTTCATTTACCTTCGATAAATTCACTAACTATTCGAAAAGCCTCATTTTTAGTTTTATCTAGGTCCTTGTTCTCTAGAATGATATCGAACTCTTCTGCATAGCCCAATTCAAATTCTGATTTTTTTAGTCTCTCCTGGATACTTTTTTGGGTATCAAGCGCTCTTTTAGCAAGTCTGTTGTCTAGTGACTTTATTGAGGGTGGTTTAATAAATATTGAAAGAGCTTTTTCCTTAAAAATGGACTTAATTTTAAGTCCACCCTTTACATCCATATCTAATAAAACGGTTTTTCCGTTTTTCCATATTCTATCTATCTCAGAATTTAATGTTCCATAAAAAAGATTCTCATAAACTTCTTCAGATTCAATAAATTCGTTGTTTTCAATTTTTTTTTTAAATGAATTAACAGATATAAAATGATAATCTATGCCGTTTTTTTCGTTCTTTCTTGGTTTTCTTGAAGTTGCAGATATTGAAAACTCGGTAGATGAAATTTTATCCAATAAATATTTTATAATTGATGTTTTCCCAGCTCCAGATGGTGCAGAAAAAATAATGAGTTTTCCTTCCATTTTTAGAGTACATTTAATAGTTGTTCTTTTATCTTTTCCAATTCATCTTTCATATCCACAACGATTTTTTGAATTTTTTCGTCGTTTGCCTTTGAGCCCAAGGTATTAATTTCTCTTCCAATTTCTTGAGAAATAAAAGTAAGTTTTTTTCCGTTTGGAGCCTTTTCAGTCATTATTTTCTCAAAATATTTCAAGTTGCTTTTTAATCGAACTATTTCCTCGTTAATATCCAGTTTTTCAATGAAGTAAAAAATTTCCTGCTCCATTCTTTTATTGTCGATTTCTTTCAAATTTTGTTTAGAAAGATCTTCAATTTTCTTTCTAATTTTTTCTTTTCTTTTTGGAGCTAACTTATCTACACTTTTGACCAATTTATGAAAAATCTTAATCCTACTTTTGAAGTCTTTCTCAATTGATTTACCCTCAGAAACTCTGTATTGATTTAATTTTATAATTGCTTTATCAATTATTTTAAACAATACTTTTTTTTCTTCTTTTGAAATCTCTTCCTTTTCAATTTTGATAGACTCAGGAAGTCTAATTGCCATTTTAAGAAGTTCCGACTCAGATGAATCGGAAATTTTTTTTAATTCATTAATGTACTTTTTAATGACCGGATAGTTTAGAGATGATATTTTGTCTTCATCATGTAGGTCAATACTTATTAATAAATCAATTTTCCCCCTTGATAGTTCTCCATTAATTTTTGTTCTAATTTTAGATTCTATCTCTCTATATCTGTTGGGGACGCGTAGATTAAGATCAATATTTTTACTATTTAATGATCTTATTTCTGCATTTAATTTTTTTCTCTGGAATTTGGTCTCTGATTTACTAAATCCCGTCATAGAAATAATCATATTTTTTTTCTAAAGTCTTTTAATTTTGATATTTCTAAATGAGACTCTATCACCGTGGTCTTGAAGTCCAATTTTTCCGGTTTTATATTTCCCAAATTCTGGTGCCTCAACATAATTATATGTACTTTTATCTCTGAATTTCGATGTAGAGATAAGTTCTTCCCATTCTTGACCGTTTACTGGGAATGAGACTATTTCAGTTCCATTTAGCTTAACATTTGCATTATTGATTTTGTGATTTACAGTAAGGAGAAAGTGATTCCATTCTCCAGCCGGGTTACATACATCCTGTGAGGGTTGAACTATGTCATATAATGCTCCTGCCTGGTGATATTTAGGTTTCATAAATGCATCGGAATGTCTTTCATTGTCAAGTAACTGTATCTCGGGACCAGTTAAGTATGGAGAAACAAATCTCTTATCCTCTTGAACCCCCCAAAAAAGACCACTATTTCCACATTCAGCAATTTTCCACTCAATAGATAAAACGAAATTGGTAAAGTTTTCCTTGGTTACAATATCAGAATTTTGGTCTTCTTCTTGGTTTCTTGGGTCAAAAGTTAGCACCCCGTCGTCTACAGTCCATTCACCCCCTAATTTTCCTCCATTGTAGTAATGCCAACCTTCCGTTGTTTTTCCATCAAAGAGTGAAATCCATTCATCCTTTTTAGAATCGACTAATTTATTTTCTTCTTTTTTTGTTTGTCCCATGCATGAGCATATTATAAAGCTCAAAACGATTATATAAACTAACTTATTCATTTTAAATATTTAATATTTTATTTATTTGTTTTTTGTCTGTGTCACCACCTGCAAAATCATCAAATATTTTTTGGGTGGCTTCAACAATATGGTTTTGTATAAATTTTGCTCCTTCTTTTGCACCTTGTTCAGGGCTTTTAACACAACATTCCCACTCCATCACAGCCCAAACATCACATCCGTATTCTGTAAGTTTAGTAAAAATTGTTTTGAAGTCAATTTGACCATCTCCAGGTGATCTGTATCTTCCAGCTCTATCCTTCCATGTTCCATAACCACCAAATGCCCCTTTTTTTCCGTTTGGTTTAAACTCAGAGTCTTTTACATGAAAAGCTTTAATAAATTCATGATAATGGTCAATATAGGTTACGTAATCAAGTTGTTGTAAAACGAAATGGCTAGGATCGTAAAGTATATTTACTCTTTTGTGATTATTTGAAGCTTTCAAAAACATTTCAAATGTTTCTCCATCGTGAATGTCTTCACCAGGGTGAACTTCAAAGCAAGCATTCACATCATTATCTTCAAATACGTCTAAAATTGGGACCCATCTTTTTGCTAATTCTTCAAAACCAGCTTTAATAAGTCCTTTAGGTTGTTGAGGCCATGGATGCCAATAAGGCCACAGAAGAGCACCACTAAAAGTAGCGTGAGATTTGATTCCAAGATTTGAACTAGCTATAGCGGCTTTTTTGACTTGTTCAATTGCCCATTTAGTTCTTTCTTTAGGATTATTTCTCAGCTCCTTGGGTGCAAAATTATCAAACATCAAATCGTAAGCTGGATGAACTGCTACAAGTTGTCCTTGGAGATGTGTTGAAAGTTCAGTAATCTCTAGGCCAAAGGAATTTATCCTTCCTTTATATTCATCACAATAGGTTTTACTAGATGAAGCTTTATCTAAATCAAAGAGCCATTTATCTAAAGTGGGAATTTGTATCCCCTTGTAACCCAGACTGGATGCCCATTCACATAATCCATCGAGAGAATTAAATGGTGGGTTGTTATCTATAAATTGTGCTAAAAAAATAGCTGGACCTTTAATTGTTTTCATAAATTTTAATCTAATCTAATCCATTTATTTCCATTCTTGTTGGATTCCAAAACTTTTTCAATAAACATCATCCCTCTCACTCCTTCATTAATTGATGGATACAAACCATCACTTATTTCAACCTCGTTTAGAGCTTTTGCCACTCCGTTATATATGTTCCCCATAGCATCGAAAAACCCCTCTGGATGTCCGGGTGGTAATTTCGAAGATTTTAATGAGAACTTAGATAAATATGGATTCCCAGGTTTTAAAATTTGTATTGGTTTCCCCTCCATAAGGTGGTAAAGATAATTAGGGTTTTCTTGGTTCCATTTAAAACAACCATTTTCTCCATAAATTTGAACTGTAAAACTATTTTCCTCTGCAGTAGCAATTTGTGATGCTCTTATTACTCCTTTGCAATATTCTGAAAAACGGACAAGTATCGTACCGTCAACATCCATTTCATTGTCGGGGTAAAGATAATTCAAGTCAGCAAGAATTTTATCAATTTTCATACCTGTTAGAAACTCCGCCATATTAAAGGCGTGAGTTCCAATGTCACCGATGCAGCAACTTAGCCCTCCTTTGTTTGGATCTAGTCTCCAAACTGTTTTTCTCAGTTCAGGATCTTTAATTATTGGATTAATCCACCCTTGATAATATTGCAAATCAATTTTTTGGATTTTTCCAATCGCTCCATCTTTGATCATTTGCTTCATTTCTCTAATAATTGGATATCCCGTGTAGGTGTAGGTTACCGCAAAAACGAGATTTTTCTTTTTCACCTCTAATTCTAATTCTTGGGCTTGAGAATAAGTAGTTGTTAATGGTTTTTCACATATTACATTGAAGTTATTTTGAATCAGTTTTTTAGCCATTGGATAATGAAGAAAGTTTGGGGTTAAAACAGAAACAACTTGAATTCTCTCATCCTTTGGTAGGGAAAGTTCAACCTCTATTAAAGATTCAAAATTATCATAGATTCTTTTCTCATTAATTCCTAATTTCTTACCAAAAGCTTTGTTTTCACTTGGATTAGGGTTAAAACAACCACCTACCAAATCAAACTCATCGAACATCCCAGATGCTATTCTATGAACAATCCCAATAAGTGAATCTCCACCACCACCAAGTATACCAAGACGTATTTTACTCATTTTCTAATTTTATTTTTTCGTCTTTAAACGTTAGAATAAAAAAAATCAACACAATAAATGCAAATCCAGAGGGGATTAGCCAAATTTGTGTCCAATCGTGAGATGAGTCTATTGAGTAAAGGTCGGTGATTTTTCCAGCTACCCTGAAACCAACTAGCATACCAAGTCCATACGTGGCAAGGGTTATAAGTCCTTGTGCCGAACTTTTAAATTGACTTCCAGCCTTAAAATCGGTATAAATCTGACCGGAAACAAAAAAGAAATCATAACATATCCCGTGTAAAATTACGCCTATAATCAACATCCAAATTCCCCCTCCAACGTCTCCGTAGGCAAAAAGAATATACCTTAAACCCCAAGCAATCATTCCGACAACTAAGGTAGTTTTGATACCATATCGTTTTAAAAAAACTGGTAATAATAAAATAAACAGTGCTTCTGAAATTTGACCAAGGCTCATAACTGCAGCAGCTTTTGGCATACCAATTTCATTTAAAAATTGATTGGCGTGTTGATAATAAAAAGCTAGCGGTATACATATCAAAATTGACGAAATAAAAAAAATTAGATATTTTCTATTTTTAAGAAGTAAAAGAGCATCTAATCCTAATATTTTACTAATACTTAAATTATCTTTATCTGCTGTTGGTGGGGTGTGGGGCAAGGTAAAACTAAAANTNCCTAAAATNAGCGAAGCAGCTGCNGTCAAATAANANGTGTTNTCTAAAATTTTTNGTGATTCCCAACCNANAAATCCNATNGTNAGNCCNGCAANAATCCANCCNACNGTNCCAAAAACTCTAATGGGCGGAAANTCTTTAGAAGGNTCNACCATTTGNCNGAATGCTACTGANTTAACCAANGCCAATGTNGGCATNTANANNANCATNTANANAAANATAAAAGGATAAAANGNNGCAAAATCANTTTGAANNCCTGCNTGGAATAANAGAAACNCTCCAATNATATGTAANAAACCAAGAATTTTTTGAGCAGAAAANTAACGATCNGCGACTAGTCCAATAATAAANGGTGCNACTATNGCNCCNATNGATTGNGTTTCATAAGCCTGAGCAAGTTGNGATCCACTNGCNCTAAAATTTTGGGATAAAAANGTTCCCATAGTNACAAACCATCCTCCCCAAATAAAAAATTCAAGGAACATCATAAAAGAGAGTTGTATTTTAATTTTATTACTCATGATAATATTATGAAATTAATTTACCTTTATTTATAAGCAAGTTTTTTGTTGCTGTTATGCCATCAGCTTCATTCATTTTTTTACCTTTNTATTCAATNCCTTCGTATTCAACTCCTATATAACCATTATATCCTGAATCTTTCACAATTTTAAGCATTTTTAAGTAGTCTGTATATATCTCATCTCCTTTATTATTAAAACTATTTGATTTTGCACTAACAGCAAAAGCTTTTGGCATCATTTCCTTAACGCCCTTGTACCTGTCATATTCTTTAACACAAGTAGATTCATATAGATCTCCCTCTATTCTTTGTATGCAAAAGTTTCCAAAATCAGGTAATGTGCCACAATTTTTTAGATTAACATTATTTATCACTTGCATTAAAAGTTCAGCATTTGATGACAAGCTCCCATGATTTTCAACAATTACGTTAATATTGAAATCTTTAGAGAATTCAGAAAGCTTTGTAAGGCTATCAGAGGAATATTCCATCCACTTCTTTTTTTGCTCTACTCCANATAAATTGACCCTAACAGAATGGCAGCCCATTTGAGATGCAGCATCAATCCACTTTTTGTGGTTTTCGATAGCATTTTTCCTTCTAGATGCACTTGCTGCTGCAAGGTTTCCCTCTTCATCTATCATAATCAATAAATTTTCAACACTATTTTGNGCAGCTTCACTGTTAGATTTCTTAACAAAGTTTTTAATTCCTTGCTGTTTATTTCTAGAATCGATTACATCCCGATAGAGGNCGTTGACATATTCTAAACCGGAAAAACCAAGACNACTTGCAATCCTGGCAAAATTNTAAGGACTAACTTTACCAGAAGTTATGCTTGGTTGCAATGACCACTGGGCAAGTGAAAGTTTAAAAAACAAGTTGTTGTTCGTTTCATCAGTCAAATCAAAGCCAAAACCTTTTTTGGGTATTGCCAAAAGTGCAAATCCTAGACCTAATTTAAGTTGCGTTTCGATAAACCTTCTTCTTTTTATCATAATTAAAAGTGATTAAAATTTACAAATACTTAAAAATTTATTCTTTTATTTAANAAATTAAAAAAAAATACTATCTAAAAATACACATTATATAATTAATAATTAATTTTACACAACACAGCNCTAGAANTAAAGAGTTTTATGGAAAATATTGAAAGTAACTACGATGCAATAGTTATTGGAACCGGAGTCAGTGGAGGCTGGGCAGCAAAAGAACTTACAGAAAAAGGCCTTAAAACACTTGTCTTAGAAAGGGGTAGAATGGTCAAACACATCGAAGATTATCCCACTATGAATATGGATGAATGGGATTTTCCTGCAGGCGATGTAAAAACCGCTGAAATAAGAAGAAGACAACCAGTACAGACTCGAACAGGTCAAGTTAAAGAACACTCAAAACATTTTTTTGTTGATGACCTAAACCACCCATANAATGAAATAAAACCATTTAACTGGTTACGAGGCTATCATGTAGGAGGTAGATCTCTCACTTGGGGTCGTCAAGTCTATCGACTTAGTGATATTGATTTCGAAGCTAATGCTAAGGAAGGTATTGCTGTTGATTGGCCTATAAGATATAAGGATATTGCTCCTTGGTATGACTATGTGGAGGAATATATCGGAATTAGTGGAGAAAAGCTAGGTTTACCGCAATTACCGGATGGTAAATTTTTAAAACCAATGGAAATGCATTGTGTTGAAAAAGACTTAAAAAAATCTCTCCATGAAAACTATGATGATAGGACCCTGACCATAGGTAGAGTAGCCCACATCACTGAGGGAACAAAAAAGGGNTTAGGTAGAGTTTCATGCCAGTACAGAAACAGATGTAGAAGAGGATGTCCATTTGGATCTTATTTTAGTTCAAATTCATCTACTCTTCCTGCAGCAGAACAAACTGGAAATTTAACTCTTAGNCCTAATTCAATTGCTTATGAAATTATTTATGATGAAAATCAAAAAAAAGCAACAGGAGTTAAAGTAATTGACGCAGAAACCAAAAAGACCTACGAATTCAAATCAAAACTTATTTTTTTATGTGCNTCAGCTGTTGCTTCAGCATCAATTTTATTACAATCAAAATCGAACAGATTTCCAAACGGAATGGGTAATGATTCAGGAGAGCTTGGACACAACTTAATGGATCATCATTTCCAAGTTGGTGCTAATGGTGTTTCTGATAAACATGAGGACAAATATTTTACAGGCAGAAGACCAAATGGAATTTATTTACCCAGATTTCGTAATCTTGGTGGTAAAACTAATAGAAAGGACTTTTTAAGAGGATATGGATACCAAGGAAGTGGAAGTAGAGGATCACACCAACCATCATCAATAGAAAGTGCATACGGGGCCAAATTTAAAGAGGAACTTCTCAAACCTAGAGAGTGGGGAATGTCTCTCGGAGCCTTCGGAGAAATTTTACCTTANCATGACAATAAAATGACGCTAGACTACAATAAAACTGATAAGTGGGGATTGCCCACTATCTCCTTTGATGCAAAAATTAGAGAAAATGAACTAAATATGCGAAAGGACATGATGAATCAAGCTATTGAAATGCTTGAAAAGGCAGGATTTAAAAATGTTAATGGTAATAATGAAAATTATGTTATGGGACATGGGATTCATGAAATGGGAACAGCAAGAATGGGACGTAATCCTAAGACCTCTGTTCTAAACGGGAATAATCAAATTCATAGTGTTCAAAATGTATATGTGACGGATGGCGCCTTTATGACTTCAGCTGGATGTACAAATCCCTCTATCACATATATGGCGATGACAGCTAGAGCTGTAAATCACGCTGTGAATGAGCTTAAGAAAATGAATATATAATTATGAATAGGAGAAAAGCACTTAAAAACATTGGGTTTTCCTTAGGAGCAGTTTCCGCAACCCCTACTTTAGTAAGTTTACTTAGTAGTTGCCAAAATGAATTAAATTGGACCCCTAAACTTTTGTCAAATTCCCAAATTGATTTCATATCAAATTTCATTGAACTTATAATTCCCAAAACAAAAGATATTCCAGGGGGATTGGAGCTTGGATTGCACAAATGGATTGATATTTGTGCCAAACTTATATTGAATAAAGAATCTCAAAGAAGCTATTTGTTTAGCTTAGAGTGCCTAATTAATGATACCCTTAACTCAGCCTCAAAAGATAAAATAGGTGAATTAAAAATCAATGATTACGAAAATCAGTTAAAGAAGTTCTTACTGGCTGAAAATTCTACAAATAAAAAGTGGAGCATGTCAGCAAAAAATTATTGGTCAAAAAACCCGAAGGAATTAAATTTCGCTGATGCCCCACAAGAGGCGCTTGCATTCTCTTCATTAATAACCCTTAGACAGTGGACTGCTAGGGGGTATAGATTTAATGAATATATAGGGGAAAACGTACTAGATTACAGACCTGTTCCAGGAGAACAAAAAGGATGTGTTGATTTAGAAGAAACTACTGGAGGTTTAATTTGGGCAATTTAAACTAGTTTACTATTAGAATACCTTTCATCAGACCGTAATGTCCCGGAAATGTGCATATATATGTATAAGAGCCCTTTTCTGGAGCAGTAAAAGTAATGGTATCACTTTCGCCACCACCAATTAGATTGGTGTAAATAATGGTTTCGTCTCCATTGGGAATATATTCATTTTCTCTAGCAAGCATGGCTCTCTGTGCAAAATCATTCAGATCAGTATCTTTCTTTAAAAGAACAAAATTGTGACCCATGATTTCCTTGCTCATTTTACCAGTATGGTTAAGAGTTAAAGTGATTTTCTGTCCTTCAAAAACTCTCAATTCATTTTTATCAAATTTCATTAGATCATTTGAATTTAGTATGATGACGGTTTCTTTAGATTTTTTATCTAAAAAATCATCCTTTTTTTCTATTTTTTTGTATTCAAATTTGTTTTTGTTATTGTCTGGGTTCCCTCCGCATGAGATGAGAATAGTTAGTAATATGAGAATTTTTATTTTTTTCATAGAAATTATAATCTGCAATTTATGAATTATTAGCTGTAAATTTTTTCTTCCCCCCCCTTTTTGTTACTAAATAGACACCACAAAAAACCATCAAACATGACAAAAATTTTATCCAGTCTAGTTTATCATTACCAGTAATGGAAGCATAGGTAACTGCAATGATTGGTTGAAAGTAAGTAAATGAACTGATGGTAGTTGGTTTAAGGTATTGAAGGGCAAACATATTAAAGAGATAGGCTAGAAAAGTAGTACAGATTACAACAAAACCCATTCTCCAAATTGCATGAAAAGGGAGATTTAACCAATCAACCAAAATAAATTCATTTAAAGTAAAGGGGAGATTATATAAAACACCTAGAGGAAACATCCACTTCATTAAAGTAATAGTAGAATATTTTTTAACAAGAGGTTTAGATATAACTAAGTAAGTTCCAAAGCTCAATGCGTTGCAAACCATCAACATATTTCCTAACGGAATATTTGGAGCATTTAATGTGAAAGAGTTTCCATATGCAATTAGAGTTACAGCACCGGAAAATCCTAATATGATTCCTCCAAATTTTGTAAATGTTATTTTCTCTTTAATTAAGATTGTAGAAATAATTAATACAAAAAGAGGGGTTAAAGTAACTATAACAGCCCCATTAATAGGAGTGGATAAACTAAGCCCTTTAATAAACGCTAGCATATTAACACACATTCCGAAGATAGAAGCTGTTAAAAGTCTTGGGTAATCGCTAAATTCTATTTTTTCACTTTTCATAAATAAACTTGCAATCCAAAATAGAATGGTAGCTCCAATTACGCGAAGAAAAACCAGTCCAAAAGCTCCAATGTAATTTGGCATGATAACTTTTGCAATAGTGTGGTTTAGCGCGTAAATGGTAGTTGCTCCAATTGCAGCTAAAAAAGCAACCCCCCTCATATCCATTAAAAAATATTTTTAATTTCCTCTATATTTTTTTTACTATTGCCAATAAAAAGTTGACCATTGAAATAAAGAATAGGTCTTTTTAAATAAGTGTAATGTTCATTTAATAATGAAAAAATTTTTTCTTCACTTAAAACTGATTTATCAATATTTTTAAGTTTTTGTGCTCGATTATTTAAAAGTGAACGAAAAGTTCCAGTAATGTTCTTAAATGATTTTAGCTCATTTGGTTTAAGAGGGGTTTTCTTTATATCTCTAAGTGTTATATCTTTTGGGAGATTAACTTCTTTTAAAATGCTCTTGCAAGTGTCACAAGTACTTAGATATATAAATTGATTCATTCTTTTTTTTGAACCAGCAAATTAAATCAATTTTATTTAAATCAAATAATAATTAAGGTATTGTATTAACTTTGTATAATAATTTAATGGTGAAAAAAAAGCTAAAGTTTAATTCAAAAACGATTCACGGCGGGCAGATATTTGAAAAAGGGTATGGAGCTGTTATGCCACCAATTTATCAAACCTCAACATATAAACAAGAATCACCAGGGGTTCACAAGGGGTTTGAGTATAGTAGAACTCATAACCCAACTAGAGAAGCACTACAAAACTCATTAGCTTCTATTGAAAACGGCAAGTATGGACTTGCGTTTGCTTCAGGGTTGGCTGCAATTGATGCAATAATGAAACTTCTTAAACCAGGTGATGAAATTGTATCTACTTATGATTTATACGGTGGTTCATACAGGCTATTTCAAAAAATATTTTCTGGATTTGGATTAAAATTTCATTTCGAAGATTTAAGCAGGGTAGAAAATTTTAAAAATAAAATCAATTCTAAGACCAAGTTAATTTGGATTGAAACCCCAACAAATCCAATGATGAATATAATTGATATTCAAACAGTTTGTAAACTTGCCAAAAGTAAAAATATTTTAACTGCCGTTGATAATACTTTTGCCTCACCATATATTCAACAGCCTCTTAATTTGGGAGCGGATATTGTAATGCATTCAGCCACTAAGTATCTTGCAGGACACAGTGATCTAATTTTGGGATCAATCGTTACAAGTAATGATGAAATAGCGGAAAAACTTGCCTTTATTCAAAATGCCTCTGGTGCTGTTCCAGGACCTATGGATTGTTTTTTGACTCTAAGAGGAATAAAAACTCTCCATGTTAGAATGCAAAGACATTGTGAAAATTGTAGAGAAATTGCAGAATTTTTACAGAAACATAAAAAAATTGAGAAGGTTTATTGGCCAGGTTTTAAAAACAGCAGGTTCTTTGATGTTGCGAAAAAGCAAATGAAAGATTTTGGAGGAATGCTTTCATTTATTCCTAAAGGAGCAAATTATCAAACGGCTGAAAAAATCATTAAGAAAATGAATGTTTTCACCTTAGCAGAATCCTTAGGAGGTGTTGAAAGTTTAGTTGGTCATCCCGCAAGCATGACTCATGCTTCTATTCCAAAAAAAGAGAGAGAAAGAAGTGGATTATTAGATTCTTTAATAAGGCTCAGTGTTGGAATTGAAGACATTGATGATCTTATTGATGATCTATATGGCGCACTAAATTAATTTTCTAGAAAAACAATGGAAAATAAAATTGCAATACCAAAAGGAAAGAAAGTTTTTTTCGCCTCTGATAACCACTTGGGCGCTCCAAATATAAATGAAAGTAAAATTAGGGAATCACATTTTTTAAAATGGTTAAATTATGTTGATAAAGAAGTTGGGGCTCTTTTTNTACTTGGTGACTTATTTGACTTTTGGTATGAATACAAGACAGTTGTTCCAAAAGGTTTTGTAAGAGTACTTGGTAAAATTGCTGAGATTTCTGATAGAGGAATACCTGTATATTTTTTTGTTGGGAATCATGATCAATGGATGATCAATTACTTTGAAGAAGAATTAGGAATCAAAGTATATTATCAAACTAAAGAATTTCAAATTGAAGGAAAGACTTTTTTCATTGGTCATGGAGATGGGTTAGGTCCTAACGATATTGGTTACAAAATCATGAAAAAAATTTTTAGGAATTCGTTTTTTCAAACAATATTTAGATGGATACATCCAGATATAGGCATGAAATTGGGACATTATTTTTCGGTTAAAAATAAAATCATATCGGGGAAGAGAAATNAAAAACTTCAAAAGCAAGAGAACAATTGGTTAATTGATTATGCAAAAATGAAAAATAAAGTAAAGAAAAGAGATTTTTTTCTTTTTGGACATCAGCACTATCCATGTGATATAAAAATTGATAAAGAGTCTAGGTACATTAATTTAGGAGATTGGATTGATCACTATTCTTATGCTGAATTTGATGGTGATGAATTAAAATTAAAATACTGGGATATCTAAGATGCTTGACATCAATAAAAAATCACTAGAAAAAGTCATTATAGTCGGATTAATTAAAAAAGCAGATGACTTTAATCAATCAATTGAATACCTTGATGAACTTGAATTTTTAGTTAGGACAGCTGGAGGAATAGTTGTAAAAAGAATAACACAAAAAATGATAGTTCCTAATCCAAAAACATTTATTGGAAGTGGTAAATTGCATCACATCAAAAGTTTAGTTAAACTAAATGAGGTTTCAAGTGTTGTTTTTGATGACGAGCTATCGGCTACTCAACAATTTAATTTGGAAAAATTATTAAAATCTAAAATTATGGATAGAACTGCTCTAATTTTAGACATTTTTGCACAAAGAGCTAAAACAAGTTATGCAAGAACTCAGGTAGAGCTTGCTCAATACGAATATTTTTTACCTAGATTAAAGGGGCTTTGGACTCACCTTGAAAGGCAAAGAGGAGGAATTGGTATGCGAGGNCCTGGAGAAACTGAAATAGAGACTGATAGAAGAATAGTTAGAGATAAAATTTCTCTACTTAAAAAAAAACTAATCAGTATTGACAAGCAAATGAAGACTCAGAGGAATAATCGAGGAAGCATAGTTAGGGTTGCATTGGTTGGCTACACGAATGTTGGAAAATCAACTTTAATGAACATATTATCAAAAAGTAATGTATTTGCTGAAAATAAATTGTTTGCCACTCTTGACACCACGGTTAGAAAAGTTGTTATAGAAGATATACCTTTTTTATTAAGTGATACCGTCGGATTTATCCGTAAACTACCTACTCAACTAATCGAGTCTTTTAAAAGTACTTTAGATGAAATACATGAAGCGGATTTGTTATTACACATTGTGGATATTTCTCATGATTGTTTTGAAAATCATATAAACTCAGTTAATTTAATTCTTAAAGAAATTGGATGTAGTGATAAAAAAATTGTTTTAGTTTTTAATAAAATTGATGCATATGTGCCAGAAATAATTGAAGANGACGATTTAGTCACAAATAAGACCTCAAAGCATTATACAATTAAAGAATGGGAAAAAACGTGGATGTCTAGGATAAATGGTAAAGCCTATTTTATATCTGCATTAAAAAAGGAAAAAATTGATGATTTGAAAAAAAACATTTTCAAAGAGATTAAAAAAATTCATATCACAAGATATCCATTCAATAATCATTTTTTAAATTAAAAAAGTGAATAAAATATATGAATTCTCGAATTCCATGACGAATCCAAAATATCTCTTGGTTTTTATAATAGTAAGCTTTATAAGCTGTACAAATGAGGAAAATAGTTATAATTTAAAAGATTTAGAGTTGAATTTTGGTGTAAAGGCTTCGGTTTCGAGAATTGACGACAATTCTATCTTTTTTGAAAATGTTATATATGGAGAAAAATCAAGGAATAAATTAGATATTCACATACCAGACATTGAAAGTCCTAAAGGTCTTCTAATTTTCTTCCATGGAGGTGCATTTGTAGGAGGAGACAAATCAGATATTTTTGAAGAACATTTATCAAGCATTTTTTTAAAAATTATAAAAGAAGGTATAATTATAGTGAGTGCTAATTATTCTTTTCTGGACTCTGACGGTTCAAAGGGAATACTAACCTCACTTGAAGATGGTGAAAACGTAATTTCATTTTTAGAACAAAAAAGAAAATTATTGAACTTAAAAGACGAAGGTATATTTCTCTCAGGTGTCTCAGCGGGGGCTGGAATATCACTTTGGAATGGTTTTAAAGATAATAAATTTCAAAGAATCTCGGGTATTCTAGCTATAGAAGCTCAGTCCTCCTATAATGTTTACAAATGGGAAAAAGTTTTTAACGGATTCAATATTGANGAAATGAGAAAATTATATTCAGAACTAGATAAAATTTATTTAAATTTTTATAAAGGTGAGCCAGACGGAAAGTTACTCGAAAAACTTGACTATTCATCGATGATGGACAAAATGGACCCACCTTTTTACATTTCAAATAGGGCGGGAAAAGATATTATAAATACGAATAATGAGATAGATTTTGATGTGCTCTATCATAGTTTTTTACATGCTGACTATCTTAGAAAAAACGCAATTGAAGCAAATTTAAAATTCTCAGGGATTTATCAAGAAAGCCCGGAGAGCTTTGCTTTAAGAATGCTTGGTGTTAAGTAAAAGTTATTTTCTATTAATTATTGTTGCATTTGCTTGATCTGTAGCTAAAATTGTAAGATCAGAAATGGTAACTCTTAGAGGAACATTTATCATATAGTTGATAGCATTTGCTACATCAAATGGATTTAATGGGTTAATGTCTTTGTANACTTTTTTCGATTTTTGCAAATCCCCTTTGAATCTTACCATTGAAAATTCTGTTTCTACGAGTCCAGGGTGTATTGCACAAACTCGAATATTAAATTTATTCAAATCAATTCTCAAACCTTTTGTGAATGCATCAACTGCAAATTTACTTGCACAATAGACATTACCCTTTGGATAAACCTCAAATCCCGCAATTGAACCCATATTTATTATTTGCCCTTGATTTCTTTTTGTCATTATAGGGAGTATTGCTTTGGTAACATAAATGAGACCCTTTACATTTGAATCAATCATAGCATCCCAATCGTCAAGATTTGCTTCATGTGATAAATCCATGCCATGTGCATTACCTGCGTTGTTTATCAATACATCAATATTTTTTAGTTTGTTGGGAATTGAAGATATAGAGTCAAATACTGATTTTTTATCTCTCACGTCAAAAGTTAAAATGTGGACTTCACCATTAATTTGAGATCTTAATTTTTCAAGACGATCTTTTCTTCTTCCACAAATTATAAGCTTGTTTTTATCATCCCCAAGCACTTCTGCTGTGGCTTTACCAATTCCGCTACTTGCGCCCGTAATTAAAATAATTTTTCCTTCCATTTTTTCTATGGTACTCTTTCTCCTTTTTGAGCTTCAAAAATACTAAACCAGTCTTCAATATCTAAATTAATCTTCAATGAATCACATGCATTTTCAACCCTCTCATTGATTGTAGTTCCAATTATTGGATGAATTCTTGATGGATGTTTTAAAATCCATGCCAGTAGAAGATTTTCAGAATTAGTGTTATATTTTTCAGTTAATTCTTTAAATATTTTTTTTAATCTTTGATTTTTTGGACTATCTATTTTAAAAAAATCACCAAGTGGGCTCCATGCCATAGTACCTATATCATTGACCTCATGAAAGTCAATTGTACCGTCAAGCATTGGAGATGAATTTGAAATTGAAAATTCAATTTGATTCCAAGAAATTTTAACATTTTTTGAAAGTAATTCAATATGTGATGGTTTGAAATTAGAAACTCCAAAATCCTTTATTTTCCCTTTTTTTATTAATTCATCAACGGCTTCTGAAATCACATCCGTATTCATCAACGGACTAGGACGATGAAGTAATAATAAGTCTAAATAATCGGTTTTTAAATTAGATAATGAATTGTTCACAGAATTAATTATGTGCTGCTTTGAGTAATTATAATGTTTAATAACATAATTCTTTGAATCACAGGGGTATTGTATACCACATTTACTTATAAAAAAAAGATCTTTTCTGTTGATACCTGATAATTTGAAAGATCTGCCAAACTCACTTTCTGTCGTGTAGCCACCATATATATCTGCATGATCAAATGTGTTTAGCGCGTGATCAAAACAAAATTTAATTTTATCTGACATTTCTTTTATTGAAAAATTTTTCCCCCACTTCCCCCAATTCATAGTTCCAATAATAATCCTATTCATGATATTTAATACTGTTTTAGTTATTGATTTTTATTAAAATAAACATTTTTAATTTTTATGTGATTACAACTTTTAACCAATTATTAACAAGATATACTTAAAAAAAACAAGAATTTTGTTCCGCTAAAAATAAATTATGGTTTCAAAGAAAGATATTGATATTAAAAAAATAAATGAAAAAATTGAAAAGGATAGTGCTTTTATCGACTTGTTAGTTCTAGAAATTAATAAATCAATTGTTGGTCAAAATAATATGATAGAGAGATTATTAATTGGTCTGCTGGGGCAGGGTCACATTTTACTTGAAGGGGTTCCGGGTCTTGCAAAAACATTGGCTATTAATACACTCAGCAAAGCAGTTAAAGCCGATTTTAGTAGAATTCAATTTACTCCCGATCTGTTACCTGCTGATGTTGTAGGCACAATGATTTACAATATTAAAGAAAATGATTTTACAATAAAGAAAGGACCAATTTTTGCCAATTTTGTTTTAGCAGATGAAATTAATCGTGCTCCAGCAAAAGTTCAGTCTGCTCTTTTAGAGGCAATGCAAGAAAAGCAGGTTACCATTGGTGACACCTCGTTCAAGCTGCAGCAACCATTTTTAGTTATGGCGACTCAAAACCCTGTGGAGCAAGAGGGAACGTATCCACTACCAGAAGCACAAGTAGACAGGTTTATGTTGAAAACTGTTATAGATTATCCGGATATTAAAGACGAGCAAGATATAGTAAAACAAAATTTGGATTTAAAACCAATTTCTATCAAGCCTGTAGCTACAACAAAGCAAATAATTACTGCTCAACAAACCGTTAGAGAAGTTTATATGGATGAAAAAATAGAGCGTTATATATTAGACCTAGTTTTTGCTACCAGGTTTCCTGAAAAGTACAATCTAGAAAAATTAAAACCATTAATTAACTTTGGAGCATCTCCTAGAGGAAGTATAAACTTAGCTGTTGCATCAAAATGTTATGCTTTTTTAAAGCACAGAGGGTATGTAATCCCTGAAGATGTAAGATCAGTGGTTTACGATATATTTCGACATAGAATAGGACTTACTTATGAGGCTGAGGCTGAAAACATTTCTTCCGAGGACATAATTTCAGATATAATTAATGAAGTTGAAGTTCCTTAGTAAACATTTTTTTAAAATTTATGGATACCAAAGAACTACTTAAAAAAGTTAGAAAAATTGAAATTAAAACTAGACGTTTAAGTGACAATGTCTTTGGTGGAGAATACCATAGTACTTTCAAAGGAAGAGGTATGACTTTTAGTGAAGTTCGCCAATATCAATACGGCGATGATGTTCGCTCAATAGATTGGAATGTTACAGCTAGATATAATGAACCCTACGTAAAGATTTTCGAAGAAGAACGTGAGTTAACTCTCATGCTTTTAGTTGATGTAAGTGGTTCTGAATTTTTTGGAACAAACACACAATTTAAAAGAGATTTTATCACAGAAATTGCAGCTACTTTATCGTTTTCAGCTCTTCAAAATAATGATAAAGTAGGTCTAATTCTCTTTTCTAATCAAATAGAATTATTTATTCCACCCAAAAAAGGTAGATCCCATATATTGAGAATAATTCGAGAACTGATTGAGTTTAAGCCTTTAAATAAATCTACAAATATTTCTGTTCCTTTAGAGTTTATATCCAGTATACTTAAAAAAAAGGCTATAGTATTTTTGTTATCTGATTTTTTGGATGATAATTATGAAAAAAATTTGAGGATCGCATCTAATAAGCATGATTTAACTGGTATTAGAGTTTTTGACAAATCTGAAGAAAGTATTATTAACTTGGGATTTGTTTCTTTTTTTGATATAGAGACAGACAAAAATAGATTTATTAATACCAGTTCTAAAAAAGTACGTAGTGCTTTTTCGAGCTATTTCTATGAAAAGCAGTCTGAATTTCTAAATATTTTTAAAATGAATGGAGCCGGGACAATTAATTGCTGTGTGGATGAAAGCTATGTAAAAAAACTTTTAGCATACTTTAAAGCTAGGGCATAAAATGAAAATTAAAATCGTTTTACTTTTAATATCAAATATTCTATTTGCTCAGCAGAGAAAAGAAATTTTAACAACTATTGATTCCACAAAGGTTAAAATTGGAGAAGAAATTAAATATGGTATAAAAATAAANTCTGATTCACTATTCTTTGTTGAATTTCCTGCTAAACCTTTTTTCACCCCTTTTGAAATTATTGAAGAAAAGCCAGTTGATACCTTAAAGCTCAAAAATAAATTTATTTTAACTAAGGAATATTCACTTATAAACTTTGATTCCGGAAGATATTGGATTCCTCCTCAAAAAGTTTTTGTTGATGGTAAGTCTTTTTTTTCAGATTCNCTTCAGGTACAAATAGCCAATGTCAAAGTAGATACACTCAAGCAGCCATTATTTGATATTAAGCCAATTGTAGAAGTGAAAAAATCTTATAAAGGTTTAATTGAAAATATATTTTTAATCATATGTCTTATTGCGTTAATTCTTGTACTCTATTTTTTATATATAAAATTCCAGAAAAAAATGGAAGAAATTATTGATGAACAGCCTCCTTTTGAAAAAGCAATTAATGCATTAAAAGATATTGAAAAAGAAGACCTTGTAAAGCAAAAAGAATTTAAGATTTATTATTCCAAAATAACAGAAGTACTAAGGAAATATTTAGAGGAAGATGCAAAAGTATCTGCTTTGGAAAGTACAACGGGTGAACTAATAAAAAGTTTGCGACAGCAAAAAAAAGAAGGAAAATTAGAATTGAAACCTGAGACACTTGAGACCTTAAAACATGTTCTTGAAAATGCTGATTTAGCAAAATTCGCTTTATCTCAACCTAAAAGTGAAATTGCAATTAACGATAGGAATTTAATAGAAAAAGTTGTTTACGACACCAAAGAAGCTATCCCTGAACCAACTCAAGAAGAAATAGAAACAACCGCTGCATTTAAAAGAGAGCAACTAAAAAAAAGAAGAAAAAAAAGATTTCAATTAGTAGGTCTGGGATCTTTGATTGTGTTGGTGTCAATTTCAATTGGCAGTATTTTATACTTTGGATATACTCCAATTAAAGATACTATACTTAGAAAACCAACTAAATTATTATTGGATGGCAACTGGATAAAAAGCCAATATGGCACACCGCCAATTTCTATAGAAACTCCGAATGTTCTTCTAAGGGACAAATCTACAAATAAAGAATCCACTACCTATTTTTATGGTAAAAACTATGATGATTTCAGAATAAATCTAACTTTTTTAGAAGTTGATAAACAAACTAATGAAAAAAAATCAAAGGAGGATCAAGAGGCCTTACTAAGAAAGATAATGGATTTTGAAGTAAAATCACTCGAAGAAAAAGGAGCTGTTAATTTATTAGTGCAAAATGATACATTTAAAACCTTAGATGGGACCGAAACCCTTCGATTGTTTGGTTCTATGGACTTAAAAAATGGAAACTCTTTTGACAGATATCGTTTTGTTTCGGTCGTATTTCCTTTAGACGAAGTAAAAATATCACTGCAAATTATTTTTTTACAAAACGATATTTATGGTGAAAAGATTGAAAAGAGAATTTTTGATTCTCTAGAAATAATTAGAAAGATTTAAAATGGAAGATATATATTTTGCTAATCCCGAATTATTGTGGCTCTTAATACTTATTCCTCTATTATCTCTGTGGCATTATTACAACAAAGGAAAAGTAAAAGCTAAACTTAGTATTCCTACACTTAAAGCTTTCGAAAGTGTTCCTTCACTTATAGAAAAGTTACACCCCATTTTATTTATTTTTAGATTAATTGCATTATCGCTACTAATTCTAGCAATATCAAGACCGCAAACTGTGGATGTTTCTTCTAAAACTAAAACAAATCGAGGAATTGATATTGTTATGGCCATTGATGTATCGTCAAGTATGTTGGCTCAAGATCTAAAACCCAATAGATTAACTGCCTTAAAAAATGTTGCAAGCGACTTTATTAATCAACGCACGAATGATAGAATAGGACTGATTATTTATGCTGGCGAGAGCTACACTAAGACTCCAATAACGAGCGATAAACAAATGGTAAAAAACACTATGAACAAAATTAATTTTGAAGGCGTTATAGATGATGGTACTGCAATCGGTATGGGTCTTGCTACTGCGGTTAACAGATTAAAGGACAGTAGGGCAAAAAGCAAAGTAATTATATTATTGACAGATGGTGTGAACAATTCTGGTTTTATTGATCCAAAAATTGCTGCTGAATTGGCATCGGAATTTAATATTAAAACCTATACTATTGGAATTGGTAGTAATGGAAACGCTAGAGCTCCAGTTGGAATTTTACCAAACGGAAAATTTCAATACGGAATTACCAAAGTTGAAATAGATGAGA
>NHEX02000026.1 GCA_002171475.2 Flavobacteriales bacterium TMED96
AAACCCTATTTAAATCAAATGCTAGTAAGACAATAAATGTCCAGGTTTCGAGGTCAATTTATTTACAGGAGGCGCAAATTGGGTTAGTTTTATTCCTCTAACAGCAGCTTTGTATTCTTCAAAGTTTGGCGTCCTACCAAGTATAGCCGAAAGAACAACAACAGGGGTAGAACTAAGTAAAGATTCACCTTTTTTACGGTCTGAATCTTTAACTACTCTACCTTGAAACAATCTCGTAGAAGTAGCCATAACTGTATCACCTTTTTCAGCTTTTTCTTGATTACCCATGCAAAGATTGCAACCTGGCCGCTCAAGGTATAGTATATTTTCGTATTCTGTTCTGGCAGTATTTTTGGGAGCATCGTCGTTAAATTCAAAGCCAGAATACTTTTGAAGAATTTCCCAATCACCTTCCTCTTTTAGTTCATCAATAATATTATATGTTGGTGCTGTGACTACTAGAGGCGCTTTAAATTTTACTTCCCCTTGAAATTCTTCTAGGTTTTTCAACATTTTAGAAACAATTTTTATATCTCCTTTATGAACCATACAGGAACCAACAAATCCTAAATCAACATGTTTTTTTCCTTGATAAAAAGAAAGTTCACGTATCGTATCATGGGTATAACGCTTAGAAACATCTTCATTGTGGACATCTGGATCGGCTATCATAGGTTCTTCAATGATGTTTAAATCCACAACAAATTCTGCATAATAATTAGAATTTTCATCAGGAGTTAGAGCAGGTTTTTCACCAGATTTAATTTCCTCTATTCTCTTATTTGCTTTGTCAACTAGCCCTTGAAGAACTTTTTTGTTATTATCCATCCCTTTATCAATCATTGTTTGTATTCTAGCCTTAGCAATTTTCAAAGATTCAATTAATGTATCGTCCTCGGATATACAAATGGATGCTTTAGCTTTCATTTCAGCGGTCCAGTCAGTAAATGTGAAAGCTTGGTCTGATGGTAAGGTACCAATGTGAACTTCTATTATTCTCCCTTGAAANACATTTTCTCCACCAAATTTTTTAAGCATTTGGGATTGTGTAGCGTGGACTACATCTCGAAAATCCATATGTTCATGCATTTTACCTTTAAAAGTNACTTTTACTGACTCAGGAATCGGCATTGANGCTTCACCCGTTGCGAGAGCAAGTGCTACAGTTCCAGAATCAGCTCCAAAAGCAACGCCTTTTGACATTCTGGTNTGTGAATCACCACCAATGATAATAGCCCAATCGTCAATAGTAATNTNATTTAATACTTTATGAATTACATCAGTTAAGGGATGATATTTGTTTTGTGGATCCCGCCCTGTGATAAGACCAAAGTCACTCATAAATTTCATTAACCTGGGGATGTTTTCTTGAGACTTTAAATCCCAAACGGATGCAGTATGGCATCCAGATTGATAACCAGCATCAAGGACAGGAGAAATTAGTGTTGCAGCCATCATTTCAAGTTCCTGGGATGTCATTAAACCAGTGGTATCTTGAGATCCAACAATATTTACTTTTACTCGAACATACGATCCAGCATGAAGAATGTTTCTTNAAGTTCCAACAGAATTTTTATTAAAAATTTTTTCTACAGCAGTAAGTCCTACACCTTCATTAAATATTTCTTTTGANGGTGCATAAATATTTTCAATATTTGAATTAAGAGTCTTTGCAGCGAAAGTTTGAAGCTTTTTACCAAAAACGACTGCATAAGAACNGCCNGCTTTCATGAACTCGATTTTTTGGGGAGTAAATGCAGAAGAAATATCCATTACTTCTTTACCCTCTTTGTATAATTTTTTAGTTTTTGTATTTATTGTGAGTAAAGTTCCAGTTTCGACAGAATATGTTTGTTTTAATACAGGTTCATTATTGTCGTCTAAAACAAGTTGCCCNTTTTTGTCATAAGTTTTTTCCCAATTTTTTAAGTCTAAACCTATTCCACCAGTGACGCCTACCGTTGTTAAAAAAATTGGNGAAACACCGTTGGTTCCTGCAATTACTGGAGCGATATTAATAAACGGTATNTAGGGACTAGCTTTTTTCCCTATCCACAAAGCTACATTGTTTACTCCTGACATTCTTGAAGAACCAACACCCATTGTTCCTTTCTCTGCAATAAGNATTACTCTGCGGTTTGGATATTTTTCTTTTAATTCTAAAAGCGCTTTTTGTTGCTCTTTGTTATGATCAAACATGCACTGTCCATGCAATTCTCTATCAGATCTTGAATGTGCNTCACTACCAGGGGAAAGTAAATCTGTAGAGATATCTCCAATTCCAGCCACAAATGTTACGAGCTCAATTTTTTCAGGAACTTCTGGCATTTTAGTAAAAAATTCTGCTTTAGCATAACTTTCAAGTAATTCCAAAGCAATTTTATTTCCTTCTTTATGAGCATTTACTAACCGTTCCATGTCAGCTTCGTAGAGAAAAACCTGTGTTTTTAAAACTTCACATGCCGATTTAGCGCTAGCATTAGTCGATTCAANAGCAATATCAAGTAAAACCCTAATGGAAGGCCCTCCCTTCATATGGCCTAANAGTTCAAATGCAAATTTTGGCGAAATCTCTTCCACATTTTCCTGTCCCAGAATAATTTTCTTTAGAAAATCTGCTTTTACACCAGCAGCACTTGTTGTCCCAGGTAAAACATTGTAAATAAAAAAATCTACTGAAGCGGTCCTATGTTTGTTTCCCTTGTCTTTTATATTANCTATGATTTCATNAAGCAGAGAAGCATCATCAATCGGCTTGGGACTTAAACCTTGATTTTTTCTATTTTCAATTTCTTTTAAATAGTCAGTATATAGACTCATACGATTAGCACGTTGCNATTTAATTAACCACAAATTTAGAACATCAATACCTTATTTCAATATTTAAAGAATTAATTTTTAATAATTGAATATTAAATGCGTCATCANCAATAATTGCTAAATCTATCTTTNGANAATAAATTTTTCTTATAAAAATTTAGCAAAGTGGTTATGGTTTTTTATTAAGTTTAGNNAAANTTTGGTATGGATTTTCAATTATCGGGTTGGAACTTTTCGAAGTTTATAGAGGAAGAAGTAAGTCCTTTTGAAAAACTATTTAATATTTTTAAAGAGTTAATAGTNTATACATCTGGTGATTTTGATGAGGCTATTGAATGGCTTAGAGAGCTAGACAAAGAGTACAAACTTACAGATGAAAATTATACAATNGACGACTTTGTAAATGATCTTCTGACAAAGGGATATGTTACTCAAGAAATAAATCCTAGCGGATCGAGTGAACTCTTAAAAATTTCCTCAAAAATGGAAAAGGTATTAAGAAAATACGCAATGGATAAAATTTTTGGTAAGATAAAAAAATCAAAGTCTGGAAATCATAAAACAAATCTAAGTGGAACAAAAAACCATGACATGACAGACCTTAGAGATTATAATTTTGGAGATTCAATTGAAGACATTGCAGTTACTGAAAGTTTGAAAAATATGTATTCAAGAACAGGAAGTTCCGAATTAAATTTGGTAGAAAATGATTTGGTCGTTTATGATGGACAACTCAATTCACAAATGAGTACAGTTTTGATGATTGACATCAGTCATAGCATGATATTATATGGTGAGGACAGAATTACTCCTGCTAAAAATGTTGCCATGGCCCTTTCAGAGTTAATTACAACTAGGTATCCAAAAGANACTCTGGACATAATAGTTTTTGGTAATGATGCTAGACCAATACCCATTAAAGAACTTCCATATTTAAAAGTAGGTCCATACCATACAAATACGGTGGCCGGGTTGGAACTTGCNTTAGAAATTCTAAGAAGAAAAAAAAACAATAACAAACAAATTTTAATGATAACTGACGGAAAGCCGAGCTGTCTTTCCCTTAAAGACGGTTCATATTATAAAAATAGTGTTGGACTTGACNCAAAAATTGTGAATAAGTGTTATGTAATGGCTAAAATTGCTCATAGGTTAAAAGTTCCAATAACTACATTTATGATTGCTCAAGACCANTATNTACAACACTTTGTAAAAGAATTCACTAAAATTAACGGAGGTAAAGCACTTTATGCTGGCCTTGATAATCTTGGCGGAATGATTTTTGAAGATTATGAAACTAACAGAAAAAAAAGAATATAAATGAATAAGCCTTCAATAAAAAAGTTATCGGAATTAAAAAAAAACAGATTATAAACCTGAATCTGTTAAAAAAGAGCTTGCTAGGAATTTAGAAAATAAATTAAAGTCTGGGACTCCAACTTTTGAGTTTATACATGGATATGAAAATACAGTAATCCCAGATTTAGAAAGAGCGATACTATCTGGACACAATATTAATCTTCTTGGTCTTAGAGGCCAGGCAAAAACCAAATTAGCTCGTCAATTGATTTTTTTGCTTGATGAATGGGTACCGATAATAAAAAGGAGTGAAATTAATGAAGATCCTTTAAACCCTATCTCTTATGAAGGTAAACAAATTATAAGTGAAAAAGGGAATGATACCCCTATTGATTGGATTCATAGAAGTGAAAGATTTTTCGAAAAACTTGCAACCCCTGATGTAACTGTATCTGACTTAATTGGAGACATTGACCCCATAAAGGCAGCAAATTTGAAGCTGTCATATTCTGATGAAAGGTCTATTCATTTTGGTATGATTCCAAGGGCTCATAGATCAATTTTTGTTCTTAACGAATTACCAGATCTTCAAGCTAGAATTCAAGTTTCACTTTTTTCCATTTTAGAAGAAAAAGAAATACAGATCAGGGGATTTAAAATCAGATTACCCATTGATATTCAGTTTATTTTTACTGCTAATCCAGAGGATTATACTAATAGGGGAAGTATAGTAACACCTTTAAAAGATAGAATTGGATCCCAGATTCTCACCCACTATCCACTCAACATAAAAATAGCAAAGAGGATAACGCAGCAGGAGTCCAACATAAAAGAAGATTCCCTAGAAAAAATATATGTACCTGAAATAGCTAAGGATTTAGTTGAACAAATTGGTTTCGAAGCAAAAAAAAGTGAATTTGTTGATTTAAAGAGTGGAGTTAGCGCTAGGCTAAGTATTTCAGCATATGAAAATTTAATAAGTACTGCCAGAAGAAGATTAATTATTAATGGAGAAAAATCAACCTCAGTTAGACTCACTGACTTTTTAGGAACAATTTCGTCAATTAATGGCAAGATAGAATTAGTTTATGAGGGAGAATTAGAGGGTGCAGATCAAATATCTTTCACTTTAATAAATAATTCTATTTTAAAGACTTTTAATGATGTTTTCCCAGAAATTAAAAAGTTAAAAAAAGAGGAAGAATCTACTCCATATGACGAAATTTTATTCTGGTTTAGTAAAAACGATATTTTTTTAGGAGATGATTTTACAGATAAGGAGTATAAAGACACTCTCGAATCGATAGAACCCCTAAATAAATTAATCGAAAAGTATTGCTCAGACATTAATTTGATTGATTTTTCCTTCTATAAAGAAATTATTCTTTGGGGTTTGTCAGCCAATAAAAAATTATCAAAAAATCGATCATTAGAGGGTATTGAATTTAAAGATTCCTTGGGTTCATTCTTAAATAATATTTAATTAAGATTATAATTTATTTAATGATATAATGATTTGAGGGTGAAAGAATCATTAGTAATCCGTTAATTTTAGTTGTGTCAAATACAAATCAACAAGGCTATAATTTCACAGTCACTCCAAAAGCAAAAACTGATGATGGTTTATTAGATATGTTTATTGTTGAAAATATATCTTATTTTAAAAACATCATAAACGTATTCAAAATAGTTCTTGGTTTAAATTTTTATCCTAGCAAGAATATTTATAAAAAAATTGAAAATTTAAATATAACTCCACAGAAGCCTATTAAAAATATTCAAATAGATGGTGAGAATTTGAATGTAAATGATGGTATTTATAAAATTAAATCGGTTAAAAAAACACTCCGACTTATTACTCCTAATTAATTAACTTTAAAAAGTTAAATAGAATTTTTTTAAGTATAAAATGTTAAAATGGCACAAGAAAATAATGAAAATGGTTATGGACAAATTTAACTTGAGTACATATGATATGGCAATTATTGCTTATTTAGAAGGAATTTTAACTGCAGTAATTATTTATGAATTTATACTTTAGTTAAAGTATGGGAATGACCTTTTCCAAATTAATTTTTCTTGACCCCTTAAGTAAAATTGTATGACCTGTAATTAGATTTTTTTTAAAATATTCAATTAGTTCATTTGTTTCATTAAAAAAATGTATTCTTCCAGAGTTAAATTTGAGTTGATTAAATATTTTTCCTACAAGAAAAATTTTCAAGTCCTTATTATTTTTAACAGAATTTAGTATTCTTTCATGTTCAATTAAGTAAGTTTTTCCAATTTCATGCATATCTCCAAGGATTAAGGTTTTTTTTACTTCCTTAAATTTCATAAAGGACTGGATTGATAATTTCATGCTGCTCGGATTAGCGTTGTATGAATCAACAAAAAGTAAATTATTTTTTGTTTTTATCATTTCTGAACGATTATTTTTCGGGATATAATTCTTAATTCCATTTTCAATTTGTTCAAAACTTAGGCCAAAATGAATACCCATAGCTATAGATGCGTTGATATTCTCAAAGTTGTATTCTCCATATAGATTTGATGTAATTTTTTTGTCATTCAGGCTTGCCTCACAAAAGCTATTATTGGATGAGGTATTATAAATTGAATAATCAGATTTTTTCGACTTACCAAATGAAAAAGTGTTAATTCCTCTTGATTTTTCTCTTTGAATTCTGTCATCGTTATTGATTAATATAACCCCTTTGCTTTCTCTTATATACTCATATAATTCACTTTTGCCTTTTATAACGCCCTCTATCCCACCAAAACCCTCAAGGTGGGCTTTTCCAAAATTAGTTATATAACCAATATTAGGATCTGCTATATTGCATAATAGATCGATTTCACCTAAGTGATTTGCACCCATTTCGATTATCGCTAAATCTGTTTTTCTATTTATTTTTAAAATAGTTAAAGGAACACCAATGTGATTGTTGAAATTATTTGAGGTGAATGTAACATTAAATTTTTGTGAAAGAACGCTATTGATTAGCTCTTTTGATGTTGTTTTTCCATTTGAACCGGTTAAGCCAATAACCGGGATATTAAATTTTGATCTGTGATATTTAGCTAACGCTTGTAAAGTTTTTAATACATTTTTTACTTTGATAGCCTTTTCTGATTTATAATCAAGTTTCTCATCATCATATATTACAAACGATGCCCCCAAGTGAAATGCTTGATCAATAAATAAATTTCCATCAAACTTTTCCCCCTTTAAGCAAAAAAATATATCGTTTTTTTTAATTGTTCTAGTATCGGTCGATATTCCTGAACTTTTCGAAAATAGAGAATGAAGGTCATCTATTTTCATGATGTAAAAACGGTTTAAAATTTAAATTAACCTCTTCTTTTATGTCGAGCGGATTTCTTTTTTTTGCTTTTAGACCCAAGTCTAGTCATTGCACACCTAAATCCGATATAGTCAGTTGCTATATATTGGGGCAGGTATCTTCTTTGAGCGGGGTCAAGCCAGTATGCACGATCTTTCCATGATCCGCCTTTGTAAACTCTCACTTCATCAGTTATCAGTGAAGTTCTTTTAGTTGATCTATCTTTTGATCTAATAATATTGCCATCTTGATCTTTTGCTACTTTTGGGTGAGTTGGTGCATCATACATTTTAGTTGATTCTGGTCTTCCATCACCACCTTCGTCGTCTGAGCCTAATTGACCGGCAAACTGACGAGTTGATTCAATGTCACCGTCCCTAAAATTCCTATTATCACTTTCTGTAAAATTTTGTCTCAAAAAAGTTTCTTCTTCATCAATTGGAACCTGTTTTAGTTGACCAGGTATTCTTTTTAGAAGAACTTTTCCATTGGGAAGCGTGTCGTAAACTAATTGATCAGGTTGAATTATTTCAGCTTTTCCGTCAGGACCAATAATTTCTTTTAAATAAACATTGCCTCTATAATAATTAAAGTCATTTGCCTCGTCATCAACAATGGGTCTGTAAACATCTGAAACCCATTCAGCGACATTTCCTGCCATATCGTACACACCAAAATCATTTGGTGGATACGCTTTTACTTGAATTGTAATATCAGCGCCGTCATCTGACCAACCGGCAATTCCGCCATAATCTCCTTCACCTAGTTTAAAATTTGCAAGTTGATCACCCTCAGTTCTTCTATCACTAGACCTAGTATATTCACCACTCCAAGGATATTTTTTTTTCCCTCGATAAGCATTATACGCTCTATCTCCAACCAACGCCAAAGCAGCGTATTCCCATTCTGTCTCTGTTGGTAGTCTATACGAAGGTAGGAGTAAACCTTTATCTATTCCTGCATAGACACTAATAGTATCCTTTATTTTTCCCTTTTTTCCTGCAATACTGTCAATTTTTCCACCATAGGAAGCAGACGGATTCTTTTGGTATGCTCTTGTGTTGAATGTGCTGTTAGCATCTACTTGTCCGCCTTCAACTTGATTGATACCATACCGAACATCTTTTTCGATATAAGCTTCTCTTTCTAAAAGAAATTCATTTACTCTATCAGTTCTCCACTCAGCAAATTGAACCGCCTGTAACCAGTTTACTCCTACAACTGGGTATTCTGCATAAGCGGGGTGTCTAAGATAATTAGTAGTTAACTCTTCTACGTATCCAAGTTGGTTTCTCCAAACTAAAGTGTCTGGTAGGGCACCTTCATATATTTGTTTGTAATCAGGGTTATCTTGAGGGAAAACAATTTTTAACCAATCTAGATATTCCAAATACATAATATTAGTTACTTCAGTTTCGTCAATATAGAATGACATAACATGCTGTCTTGTGGGGGTATTATTCCAATCATGCATAACGTCATCTTGAACTTGACCTTTAGTAAACGTTCCACCTTCAATAAACACTAGTCCAGGTCCTGTTTCTTGATCTTCATAATCAATATTATACTGAAAACCACCTTTTTTGGAATTAATGTCCCAGCCAGTAGCCCTAGAGGCGTTGTTTTTACCACATGAAATAATAAGAAGGGAAATAATTAGAAATAGAAATCGAACTTCTAATAGTTTAGATAATTTTTTCATTCTGAAATTCAAATCTTCTGCAATATACAACTTATTCATGCAAAATTATTTAAGTTTTTTTTCCTTTTGCAATTTATAACGAAAAAATATTGCAAATATTATTACTAAAAATGCTAATGTATTTATGATTAGTATAAGAAATTCCATTATATGGCGTTATATACGAAACGAAAGCAATTGTCCTATTTTAGAAATTTTTTTTTAATTTTTATTTTCTTCCTAATAAAAATTAGCCTTTATTCCCAAAATAATAGTAGAGTAATTACTACTGGAGTTCCTTTTTTGCTTATTTCACCAGATGCTAGGTCTGCNGGTATGGGCGAATTAGGAGTGGCAACCTCTCCAGATGTTTTTTCTCAACAATGGAATCCATCTAAATATGTTTTTGCAGAAAAAGAAAAAAAAATTGGGTTAAGTTATACTCCTTATTTAAGTAAACTAGTTAATGATATTTTTTTAGCAAATATTACATATTCTCTGAAGAAGAATGATAGAAGCGCTTGGGGTTTTAGTTTAAAATATTTTAGTTTGGGAGATATTCAATTTAACGATTTAATTGGAAACACCATTGTTCAACAGGGAATCGAAAGACCTAACGAATTAACATTAGATGCATCCTATGGTCTAAAACTAAATCAATCTTTTTCAATGGCAGTTGCAGCTAGATATATAAGATCAGATTTAAAACTTTCAAGTGACGCAGATCCAACCCCTGCTAGTTCTATTGGAATTGATATTTCTGGTTTTTATAACGGAAAAACCTTCAAATTTAAGAAAAGAGTTGCGAGATTTCGACATGGATTTAATATATCAAATATTGGACCCAGATTAAAATACGATGAAGGTGGCCAAAAAAACTTTATTCCAACAAACATAAAAATAGGATCTAGTTTAGACTTAATTATGGATGAAGTAAGTGTTTTAAGTTTCAATTTAGAACTTAATAAACTTCTTGTTCCATCGCCTGTAGCAACCTATAAAGACGGAGTCTTTATAGGTTATCAGCAGCCTGATATGAGTTTTATTAAAGGTATTTTTAAATCCTTCTCGGATGCTCCAGGCGGCTTTAGTGAGGAGTTGAAGGAAGTAACATGGGCATTCGGATTAGAATATGTATTTCAAAAATCCCTCGCCTTAAGGACAGGATATTTTAATGAAAGTTTAGAAAAGGGTTCAAGGAGATTTTTAACCCTAGGGGCCGGTTTTGATATCGATTTTGCTAGTATTGATATTTCATATTTATTCTCAACATCAAAAATTAGAAATCCCTTAGAAAACACTTTGCGTTTTTCTATTACATTACCTTTGAGTAACCAAAATACAGAAATTGAAGAAAATAATGTAGAAATCAATAATGATTAATTGATTTTTACAATTGATTATTTTTGACTAAAAAGTGGTATTTTTGTGGTCTCGTTTAATCGATAATTTTTTTTAATTATATGAAAAAAATAACAAAAGACACCTACGTAAGTTGGTTTGAAAACATGCTTTTTTGGAGAAAGTTTGAAGACAAATTAGCAGCTGTTTATATTCAGCAAAAAGTAAGAGGCTTTCTTCATCTTTATAACGGTCAAGAAGCAATTTTGGCCGGTGCACTTCATGCCATGCAAATTGGTAAGGACAGAATTATAACAGCTTATCGAAACCATGTTCAGCCAATTGGAATGGGTGTAGATCCAAAACGAGTTATGGCCGAGCTTTACGGAAAGGCAAGTGGAACTTCATCAGGTTTAGGAGGCTCCATGCATATTTTTTCAAAAGAGTTTCGATTCCACGGAGGCCATGGAATAGTGGGCGGTCAAATACCTCTTGGAGCAGGCATGGCGTTTGGAGATAAATATCATAACAGAGACTGCGTAACTCTATGTTTTATGGGTGATGGCGCCGTCAGACAGGGATCACTTCATGAGACCTTGAATTTAGCAACTTTATGGAAATTACCTGTTGTTTTTATTGTTGAAAACAATGGATATGCAATGGGAACTTCTGTTGCCAGAACAGCAAGCCATGAAGAAATTTGGAAATTAGGATTAGGTTATAATATGCCTTGTGAACCAGTAGATGGGATGAACCCGGTTACCGTGGCAAAATCTCTTGATAAGGCGATTTCATTTGCTCGAAAGGGGGAAGGTCCCTCTTTTATAGAAATGAAAACATACAGATACAGAGGTCATTCAATGTCTGATGCCCAAAAATATAGAACAAAATCAGAAGTCGAGGAATATAAAAAAATAGATCCAATCACTCAGGTAAAAAAAATTATTATAGAGAAAAAATACCTAAATGATAATGAAATCTCTAACATTGAGCAAAGAGTAAAATCCCAAATTTTGGAGTGCGAAAAGTTTGCTGAAGAATCACCATATCCAGATATTTCGGTTATGTATGACGCCGTTTACGAAGAGCCAAATTATCCTTTTTTAAATCATAAATTAAAATAAAATATGGCTGAAATTATTAACATGCCCAGGCTAAGTGATACTATGGAGGAAGGTACAGTTTCCTCATGGCTTAAGAAGGTGGGAGATCAAATTAATGAGGGCGATATTTTAGCAGAAATAGAAACAGATAAAGCCACAATGGAGTTTGAGTCTTTTCATTCAGGTGAGTTGCTCTATATTGGGGTAGAGGCTGGGAAAACTGTTCCAGTGGACTCTATGTTGGCTATTATAGGAGAAAAAAATGAAGATATTTCATCTTATTTAGATAAAAAAGTCTCTAAACAAAAAAATAATATTACAAATTCAGAAAGCGAAAAATTAGAACAAAAATCGCAAACTGAAAATAAAGATATATCCACAGAAAGAAAGGCCCAAAATAACTTTGAAATAATTAAAATGCCACGCCTTAGTGACACAATGGAAGAAGGAACTGTATCAACCTGGCTCAAAAAAGTTGGTGATGAAGTTAAAGAAGGAGACATAATCGCGGAAATTGAAACTGACAAGGCAACAATGGAGTTTGAGTCTTTTCATAAAGGGACTTTACTTCATATAGGTGTTGAAGAGGGAAAATCTGCACCAGTAGATGAAGTTCTTGCTATAATTGGAGACAAAAGTACCGATGTTGAAAAAGCTATAAAGTCTATTGGTCAAAAAGATATTATTGAAGAAAAAGAAACTAAGCTTGAAAAACAAAAAGAGGAAAATATTTCCTTACAAAATAGTGAAAGTGTAATTGTTGATAATACTAAATATATCTCTAAAAATGAATTAGTTAAATCTCAGGCTAATAGAATCTTTGCATCTCCCTTGGCAAAGAAAATGGCATCTGAAAAGGGAATCATGCTAAATAATTTAGTTGGTACAGGCGATGGAGGAAGAATTATTAAAAGAGACATCGAAAATTTTATGCCTTCTACGAATTCTACTAAAAAATTAGAAAAAGAATCTAGTATTCAAATACAAAACTCTCAAATTAGAAAAACAATTGCCAAAAGATTATCAGATTCAAAATTTTCTGCTCCTCATTATTACTTAAATGTCGAATATAATGTCGATAATCTCATTTCATTTCGAGAGCAATACAACTCGCAGCCTGAAACAAAAATTTCTTTCAATGATTTAATAATTAAAGCTACTGCACTTTCTTTAAGTATGCATCCTGTAGTTAATAGTCAATGGAGTCAAAATGAAATAACTCATCATAAACATGTACATGTTGGGGTAGCGGTTGCGGTAGAAGATGGATTAGTTGTTCCCGTTTTAAAATTTGCCGACAACTTAAATTTAAATGAAATTGGTCTAAAAGTTAAGGATTTTGCAAATAGAGCTCAAGAAAAAAAATTATTACAAGATGAAATTGAGGGGAGCACATTTACCATTTCTAATTTAGGAATGTTTGGTATCGAATCTTTCACTTCAATTATAAATCAACCCAACTCTGCTATTTTATCTGTTGGCAGTATTATTCAAAAACCAGTTGTTAAAAAAAATAAGATTGTTGTCTCAAACACGATGAAATTAACTTTGGCCTGTGATCACAGAACAATAGATGGTGCATCTGGTTCAAAATTTTTACAGACTTTGAAGGATTTTATTGAAAACCCAATAAAAGTACTTTTGTGAATCTAGTTTTTTCACTTTAAATAAATTCTGAGTATTATGATTCTCATGAGTTTTCTTCCATCCAATGCCAAAGAAGATATTGGAGATCTAATAAATGAACATAAATTAAATTTAATTGTGGTTTCGGAGAGAAAAACTAAAAGAGGTGACTTTAGAGTATATAGTAATGGGTCTAAAAAAATTACTTTGAATAAGGATTCAAACAAATTTAGATTTTTAATTACTCTGCTTCATGAAGTTTCACACCAATTAGTTTTTGAAGCATTCGGAAATAAAGTTAGTCCTCATGGTATTGAATGGAAAAAAATATTTAAAGAAATATCCAAACCTTTCCTCTTAGAGTCAATTTTCCCCTTGTCCATACTTGATGCTTTTAGAGTATATCTAAAAAATCCAAAATCAAGTACAGATTTAGACCTAGAACTATCAATGTCCCTAAGTAAATTTGATACTTCAAGTGATTACTTTTATATAGACAAATTAGAAATGGGACAATTTTTTTTGTATAAAAAAAAAGACATCTTCAAGAAGATTAGTAAAAAAAGAAAGAGGTATGTTTGCGAAAAAGTTTCTAATGGAAAACTATATCTCTTTCAACCAAACACTCTGGTATTAGACTACAATAATGAAAAAAGATAAAAATTTTTATGCTCTTGTTTTGGCTGGCGGTTTGGGTTCACGTTTTTGGCCTGCAAGCAAAGAATCTCTTCCGAAACAATTTATTGATTTGACAGGATCAGGAAAAACACTTATCCAAGAGACATTTATTAGAATTCAAAAAATTATCCAGATTGAAAATATTTTTATTTCAACGAATGAAAAATATAAAGAATTGGTATTAAAACAAATTCCTGAAATAAACTCGAAAAATTTGATCTGTGAACAAGTAAAGCGAAATACTGCCCCTTCAATTTTATATGCCTGTTTAAAAATTAGCCAAATAAACAAAAAGTCGAAGGTAATCGTGCTACCAAGTGACCATTATATTGAAAAATTAAATGAATTTTATAAAAATGTAGAACATGCATTTACTGTTTCTAAAAGTGATCGACTAGTAACTTTTGGAATAAATCCAAAATTTCCATCCACCAATTATGGATACATTAAGGTGAAAAACACAAGAGAATCATTTCAAAAGGTTTTAAGATTTACTGAAAAACCAGGTAGGAAATTGGCTGAAAAGTTTTTAAGATCTAACATGTATTTTTGGAATTCTGGTATATTTATTTGGTCCACGGAGTCTATTTTAAATGCATTTAAGATTTTTGAACCAGACTTAATTAAAACATTTAAGTCAAATTTGAGAAACTTCGACTCTGATGAAGAAATGCATTTTTTTAAAATTATTTTCCCAAAAATTAAAAGCTTATCAATA
>NHEX02000027.1 GCA_002171475.2 Flavobacteriales bacterium TMED96
AAATTACACTCAAAATCCTGGATTAATCGATGATAAATTTATTTATCCTACTGATCACAAAAGTGCAAAATTATGGTTTTTAAAGTTTCTTGAAGATAGGTTTAACGAATTTGGTCCATATGAAGATTCAATTGTTAAAGAAGAGTCTTTTTTAAATCATAGCTTACTTTCGCCACTTATTA
Source organism: Flavobacteriales bacterium TMED96 (assembly GCA_002171475.2). Classification (GTDB taxonomy): domain Bacteria; phylum Bacteroidota; class Bacteroidia; order Flavobacteriales; family Flavobacteriaceae; genus TMED96. The sequence continues at coordinate 183 of NHEX02000027.1, forward strand.
ATAGCGGATTAATCACACCTGAATTTATTGTTAAGGAGTCAATTGATTTTTATAAAAAAAATGATGTAGTGATTAATTCGTGTGAAGGGTTTATAAGACAAATTATTGGGTGGAGAGAGTTTATAAGGGGTATTTACTTTTGCAAAGGGGTTGAAGAAAGGACAAAAAACTTTTGGGGCTTTAAAAGAAAAATAAGTAAATCTTTTTATGATGGAAACACTGGTATAGAACCAGTTGACGACACAATAAAGAAAATTAATACTACAGCATATGCGCACCACATTGAAAGGCTTATGATAATGGGAAATTTCATGCTTTTATGTGAATTTGACCCAGACGAAGTTTATAAATGGTTTATGGAGTTATTCATAGATGCTTATGATTGGGTAATGGTTCCAAACGTTTATGGAATGAGTCAATTCGCTGACGGAGGCCTTATGTCTACAAAACCCTACATAAGCGGTAGTAACTATATACTTAAAATGAGTAATTACAAAAAAGGAGAGTGGTGTACCATTTGGGATTCACTTTTTTGGAATTTTATAGATAAAAAAAGAGAGTTTTTTGAAAAAAATCCGAGAATGAGAATTCTCGTAAGAAGCTTTGACAAAATGGATATTTTAAAAAAAACAAACTATCTAAAATGTGCAGAAGATTACTTGTTATCAATTGACAATTCTGATAATTAAGCTTTCATAAGTGCTAATTAAAATTAAAAATGAAGAATAAAATCGTTTTTAGTCCCCGTGAGCTGGATAGAATCATTGAGATGGCTTGGGAAGATAGAACTTCGTTTGATGCTATTGAGAAACAATTTGGTATTGTTGAAAAAGATGTTATTAGATTGATGAGAAAAGAACTGAAGGAAAAAAGTTTTAAAATATGGAGAAAAAGAGTTCAAGGAAGGTCAACCAAGCATAGTAAAACGTCATCAAAAGACAAATTAAGGTTTAAATCTAATAGTCAAAGACAAATTACTTTAAACAAAATATCAAAAAGAAAAATAAAGTAGGTCAGCTCTCAACCCTTTCAATTTTAGCGCCAATCTTTCTTAGTTTTTCGTCTATATTCTCGTAACCCCTATCAATTTGCCCGATGTTTTCAATTTTACTTGTTCCATCTGCCGATAAAGCAGCTATCAAAAGAGCAATTCCAGCTCTTATGTCAGGAGATGTCATAGCTGATGCTTTTAAATTTGATTTAAAGTTATGCCCATTGACTGTTGCCCTGTGAGGGTCACAAAGTATAATTTTAGCCCCCATATCAATTAACTTATCAACAAAGAAAAGTCTACTCTCAAACATTTTTTGATGAATTAAGACACTTCCGTTAGCTTGAGTTGCAACCACCAAAGCAATGCTTATTAAGTCAGGAGAAAAACCGGGCCAAGGAGCATCNGCTATGGTTAAAATTGAACCGTCTATATAGCTTTGAATTTCATATCCATTTTTATGTTTGGGTATAAAAATATTATCGTGTATTTTTTCTATTCTTANACCAAGCTTTTTAAAAATCATTGGTATTTGACCTAAATACTCCCAGTTTACATTCTCAATTGTAAGTTCACTTTTNGTTATCGCTGCAAGACCAATCCAACTTCCTATCTCGATCATATCAGGTAATATTTTATGCCTGGCACCATTTAATTTACTTACACCTTCAATAATCAAGAAATTTGAACCTATCCCTGAGATCTTTGCTCCCATACTATTCAATAAGTTACATAATTGTTGAATATAAGGCTCACATGCAGCATTATAAATAGTAGTTTTTCCTTTAGCGAGAACACTTGCCATAACAATATTAGCAGTGCCCGTAACTGAGGCTTCATCAAGTAAAATATTGGATCCTTTCAGTTTTTTTGCCTTTATATTAAAAAAACTTTCTTTTCTATCATAACTNAATTCGGCACCTAATTTTTTAAAACTTTCAAAATGTGTATCTAATCTTCTTCTACCTATTTTGTCTCCACCAGGCCTTGGAATAGATCCGAATCCGAATCTTGCTAGTAGCGGACCAACTATCATAATAGATCCTCTTATTGATTTTGCTAAATTTTTATATTCATCTGATTTTAAAAATTCTAAGTCCAGTTCATCTGCTTTAAATGAATATTCTCCAGAATTAAGTTTATTAATTTTTACACCAATAAACTTTAAAATTTCAATTAAACGATTTACGTCAATTATATTTGGTATGTTTTCTATTATTACTTCTTCAGCTGTTAAAAGTACACTGCTGATGACTTGTAAAGCTTCATTCTTTGCACCTTGAGGTTTTATCCTTCCTTTTAGTGATTGACCACCTTCAATAACAAACGAACTCATTTTAACTTTAATATCGTTTTCTGTTTCGACCTTTTCTCGGCTTATTCATTGATTTACTCTTGGGTCCATTTCCATTTTTTGATTTCATTTTCAAGAGAATTTCTGTAGATGTGAGTGGTAAAAGTTCATCTTTAATTGACAATTTACCCTCAGAAAGTTCACTTAAATGATCAAAAATAACNTTATCATCAACAGTGTCTTTATTCCAGTTTAAAAAACANTTTTTCATATGATTAGCAATATTATATACTAANGCGTCTTTCATTTCTCCTTCCTCCCAATTGATTGCTGCATCAATCATTTTTTTTAGGTTACTGCCGTAAAATCTATATTTAGGAGGATTATTAGGNTAATCCATTGGTTTNGGTTTTTTAGCTANCAATTCCGCTTCTGGTTTTTCAAAAGGACTATCCACATCAAGCTTGAAATTTGACATTATAAAAAGTTGATCCCAGAGCTTGTGCTGAAAATCAGAAATATCTCTCAGATGAGGNTTTAAATTTCCCATAACATCAATTACNGCTTTGGCCTTTTTGTTTCTTTCNTCTTTATCTTTTATATCAATTATTTGTTCAACCATAAGGTGAATATGTCTACCATATTCTGGAATTATCAAGTCGGGTCTGTCAGAATTATATTGAAGTGATTCCATAAAGGTTTTGTTGATTGATTTGAAGTACTACAAAAGTAATACTTTTTATCATAATTTTATTAAAGTCTAATGAGACCTTTAAAATGAGTTGTTTGTTTATAAATTTTGATTACTTCTTCGGGTAAATCCAACTTAGTATTAATCGATACACTTAAAAATTTTCTATTTGAAGAATATTTCCTTGATATGCTTATATCAAATTTATTGAAAATTGAAATTAATTCATCTATATAATTAGAATCGGTAGGCATTATAAATTTAAACATGTACATACCTGGCCATGACTGAGAAACTTTTAATTTTTCTAAGAATCTTTGGTAAAATTCATCGGAATTTTGTGAACTAATCATAAATTTAATTTTTTAAAAATAATTATAAAATTGATTAATACATCCAAAATTGTAATTAGTGGTGGTCCTGGAGGTGGAAAAACAACCATTATAAATTCACTAAAGGATAAGGGATATTATTGTTATGATGAAATTTCGAGAGAATTAATTAAAAAATATAAGAAAAAGTATAATCAAAATATATTTTTTGAAAATCCACTAGAATTCAGCAACATATTGTGGGAAAAAAGAGAGGAGCAATACAAAAACTCAATTATTCAGAAAAAATATGANAAAGTTTTTTTTGATAGGAGTTTATTGGATATTACATCTTATCTAGAGTTTATTGGGAAAAGGAATTTAAACCTTGAAAGAAAACTAACAAACTTGAAGTATGACATTATTTTTTTAATAAAACCAATTAAAAAAAATTACAAAATAGACTTTTCAAGACATGAGGACTTTAGTCAATCATTAAAAATTCATAATATTTTAGAAAGGAACTATAAAAACCATTTTAAAACAGTAAATGTTCCATTTGAAAAATTAANGGATCGACTTAAATTTATCATCGATTTTTGTAAAAAATTATAAGATACCAATGAGTCTAAAATTAATTTTTTTTGGGACCCCCGATTTCGCTGTCTACAGTTTAGAAGAAATTTACAAGTCGCATTTTACTATAAAGTGTGTTGTGACAAATCCAGATAAAAAGTCAGGAAGAGGAAGAAAAATAATTGCCAGCCCTGTTAAAAATTTTTGTACGGAAAACAACATTAAAACTCTACAACCTGAATCATTTACAGATAGTCAGTTTATTTCAAAATTAAAACTTTTTAAAGCAGATCTATTTGTAGTAGTTGCATTTAAAAAATTACCGAAATTGGTGTGGGCTATACCTCCTCTTGGAACAATAAATTTACATGCATCTATTCTTCCTGATTTCAGAGGAGCTGCACCAATAAATTGGGTTATAATTAACCAACAAAATAAAACCGGAATTACTACTTTTTTCATAAACGATAAAATTGATAGTGGAAAAATAATTTTAACTGAAAAAATTAAAATAAATAAATTAGAAACATTTGATACTCTAGAAAGGAAAATGATTTTATTAAGCAAAAAGATAATCATTTCAACTTTACATGAAGTTAAAAAAGGAAATTGTGGATACAGTCAAGCAGAAAAGAAAAATTTAAATTTAGCACCTAAATTAAATAGGGAAAACACTAGATTAAATTGGTCCTATCCACTAAATAAAATTGATGCAAAAATTAGAGGATTATCATCAAATCCAGGAGCATGGACAAATTTTGTTGGTAAAGAGTGTAAAATGATTGTTAAAATTTATAGTGCATCTGTAAAACTTTCTAAAAACCATTCGAATTCTGAAAATTTATTAGTTATAAAAGATGAAATTATTATAACTCACAAAGATGGTGTTTTAATATGTCATGAAATTCAAATACCAAATAAGAAAAGAATGAAATCAAAGGAGATTTTAAATGGAAACCATTTAAAGTCNTTTTTTAGAGTTAAATAATTGTGTTTTATAAACAATAGCGCTTAGTTATTAACAATTAATGTCTTTTAACCACTAAAATTCATTAGACTTGGCATAAACACTATATATTTGTTTAACTAAAATGTTAATTTAAATTAAATATTATGAACAAAACACAATTAATTGATGCAATGGCTGCAGATGCAGACATTTCAAAGGCTNCTGCTAAAAAAGCTTTAGAGTCTTTTCTTGGCAATGTAGGGGGAGCACTTAAAGGCGGTGGTAGAGTATCACTAGTAGGATTTGGATCATGGTCAGTTTCAAAAAGAGCTGCGAGAGATGGTAGAAATCCAAGAACTGGTGCTACGATNAAAATTGCTGCAAAAAATGTTGTTAAATTTAAAGCAGGTGCTGAATTATCAAGTTCAGTTAATTAATACAGTAATTAATTATTTAAAAATCTCCTTCGGGAGATTTTTTTTTTGGAAATTTATAGGTTTTGATTTCTAAAGGTAGCATTCTTGTNTCTAATTTGTCTTTGGCTGAAGATTTTGTCTTTAGAAGATCCGTCATTTTAATTTGCGATAATGAAAATAAAAAAAATCCAATGGGTTTTATTTTAAATAAACCACTACAAATTAATCTCACAGATATTCATTCTAGAATAACTAAAAAATTTAAAGTGTACTTTGGGGGACCTGTTGATCAGGAAAGATTATTTTGTATTNACAAGTCTAAATTAAAATTGAAATCTAGTANAAAAATAACAAAAGATTTAAGCTACGGNTGTAACCTAAACGAAATAATCACAAAAACTCAAAATGGTGAATTAAATGAAGAAAATATAATGTTTTTTTTAGGCTATTCAGGTTGGACTGATATTCAACTTTTAGAAGAAATAAATGACAGGTGCTGGAAAATAGATGAGGGAAATTTAATGGATATTTTTGAAAAATCAGAGGAAAATTTATGGACTAGACTTACAAAAAAAATGAAAGGGAACTCATATATTTGGTCAAACGCACCCGAAAATTTGCAGGATAATTGAATCCTAAAATTTAAAAAGTTAGACTGCTCCTAGAACCTGTTTTAAATCACCAACCAAATTTGTCCATAACATTTTTGATTCTTCCAACTCTTCATCGTCAGAAAAATCAGTAACTGTAAGTGAAACATCTTTTGTAATTTCGTCGACTGTTATTAAAAATTCAAAATAATATTTTTCATGATTTTCATCATCATTCACCCACATGAATTTAACAAATTCATTGTTTTTCTTCGCAAGAAGTTTAGCATATTCCTCACTATCCTCCCATATAAAAGTAAAATCCTCACCTCTAGAATTTACGTCATCGGCAAACCATTCAGATAAACCAGATGGGGTAGATAAATATTGAAATAGTAACTGTGGAGAGCAATGGAAATTGAACTCTAGACTATAATTTTTTTTGCTGGACATTATATTNACTTTCATNAGCAATATATCGAAAAAATGTTTACATGGTAAATTTTAAATTGATTTTTTTAATGCTTTTTTTTCAAGCATTTTTATATATTGCACGAGTTTTGATGGCGAGGTAGCTCAGGCGGTCAGAGCGTCGGATTCATAACCCGGAGGTCGGGAGTTCAAGTCTCCCCCTCGCTACTAAGACTCCTATATAATCGTTCGTGGTTTACAACTTTCATAGGAAATTTTTTGTTACCAATGCTGAATAAATAGTGATATTGNATGGGAAATAATTCTTGATAAAAACACAAAATCCCAATCTAATGGGATTTCATTTTTGTGCGGAGAGACCGAGACTCGAACTCGGGGAACACTTACGCGTTCACAGATTAGCAATCTGCTGCATTACCACTCTGCCACCTCTCCATTTTATAACCGCAAGTTAAAGAATTAGAAATATGAAATCAAAGTATGATAAAAAATTTTTAATTAGGATACTCAATTCTTAATTGATAAATATTNACTAATTTTCTTATAAGAACTTTTTTTACGGCTTCAATTTCTGAAAATGTAATGTTTGAGTTTATAAATTGCCCTTCATCCATTTGCTGATTAATAATTTTATGAACAAACTCCTCTAATATTTCAAAAGAGGGTTCTTTTAGACTCTTTGAAGCTGCCTCGATTGAATCCGCCATCATGACTATTGAAGTTTCTTTGGAAAAAGGTTTAGGGCCTTGGTAAACAAATTTTTTAATGTCTGAATTAGGGTATAATTCAATCTGTTTTTTATAAAAAAAATAAACTTTTGATGTACCGTGATGGGTTCTAATAAAGTCAAGTATTCTATCCGGAAGTTTATTTTTTTTCCCTAAGCTAATCCCATCAGATACATGATCTATNATAATTTTTGCACTTTCCTCAGGACTTAGTTCGTCATGAGGAGAAATACTACCTTTTTGATTTTCAGAAAAAAAGTTAGGTTTTTTAATTTTACCAATATCGTGGTAAAGGGCACCTACCCGAGTTAATAATGCATTTGCATTAATTTCGTTCGCACAAGCTTCAGATAAATTTGCTACTTGTAATGAATGATGAAACGTGCCAGGAGCTTTATCAGATAAGTCCTTTAAAAGAGGNGAATTGGTATCAGATAATTCTAAAAGTGATACATCTGAAACGAGGGAGAAAATTTTTTCATAGAAATAAATTAAAGGGAGGACAAAAAGTGTAAGCATTCCATTTGAGAGAAAATATCCAAATTGAAAAAAATCAACTTTTTCGATATTACCAGAACTTAAGAGATAAAAAACAATATATCCTAAAAAATACATTAATGTGATTTGTGCAACTGAAATAAAGAGATTTGCTCTTTTGTAGATTTGAGAAGTACTGAGNATTGAAATAATACCAGCCAAAATTTGTATGAAGATATACTCAAACCCATTTAAGACAGTAAAACTTATTATAAGTACGGACACCATGTGGACAAAAAATGCTATTCTGGAGTCGAAAAATGTTTTTGTTAATAGAGGAAAAATACAAATTGGTGCTACATAAATTAATCTTGGATTTATGTCAGCTAAAATCAAAGACATAATTACTGAGAGAGAAATATTTAAAAAAATAAAAGTTATGTTATTGTCATCCTCAAAAACTGCATATCTAAATTTATATAAGTAAATCATAGAGATAAGGAGTAAAGTAAAAACCAACAATAAATATCCTATCTGAATTGATCGATTTATTTTATTATTGTCATTTTTGGAGGAAAACTGATAATTCAAAGATTTTAACTTATTGAGTTTTTCTCCTTCGACAACTTGGTTTGTTTCAATAACGACTTCTCCTTTTAAAACTAAGTCTCTGGTTAAGGATAATGATGAATTAATTTTCTTTAAGTATTCTTCTGTTAAATCCTTGTTAAACAATAAGTTAGGTTGCAGTATTTCAAAGAAAAAATTATAAAATTTANTTTTTTCAAATTTGGAATCGCTCAATAATATTTTATCAATTTCTAAAGAAAGATTCTCCAGTCTGAATAAAGAGTCCCTTTCAGAGATACTTTCTATATTATTAGAAACCAATGCAATCCGTTTCGTTTCTGTATTATTAAAATTTAATGGAAGTATACCTCTTTTAAGAAAAGAATTTAAAAGAAATAGACCTTTTTTAAAATTTAAAGAATCTTTATCATTCTTGAAGAATTGATTAAACTTAAAAGAGTAATCATTTAAAATTTTTTCAGAAACTTGTGTATTTAGATCAAAATATAAAATCGATCGGGATTCAATCAACTTTTTTTCTAATTTCAACTCTTCTTTCGATTTAATTATTGGAAAATCAAAAGGNGCATACAAAGTGTTCCCAGTCCATCTTTTACCTTCGGAAAACTTAATAGAGTATTGTTTGTTTAGAGGTAAAAAATAAAAAATTATTAAAACAGACGCTATTAAAATGAAAGTTTTATATAGGAAAGGACTAATCTCCAAAAACTTTTTTAACATTGAGAATAATTTATAAAAGTCTAATTAAAGCATTAATATAGTTATTTAGACTCAACCTCCTCCAAAAGTGCTTTCATTTTTGAAAACCCTTCAGTATCACCAACTGTTGCATAGATGTTTTTTAAAGTTTGGATAGCCTCTATGTTACTTTTTGAGTCAATCTCAATAAGTTTTTGAAGTATAGGTACACAATCCATATATATTGACTCGCGTTTTAATTTAAGTTCATCGTATTTTTTATTTTCAGCTCTTGATGTTCCTAAAGAGTTCATTTGCTCAACAATTTCATTTTCCTGTTCTAAAATCAATGATACAAGGTTTAAATATGCATTTTGCATTTTTGGATCAAGCTCAATTGCCTTATTGTAATAATTTTCAGCATCTTCTTTTTTTCCCAATTCTGAGCTAACAACTCCCAAATTATAATATAANGTGGCATTTGTTGGGTCTTGTTCAAGCGCCTCAGCAACTAGTTNAGAATACCTCTCATTGTTACCTAAACGAAAATTTATATTTGCTTCTGTTAATATTAGGTCAACATCACTTGGATTCTCAGCCCTCGCCTCCTCAACGGCCTTGATTGCTTTATCTTGCATTCCTAAATTATCATAAAGTAGAGCTATTGATTTTATTATATTTGGGTATACAGATTTGGTGTCTTCTTCCCTAACGTTTTCATAATCTTTAGATTTTTGAAATAAAGAATATTCANCTTCTGAAATTTCTCTTTCTATACCATTTTCTATAGGAGTTGCATAATATTTAGTAACAATCCCAGTATACTTCATTTGTNTTAATTTNTCATATAAAGTTANAGCATTCTTGTAATCANTTGCATTAATTGAACTAACTGCAGCATAATACAAAAGNTCNGTTTTATCAGGTGACATTTTAAAAGCCAAATTATAATTAGTGGCAGCCTCCTTGTAATTACCGGAATTATAAACTTCATTCGCATAAGTTTGAATTTCATATAAAAGAAATTCAAGTTCAGATTTCAAAACATCTTTAATNGCTTTATTGCCTTCTGCTAATTTGAAATTATCAAATGCTTTTGAAAATTCCTTTTCANTTTTTGCAATTTGACCTACTAATAGATGATATTGTGTAATTAATTTTGAATCATTTGAGTTAAGTATTAAATCACTATTAGAAATAAGGATTTCTTTAGATTCAGATGCTTTTTCTTGCTTAAATAATTTTTGGGCCAGTTTNAGCTCTTTTTTTTGAGAATACGAAAAAGAGAAGCANAATAGAAATGTAAGTGTAAATAATTTGTTCATTTTTTTAAATTAGAGGGTCTAATTTAAGTAATTTATATGCTCAAATCCTCATTTTCGAGTAAGTTTTCTTGTGAATCATCTTCACTTTCTTCTTCCTTAATGACTTTAGCTACAGCGGCTATGGTATCTTCACCCTTTAAATTAATTAATTTAACCCCTTGAGTAGCTCGTCCCATTACTCTTAGTTTCTCAACACTCATTCTTATTGCAATTCCAGATTTGTTAATAATCATTAAATCGTTTTCATCACTAACATTTTTTATAGCTACTAACGAACCCGTCTTATCNGTAATTGATATGGTTTTTACTCCTTTACCCCCTCTATTAGTTATTCTATAATCCTCCAAACTTGATCTTTTACCATATCCATTTTTGGAAACTACTAGNATGTCAGTTGAAACNTCATTCACTGAAACCATTCCAATTACTTTATCTNTATCATCTTTTAATTTAATCCCTCTAACACCGGATGCACTCCTCCCCATAGGTCGTGTTTTACTCTCTTCAAACCTAATAGCCTTACCTGATTTAACTGCCATTAAGATTTCACTATTACCATTGGTTAATTTAGCCTCTAATAGTTCATCATTTTCTTTAATTGTAATAGCGTTGATTCCGTTAATTCTTGGTCGAGAATATTTTTCTAAAGATGTCTTCTTTATTTGTCCNTTTTTGGTCGCCATTACAACATAATGACTATTTACATACTCTGTATCTTTTAAATCTTGTGTGTTGATAAATGCTTTTACTTTATCGTCTTGTTCAATATTAATTAAGTTTTGAATGGCTCTTCCTTTAGAAGTTTTTGATCCTTCGGGTATTTCAAAAATTCTCATCCAAAAGCATCTTCCTTTTTGTGTAAAAAATAACATGTATTGATGATTTGTACCTACAAACATATGTTNTAAAAAATCTTCATTTCTAGTTGTAGAACCTTTTTGACCTACACCACCCCTGTTTTGTATTTTATATTCTACAAGTGGCGTTCTTTTAATATATCCAGCATGAGATATTGTTACAACAACTTTATCATCTGGAATCATATCTTCTTCACTGAAATTACCACCAGCATACTGAATTTCAGATCGTCTTTCGTCTCCATATTTCTCTTTTACCTCTAGTAGCTCTGTTTTAATAATTTCCATTCTACGGTCCTTATTACTTAAAATATCTTTTAAATCTAAAATCGTCTGTTTAAGTTCGTTGAACTCCTCCCTTAACTTACTTTGTTCAAGACCAGTAAGTTGTCTNAGCCTCATCTCTACAATAGCCTTAGACTGTATTTCAGTTAAATTATATTTTGAAGAGAGATTTTNCCTGGCTTCATCAGGAGTCTTTGACTTTCTAATAATATTGATAACCTCATCAATATTGTCCGATGCGATTATTAAACCCTCTAAGATATGAGCTCTGTCCTCAGCCTTTTTAAGCTCAAACTCTGTTCTTTTAACTACAACTTCATGTCTATGTTCGACGAAGTAGTGGATTAAATCCTTCAAATTCAATAGTCTTGGTCTACCATTAACTAATGCAATATTATTTACACTAAAAGAAGATTGAAGTGGAGTAAATTTATATAGCTTATTTAGAACTATGTTTGGTATAGCATCTCTTTTTAAAATGTAAACAATTCTTAAACCCTTTCTGTCAGATTCATCTCTTATGTTTGATATACCTTCAATTTTCTTTTCATTTATCAATTCAGCAGTTTTTTTAATCATTTCAGCTTTATTGACTTGATANGGAATCTCAGTAACTACAATGCATTCTCTAGAATCAATTTCTTCAATTGTAGCTTTAGCTCTAATTACTACTCTTCCTCTTCCTGTGTGGAAAGCTTCTTTAACCCCCTCATAACCATAAATAACACCTCCTGTAGGAAAATCTGGGGCTTTAACATGTTTAATTAACTCGTNGATATCNCTTCTTAATTGCTTTTCAACGAGTAGTTCTTCTTTTCTGCTTGAAACTTCAATTTTAGTTGGGATGTAATCGAGATTTTCTTCTGAAAACTCACTATTTAGTGACTCTATTGCCTCTTCATCTGTTATTGAAACTTTTTCTGACAAACCAATCTTTTCAATAAATACATTATTAATAAATTTAACTATCCCATCTACAACCTCCACTAGGTTATGAGGGGGCATATTGGTAGCCATTCCAACTGCAATTCCTGAGCCTCCATTTATCAAAAGATTAGGTATTTTAGTTGGTAAAACCACTGGCTCTTNAAGGGTATCATCAAAATTTAATTGTTTATCAACGGTATTTTTGTCAATATCAGCTAACAAATCTTCAGATATTTTTTGCATTCTAGCTTCGGTATATCTCATAGCAGCAGGGCTGTCACCATCAATTGACCCGTAGTTACCCTGACCATCAACNAGCATATACCTTAAACTCCACTCTTGAGCCATTCTGACCATAGTGTCATATACTGAAGAATCNCCATGAGGATGATATTTNCCTAAAACTTCTCCAACTATTCGAGCAGATTTTCTATATGATGAAGAGGCTCTTATGCCCATTTCATGCATGCCATACAAAACTCTTCTGTGAACAGGTTTCAAGCCATCACGTACGTCTGGTAATGCACGTGACACAATGACAGACATAGAGTAATCAATATATGAAGACTCCATTTCCTTAACAATATTGATAGGTATAAGTTTTTCTCCNTCNGTCATTANTAAATAATTTATTATTCTAAATTTACCTATTTATATAGTGTTTATTGGGACTATGGAAATTATTTCTTATCTATTTATTAACATTTTATTTTTGAAAAATCATCTTCTAAATGAGTTATTTCTTCTTTGATTTTAATTTTTTTTTTTGTCTATTAGCCAAATAATTAACATTGGTACAATCTTTGGAATTTATTTTTAAAATATTTATTTATGGATGATAATTTTTCTCCAAGAGTAAAAGACGTAATTTCTTTCAGTAAGGAAGAAGCNCTAAGATTAGGTCATGATCATATAGGTACTGAACATCTAGTACTTGGTATTTTGCGCGACGGAGGTGGTAAAGCAATCACAATTCTTAATGCGATAAACATNGACTTAGACAATCTTAGAAAAAAAGTAGAAATTTTAAATCCAGCCCTACTAAATAATGGAAGAATTGAAAACACAAAAAAAAAACCTTCATTTAACAAGACAGGCAGAAAGAGCTCTTAAAACAACTTTCCTAGAAGCAAAATTATTTCAGAGTAATCTAATAGACACTGCCCACCTTTTACTTTGTATTTTGAGAAATGAGAATGATCCAACTACAAAACTTTTAAGTAAGTTTAATATTAATTATGATTTAGTAAAAGAGCAATTTAAAATATTNTTAACAAATGATTCTGAATACTTAGAAATATCAGATTCTTCGTTTCCAGAAGAGAAAGATGATTCTGAAAGTGGTGAAAAGCAAAATCAATTTATACCTAAATCTGANTCTAGNAAATCAAGAAAATCCAAAACCCCAGTGCTTGACAATTTCGGAAAAGATATAACTGGTCTCGCAGAAATGGATAAATTGGATCCAGTTGTTGGCCGAGAAAAGGAAATTGAAAGAGTTTCTCAAATTTTGAGCAGGAGAAAGAAAAATAATCCAATGCTAATAGGTGAACCTGGAGTTGGCAAATCAGCTATAGCTGAAGGTTTGGCATTAAGAATTATTCAAAAGAGAGTATCCAGAGTTCTTTATGGCAAAAGAATTATAACCTTAGATTTAGCAAGCCTTGTAGCTGGTACTAAATACAGAGGGCAATTTGAAGAAAGGATGAAAGCGGTTGTTAATNAACTAGAAAAAAATAATGACATTATTTTGTTTATTGATGAAATACATACAATTGTAGGNGCTGGAGGCGCTACAGGTAGCCTTGATGCTTCAAATATGTTTAAACCAGCTTTAGCAAGAGGAGAAATACAATGCATTGGTGCTACAACATTAGATGAATACAGACAAAACATTGAAAAAGATGGTGCCTTAGAAAGACGATTTCAAAAAGTAATAATCGAACAAACTTCAGAAAAAGAAACAATCGAAATTCTAAATAACATCAAAGAAAAATACGAAAACCATCACAATGTTACCTTCACCAAGTCTGCAATCGATGCATGTGTTGAATTGACAAGCAGATATNTAACAGATCGATATTTACCAGATAAAGCAATTGATGCAATGGATGAAGCTGGTTCTAGGGTCCATATTAAAAATATGAAGGTTCCTAAAGAAGTTATAGATCTAGAAGAACAACTCGAAATTGTAAGAAATAATAAGAACAGTGTTGTAAAAAAGCAAAAGTATGAGGAAGCTGCTAAACTTCGTGACGATGAAAAAAGAGTTGAAAGAAATTTGATTCAAGCTCAGGAAAAATGGGAAGAAGAATCAAAATTAAATAGAGTGGATGTTACTGAAGAGCATATATCTGAAGTTGTTTCAATGATGACTGGTATCCCTGTAACTAAAATACTTTCTTCNGAGAAGAATAAACTCTCAGGTATGTATGATACAATTAATTCTAATTTAATAGGTCAAGAAAATGCAGTAGAAAAGGTTGTCAAANCAATTCAAAGAAATAGAGCTGGTTTAAAAGATCCTACTAAACCTATAGGTTCCTTTATTTTTTTAGGNCAAACTGGTGTTGGAAAGACTCAACTAGCTAAAATTTTAGCTAAGGAAATATTTGATTCAGAAGAAAATTTAATTAGGATAGATATGAGTGAATATATGGAAAAATTTGCCATATCNAGACTAATTGGTGCACCCCCAGGTTACGTTGGCTATGAAGAGGGTGGCCAACTTAGCGAAAAAGTACGATTGAAACCCTATTCNGTTATTTTACTTGATGAAGTAGAAAAAGCTCACCCTGACGTTTTCAATATGCTGCTTCAAGTTTTAGATGATGGTTATTTAACNGACAGNTTAGGAAGAAAAGTTAATTTTCAGAATACTATAATAATTATGACATCCAATATAGGAGCCAGACAGATTAAAGATTTTGGTATTGGCGTAGGTTTTGAAACCTCNTCTCAAAAGGCACAANCAGAAGAACATGAAAAAAGTGTAATCAAAAATGCTCTTAAAAAAACCTTTTCACCCGAGTTTTTAAATCGTATAGACGATATTGTTATTTTTAATAGTCTTGACAAAAAACATATGCTAAAAATAATCGAAATCGAACTTGATAAAGTNGTTAAAAGAATAAATAAACTTGGTTTTGAAATAAATATTTCAAGAAAAGCAAAGGAATTTCTAGTTGAAAAAGGGTACGACAAAAAATATGGAGCTCGGCCACTAAATAGAGCTATTCAAAAGTATTTAGAAGATCTTATTGCACAAGAAATAGTTTCAGACTCAATCAAAGAAAGGGACCTGATTAAGGTTGATGTAGACNACAAAAATCCTAAATTATCTTTAAAAATAGCTAGGTAATTCTTTTTTTAAAAAACAAAACAATTAAAGTACTTTTGCATTTATTATCTAATTATTCCAAATTTTATTCGGGATATTTTAGATATATCATTTTGTTTTAATTATAAGTTTAATATANATCTTAATTAACCTATTTAATGAAAGTTTTAAAATTTGGCGGCACTTCAATTGCAAATGAATTTAGCATTAGGAATATAATTGATATTGTTAAAAATGAAAAAAAATGTNTAGTGATAGTATCTGCTATCTCAGGTGTNACAAATTTGCTTAACTCTTGTATGAACAAAGCTAAGGAAGGGAACATAGAATTTAAATCAGAAATCGAAGAGATCTTAGAAAAACATATTGATATTATTAATCAATTTTTTACAAATAAAAGTGAAGATGAATTGATTCTTTTCCTGAAAAAAGAACTTAAGAAGGTNGAAAAACTTCTTGAAGGAATATCCTTAGTAAGAGAAATTACCCCAAACATATATTCAAAAATTATAGTCATAGGTGAAATTCTATCTAGCAAACTAATTAATGAAATTTTTATTATTGAAAAATTAAATTCAAGATTAATTGATGGGCATGACTTAATTTATATAAACGGAAATAACCAAAANTATTNGATAAATTGGGAAAAGACAAGTAAAAAAGTAAATCAGTTTTTAAAAAAAAATCCTTACAATATAAATTTAATACCTGGATTTATATGTGTNAATGAAAATGGTAATTTAAGTACATTAGGAAGGGGTGGGTCTGATTTGTCGGCCTCAATAATAGCTAATGTTTTAGACGCAAAATCACTTGAAATATGGACAGATGTAAGCGGTGTTTACACAGCAAACCCCAAAATAGTATCTCAGGCTAGACCAATTAAAAAAATTTCTTACCACGAGGCAATGGAATTGTCTCATTTCGGAGCAAAAGTAATCTATCCCCCCACAATTCAACCCCTATTAGAAAANAAAATAGAATTAAAAATAAAGAATACTTTTTTTCCAGAAAAAAAAGGAACTATAGTTNGCAACTCAGTTAAAAAAAATAATGGTCAAATAGTTAAAGGGATTACCTTTATAGACAAAGTTTCAATTTTNTGTATTGAGGGGAGTGGAATGNTTGGCATTCCAGGATACTCNAAAAGATTTTTTGAGGTAATTTCTAGCAATAATATAAACATTATAATGATTACTCAAGCCTCATCTGAGCATTCTATTTGTGTTGCACTAAATAAAGAGGATGCTAGAAAAGGAAAAAGATTAATTGAAAAAGAATTTTTATCTGAAATANAGTTAAAAAAGATTGATCCAATTAAACTCGAAGAAAACTTAGCAAATGTTGCAATAGTTGGTGATGAAATGAAAGATCACCAAGGAATAAGCGGTAAGATGTTTAGTTCACTAGGTCTAAACAACGTTAATATTCGTGCAATAGCCCAAGGTTCATCTGAAAGAAATATTTCAATAATAATTAATCAAAATGATACTAAAAAGGCTATGAATACTCTTCACGAAGCATTTTTTGAAAAGTATANTAAAACACTAAATTTGTTTATTGTTGGAGTTGGAAATGTTGGTTCAAAACTTATTGAGCAAATACAAAAGCAAAAAAAATATTTAGAAAATTATTTAAGATTAAGAATAAAAATTATCGCAATTGCAAATTCAAAAAAAACCCTTGTTGAGGTAAATAGTATTGATGCAAAAAATTGGAGAAAAAAACTAGATAAGGCAAAAAAAACAAATCTCAATGATTTATTTGAAAAAGTAAAACAGCTAAATCTTAGAAACAGCATTTTTATTGACAACACCGCTGATGAGAGAGTTTCACTTGAATATAAAAGATATTTAGAAAACAACATTGGAGTTGTTACTTGTAATAAAATTGCCTGTGCAGACAATTTCAAAAACTATAAAACACTTAAAACCGTGTCTCGAAAATTCAATAGTCCTTTTCTTTTTGAAACAAATGTTGGAGCTGGTTTACCTGTAATNGATACACTTTCAAATTTAATTGCGTCAGGCGACCAAATAATAAAAATTGAAGCAATTTTATCAGGCAGTTTGAACTATATTTTTAATAATTTTAGGATAGAGGATTCCTTCTACAAAATCGTTGAAGAGGCAATGAAAAAAGGTCTAACAGAACCCGATCCTAGGATAGATTTAAGTGGAATCGATGTGGCAAGAAAAATTTTAATTCTCGCAAGAGAAAGTGGACTTGAGATTGAACTCAGTGATGTAGAAATAGATTCATTCCTCCCTAAAGAGATTCACGATATAAAAGAAACCGACTTATTTTTAAAATCACTTAAAAAATATTCATCACATTTTAATTCATATTTAAAAAGTGCTAGATCCAATAAAGCATCTCTCAAATATGTAGCAAGACTAAATCAAGGTAAGGCTAAAGTTGGCTTAAAAGAAATTCATCCTGGACATGATTTCTTTAATATAGAAGGGAGCGACAATATCATTCTTTTCTACACATCTAGATACAAAGACAACCCTCTTATNGTTAAAGGAGCTGGAGCCGGTNCGGCTGTAACTGCCTCAGGTATTTTTGGAGACATAATTAGAATAGGAAAAAGATGAGTAAAATAACCATTAGTGTCCCTTCATCNGTTGCTAATGTTTCTTGTGGATTTGATGTCTTAGGGTTTTGTCTAGAAAAGCCTTGTGATGAAATGACAGTTGAAATAAAAAAAAGCCAAGGTTTAGATATTGAAATTATCAATGAAAAATNAATTCCAACTAATCCTAAAGAAAATGTTTGTGGTGCTGTTGCATTTGCGATGATTAAAAAATTAAATTTTAAATATGGCTTTAAAATAAAAATTACAAAAAACATAAAACCCGGAAGTGGAATTGGAAGTAGTGCTGCTAGTGCGGCTGGTATAGCTTTTGCAATTAATCAATTAACTGGAAATAAATTTTCAAAGTTAGAGCTTGTTAAATATGCAATGTACGGTGAAGAAATCGCTAGTGGGTCAAAACATGCCGATAATTTATCACCTGTCATTTATGGTGGATTTACTTTGGTTAGATCACTGAATCCGTTAGATATTATTACTCTTCCTTCTTTAGAAAAACTGCACGTTGTAATAACTCATCCACTAATTGAATTAAAAACTAAAGATGCGAGATTATTAATTAATAAAGATATTAAATTGGAAAAAGCGATTGTTCAATGGGCTAATTTAGCTGGGTTTATAGCTTCATTGTACTCAAAAAATTATGAATTATTATCTAAAACCATTAAAGATGTTATTATAGAGCCGCAAAGAATAAAGCTTATACACAACTATAAGGAGATTGTAGATGGTGCTTCAAAATATGCTCTTGGCTCAGGAATCTCTGGTGCTGGCCCATCAATTTTTTCAATTTGTAATGGTGTAAAAAATGCTTCATTAACTTTAGAAGCTATTAAAAAAATAACNGATAAAAAAAATATTAATTATAATTTAATCTTGTCAAAGATTAATACACACGGAATTAAAATAATTAATTAATAATGTATTTAAGCTTAGGAAATAGTAAAGACATTGTAAGTTTTAAAGAGGCATTATTTAAAGGATTAGCTCCAGACAAGAGCCTTTATTTTCCAACTCAAATCGATAAGTTGAGTAATGATTTTTGGAAAAATTTAAAAAAAATGAATACCACTTCATTGGCATATGAAGTCCTTAGAAATTTCACGAANAAAGAAATTCCAAAAGGAAATTTATTTGAAATAATAAAAAAGACTATTGATTTTGATTTTCCAACTGTATCAGTTGAAAAAAACTTATACAGTTTGGAATTGTTTCATGGACCTACAATGGCATTTAAAGATGTTGGNGCAAAGTTTATGTCTGGTTGTATGAATTATTTTATTGAAGCTGAAAATTTTAAAAATAAGGTGACTGTACTTGTAGCAACATCCGGAGACACAGGGGGGGCTGTTGCAAATGGATTNTTAGGAGTTGATGGAGTGGATGTAGTAATCCTCTATCCAAAAGGAAGAGTAAGTGAAATTCAAGAATTACAACTAACAACTCTGGGCAAAAATGTTTCGGCATTAGAAATTGATGGATATTTTGATGAATGTCAAGAAATGGTAAAAAAAAGTTTTCTTGATTCGGATTTAAATAAAAANTTAATGTTAACATCAGCAAACTCAATAAATATAGCAAGATTGATACCTCAGATGCTTTATTACTTTATAGCATATAAAAATTTAAATATTGAAAATTTAAAAGTAGTTTTTTCTGTTCCAAGTGGTAATTTCGGAAATCTATGTGCAGGAATGTTGGCAAAAAAGATGGGTCTACCTATTAATCATTTTGTGGCCTCAACAAATAAAAATGATACTGTTCCTAACTTTATGAAAACGGGTGAATATAAAAAACAAAAAACTATATCCACTATTACAAACGCAATGGATGTTGGAGATCCAAGTAATTTCGTCAGAATACTAAACCTATACAATAATGATTTTCAAAAGTTAAAAAAGGAATTGACGGCCTACAGCTTTTCTGACAAAGAAACTATTTCGGGAATGCGAGAACTGTATTTTAAATCAAAATATTTATTAGATCCTCACGGTGCAACGGCATATTTAGGCCTAAAAAAATATTTATTAAATAATCCTAGGAAAATCGGTNTATTTTTAGAAACGGCTCATCCGATTAAGTTTTTNGAAACAGTTGAGAATGCAATAGAAAAAAAAATNANAATCCCTGAAAAAATATTAAAACTTAGGAAAAAGAAAAAAGAAAAAACATCTATAAAAAACTATAAAGAGCTAAAAAGTTTTTTATTATCAAACAACTGATATTTTAAATATAATCTTAAGTTATAATTTGATAAATTNATACTTAAATGAAGAAAACCGAACTTTATGAAATTCATAAATCACTAGGGGCTAACATGACAAATTTTGCTGGATACGAAATGCCAATTTCATATGGAAGTATAATAAAGGAACACAACTGCGTTAGAAATAGTGTAGGAGTTTTTGATGTTTCACACATGGGTGAGTTTTTAGTTAAAGGTGAAAATGCTGAAANTTTTTTGCAATATTGTTGCAGTAACGATATAAAAAAATTATTNGTTGGTAGGGCACAATATAATTACTTTCCAAACTTAAATGNAGGGATTATTGATGACTTAATAGTTTACAAATTAGAGGAAAAAAAATACTTATTGATTGTAAATGCATCTAATATTCAAAAAGATTGGGAACACCTAAATTTATTAAATAAAGAATTTAAAGTTGACTTGAAAAATATCTCAGACAAAATTTCTCTGCTGTCAATTCAGGGTCCAAATTCAACTAAAATTTTAAATAAAATTTCTGATTTTGATTTTGGAACTTTAGATAATTATATGAATTGTGTAACNAATATAGCTGGTATCAAAAATGTAATTGTTGCCTCGACAGGTTATACAGGTGCTGGTGGATACGAAATCTATTGTGATAATAAAAATGTTAAATATATATGGGATACACTATTCGACGAGGGGAAAGNACTTGATATGTTGCCGATTGGTCTTGCGGCGAGGGATTCCCTGAGGATTGAAATGGGATATTGTTTATATGGGAATGAAATTGACGAAAACATCTCCCCTATTCAAGCTGGCTTAAGGTGGATTACTAAAACAGAGACCAATTTTTATGGAAGCAATCTTATCAAAAAAAATATAGAGAACGGTTGTAAATATATGATTATCGGAATTAAATCTGAAGAGAGAATGATACCTAGAAATGGAGACATAATTTTNAATTCTGATAAAAATGAAATAGGAAAAATTACATCAGGAACTTTTTCCCCAACTTTAAAAAAACCAATTGGATTAGGTTTTATTTTAAAAGACAAACTAAATTANGACGAAGAGATTTTAATCGATAATAAAAGAAAAAAATTTAANGCTAAAATTTCATCTTTACCTTTTATAAGATCCTAAGTGAATAATATTTTAATCCTTGGCGGCAGTGGATTTATAGGATACTCATTATATAANGAGTTAAGTCCATTTTTCAAGACATTTGGNACCTTTTATTCAAATATTAATTTTAAAAAGAATAAGCATTTTTTTAAGTATGACATTGGAAGAGATGATATAGAAANGCTTTTAACTAAATTAAAACCAAACGTTATAATTTCGTCATTAAGAGGACCCTTTGAAAATCAAATCATTCTACATAATTCATTAATTAGTTATTCAAAAAAATTCAATTTTAAGTTGATTTTCTTATCCTCATCAAACGTTTTTGATTCATTCCATAATTATCCCTCTTACGAATATGATAAGACTTTATCAGAAAGCAAATATGGTATCTTTAAAATTAAAATTGAGAATGCAATCCTTAGAATGGAGACNAAAAATTTTGTTATAGCTAGACTTCCAATGATATTTGGTGTAAACTGCCCTAGNATTAAAGAGATGAAGGATAAAATGGATGATAAAAAACCATTTGAGGTTTTTCCAAATTCAATAATCAATGTAAATAGCATTTTAAAATTATGTCAGCAAATTCATTTTATCATTAATCACGGATTGAATGGGATTTTTCACCTTGGAAGTACGGATTTAATAAGTCACCATGAGTTTTTTAAAAAGTTAGCAATTCACAGAAACTTTGNTAAAATAGTGTTTAAACAAGTATTTACAATAAATGACTTACGCTATATAGCTGTTTTACCTAGAGAAAATAAATTGCCAAGTCATTTAACAATAACATGTGATGAGGTTTTGTCTGATTCATATACAGATAAGCAGAAAAATGGGAAGAGCATTTGAATTTAGAAAAAGTAGAAAAATTAAAAGGTGGTCCTCAATGGCAAAAATNTTCACAAAGATTGTTAAAGAGATAACAATTTNCGCTAAAGAAGGAGGAACTGATCCCAAAACAAATTCAAAACTTAGAGCTTTAATACAAAATGCAAAAAGTGCTAATATGCCAAAAGAAAATATCAAAAGGGCACTTCAAAAAGCAAATGAATCTAATATGATTGGTTACAAAAAAATCCTTTTTGAAGGATACNCACCACATGGAATAGCATTATTGATTGAAACAGCCACAGATAACAATAATAGAACAGTCGCAAACATAAGAAGCTATTTTAATAAATTTGGAGGATCTCTTGGTGTTTCAGGTTCAGTAGAATATATGTTTGAACATAAGTGTAACTTTAGATTTAATCCAAAAGGTTTTGATCTGGAAGAACTTGAATTGGATTTAATAGACTATGGCATAGATGAACTTTTCACTATTGATGGTGATGTATATNTTTATGGACCCTTTGACAAATTTGGGTCAATTCAAGAAAAATTAGAANACATATCAATTAATATTTTATCAGCACAATTTGAAAGAATTCCAATAAATACTTTAGAAATAGAAGAATCAAAAAAAGAAGAGGTAAATACACTTATAAATTTAATCGAAGAAGATGATGATGTTATAAGTGTTTTTAGCAACCTTAAATAAATTCTACAGATTGCTGTTTTCTGGGATTTTACCTTTTACCCCTTTAAACAATGATTTTAAAAGTTTTAAATCATTTGTGAAGTCATTTGTTGGAGTAAAAACCTCAAATATTTTAACCTCACGCTTTTTCCAATCAAAGGCAACTGGCAGTATCTTGCAATTAGCCTTCAAAGCAATATGATAAAAACCAGTTTTCCAATTATCTACAAGTTTTCTAGTTCCCTCTGGAGCTATAGCTATTCTAAAAATCTCGTTGTTTTTGAACATTTCTGAAATTTTTTCAACTGAATTCATATTACCATTTCTATCAATAGGTCTGCCACCAAGACTATTGAAAAAATTAGTAGTCAAAAAATTGTAATATTCTTTTTTAATTACAAAGTTGATTTCTTTACAAAGAAATGTTCTTACACCAATAGCAATAATAAAATCCCAATTACTAGTATGAGGAAAAACCAATACAATAAGTTTTTTATTGATTGGGAAATTACCTTTAACCTTGAATTTGAATATTTTGAAAGTGAGAACCTGACATATGTAGCTAAACATTTTAAATAGATTCTAAATATTTTTTTGCTTCTAGNAGATNATTTGGGGTGTCAATCCCTATTGTTGGGGTATCAATACAAATCATTTTTATTTTTTGTCCATTTTCAATAAATCTAATACATTCTANCATTTCTATCTTTTCAAGTTTACTTGGTTTTAAACTTGAAAAATGACTAATCGATTGACTTAAAAAACCATAAACCCCAACATGAATGTAGAAACNAAAATTTTTGTCAATATTTCTTGNAAAAGGAATTTTACTTCTTGAAAAATACATGGCAAAATTATTATTATCTGTAACAACTTTTACGCAATTTTCATCATTAATTATTTNAGGGTCATTTGTTTCNTATATTAAAGAAACANCAGGAATATTTTTATTTTGTTTGTCTCTGAAAAAATCAATTATTTTTTTTATACTTCTAGATTTTACAAACGGTTCGTCACCTTGAACATTAATTACAATATCAGATTTAAAATTATTAGACGCCTCAGAGACCCTGTCACTTCCACAAAAATGTTCTTTTTTACTTATAAAAACTTGGCCTCCCTTATTTTTTATAATATTTGAAATTTCCTGACTATCAGTAGCAACAATGATTTCATNAAAAATCTTCATGGATAATAAATTTTGATAAGTCATGACAATCAAGGGTACACCATTAATTTTTTCCATTAATTTTCTCGGGAATCGTNTTGAGTTTAATCTCGCAGGAATTATAGCAATCACTCTCATTTACTCAAATATAACCTATTTTAAATTTGTAATTAAACAAACATTGAAGAATAAAAAAAAATTGTAGATTTGTCCAAANCGTCAAAAAAATCTAAAATGAAAAAAGGTACTCTGGCTTTTCTTTGGATATTAATTATCTTTTTTAGTTATAAAATCTACGACTCAATCAATGGACCGATAGTTTTCAATGAAGTTAAAAATGAAAGATACACTAAAGTCATTAATAGATTAAAANTAATTAGAAAAGCTCAAATTGCCCATAAAGACGTAAGAGGTGTGTTCTCAAATAATTTTGACAGTTTAATTAAGTTTGTTGATNAAGGTATTTTCACTCTAATTGAAAAAAGAGATTCATCATACTTAGAATATGACCGAATATACAGAATAGACATGTTGAGAGAAGTTGTTGTAATTGACACCCTAGGAACTGTAAATGTAAAAGATTCCTTATTTAAAGAAAGTGAGGAATATAAAAAGATGGCTTTCATTCCAGTAGAAGGTGTAGAGGATAGTGTTTTTAAAATTAAATCAATGATNATTGACAAGAATGGTTATAAAGTTCCCGTATTTGAGGTTAAGGTTGCAAAAAATATTGTTTTGTTTGATCAAAACAAAGATTTATTAAAGCAGGAAAATGAAACANTTTCTGTTGACGGTGTCAATGGGCCAGACATAATTTTGGGTTCTCTTTCCAATGTTAGTACAAATGGTAATTGGCCAACAATTTTTGATGCTACAAATTGATAAAAAAATAACTTCAGATGATCTATCTATATTAATTTTTCAAGATAGAATTGCNTTTTGTACTTTAGAANAGACCCTTTATTTTAACTTAGAAAAAAAAATTATNAATTCTGACAGCCTTGGTACTTGGATTAANTACCATAATATTAAAAAAAATAATACTAAGTGTATTTCATTTGAAAGCAATGGAGTTGTTGTTCCGGAAAAACTTTATGATGAAGCAAACAAGAATNTATATTTGTCTCTAACTGATGATGATTTAAAAAATAAAAAAATTGAGACAAAAATTATTNNATCAAATAATCAAGTTTTTATTTTTCCTCAAAGTAGAGATTGGGATTTATTATTTCAAAATTTGGGTGTCGATATTAAAACCACACACTTTGCAGCTGAATTAATATCTTTTTTGTCAAAATTAGCCAACACCAGCTTAAAAAAAAGTATTTTCATTCATCTTAGAAAAAACTTTTTCGATTTATTTATTTACCAAGGNTCGCAATTACTGCTCTTCAATTCCTTTCCACATCAAGATGATGAAGAATTTCTNTATTATTTATTTTTTGTATTGGAACAATTTTACCTTAAAGCAAATCAATTTGAAGCAATTTTTTTAGGTAAATNTCTTAAATATCAAAGCTACTACGATGNCTTTAAACAGTTTCACTTAANAACAAATTTCACATATCCAGAAAACTTGGAAATAGACTCTAATCACCCAGCTCCTTTTTTCAATTATTTTTACTCATATGAGAATAATATCAGGAAAGTTTAAAGGAAGAAGAATAAAATATAATAATCTACAAAATGTAAGACCTACCACCGACAGAACTAAAGAGTCTTTATTTAATATTTTGAATCAGTATTTTATATTTGAAGAAATCAGTGCTCTTGACCTATTTTCGGGTAGCGGTAATATTAGTTATGAGTTAGCTTCAAGGGGTGTAAAAAAAATAACCTCCGTTGAAAAANATATCAAATGTGTTAAGTTTATAAATAATTTTTCTAAAATGCTTGACATTAATTTAAATGTTGTTAATTACCCAGTATNTCAATTTTTAAAAATCACAAAATCAAAATTTAATTTAATTATTGCAGATCCGCCATATNCNTATTCAAAAGAACAAATAGAGGTCCTAATAGATTTAATCTTTGGAAAAAAGATTTTAAA
The DNA here is from genome assembly GCA_002171475.2 of Flavobacteriales bacterium TMED96. GTDB lineage: Bacteria > Bacteroidota > Bacteroidia > Flavobacteriales > Flavobacteriaceae > TMED96. The sequence continues at coordinate 26,320 of NHEX02000027.1, forward strand.
AAAAAATGGAATTCTAATTATTGAGCACCACAAAAAAAATATANTTGAAAAAAGTGAATTTTTATTTGATAGAAGAACATATGGAACAAATTCGTTAAGTTTTTTTAAATAAAAAAAGTGCAGGCCATAAGCCGGATTCTGTCGAGTCTTATNATTTATCTTGGTTTTTAATTACTTAAAAACTCAAACCGCCTACCCTTCTACAAAGAACGAGCAATTCTTAAGCGCAGATTTATTTGGCGTTTCACCGTATAGAGTTTACATGATTTCACTACAGCCTTATCTGTACATTCTTTCTGTTGCACTAGTCCTAATTATCACAAAGATAATCGACGGGTGTTACCCGCTATACTGCTCTATGGTGTCCGGACTTTCCTCTCTAAAATTAGAGCGATAAGAAGACCTGCGTGACAAATGTATAATATTGTTAACAATTTTTATCTAATTTTAAATTTTGATTAAAAAATTAAATCAGCTTTTTATATTTTTGATTTAATGGATAATTACCAAATTTCAGCAACAAAATATAGACCTAAATCGTTCAAAGAGGTAGTTGGACAGGATGCTGTTACTAGCACTCTTGAAAATGCAATAAATAAAGGTAAGCTAGGCCAAGCTTTACTATTCTCTGGTCCTAGAGGAGTAGGTAAAACAACTTGTGCCAGNATATTAGCAAAGAAAATTAATTTAAATCAAGAGNGTAATAGCGATTACTCTTTCAACATTTTCGAGTTAGATGCTGCGTCAAATAATGGAGTTGACGATATTCGAAATTTGAATGAAAAAGTTAGAGTACCACCGAGAATTGGAAATTATAAAATATATATAATTGATGAAGTGCACATGCTATCAACTCAGGCTTTTAATGCATTTCTCAAAACACTAGAGGAACCTCCAAAGCATGTTGTTTTTATTTTAGCCACAACAGAAAAAACAAAAATTTTACCAACAGTTTTATCTAGATGTCAAATATTTGACTTTAGAAGAATAAGTGTTTTAGATATAAAGAAAAGATTAGAGATTGTTGTTTTAGACCAAAAAATAAAATACGATGATGAAGCTTTATTCTTAATTGCAGAATGTTCAGACGGTTCTCTTAGAGACGGTTTGCAAATATTAGACAGAATGATAAATTTTTGTGACAACGATATAAATATTAATAAAGTTTCAAAAAACTTAAATATAATCGGNTCTGAACTTTACTTAAATATTTGTGATAAAATTATTAATAATAATATCTCAGAAGTTTTAGTAGCTTTTGATAAGATAATTTCAAATGGATTTAGTGAAATAGACTTTATTGTTGGTCTCTCAAATCATTTTAGAAATCTTTTTTTCTGTAAAAATGAAAANACATTTAAGTTAATTGAAACAAGTGAAAAATTAAAGACTTTTTATTTTGATCAATCAAAGAAGGTCAATTTAGATTGGATTCGAAAAGCAATAAAAATTACTAATTCATTCGAAATAAATTTTAAAAATATAANTAACGAAAGAATTCATGCTGAAGTGTGTTTAATGCAAATCTCATTTATCGGAGAAAAAAAAAACACTAGAAAGAAACAAGGTTTAAATGATTTCGACAAAAGTCNGATTAATTACACAAATAAGATAAAATCAGAAAATTCTACTCTTAAAAACAACCCAGAATTAGAAGATGTCAAAAAAGAGGTCATTGAACAAAAATCATCAATGCTTGATTCAGAAATTAAAGAAGTTTCTTCTTTCTCACTAGCAAGTGTGGAAAAAAAAAAAGACTTTCAAAGAAAGAAGAATAACTAACGATTTATCAAAATCAAAAACAACAAGTTATAAAAGTGATTTTACTCAAGAAGAGTTGGATAAGTGCTGGAATAATTACCACAATATTAAATTACAAAACAAAGAATTTAATATAGCCTCTTTATTAAAAATAAGTAAACCAAAAAAGTCAGGAAACAATATCGGATATAGTGTTTCTTCAGATATAAACAAAAAAGAATTGGAAGTTGAACTTCCAAAATTATTGGAGTATATTAAAATCTCCCTAAAAAATGATTCAATTGAGATAAAAGTTGATTCAAACATTTCAATTAAAAAAAATATCATCTACACTCCAACAGAAAAGTTTGAAAAATTAGTTGAATTGAACCCATCGCTTGAAAACTTAAGAAAAAAACTGGATTTAGATTATTAAAATTTTAAACCCGAAATTTACAATGAACCCCAGTTATGTTAATTAAACAATAAATACAAAAAAAAGTCTTTTCCAATTATGGTTACTTGGGACAAAAAAATGCAGGTTTTGCAGTATCATTTGTAAGTATTTTTTCAGAATTTATTTATTTTTAATTTCTTTTTTTATGTAAGAGTCTAATCATTCCGTCTGCTAAACCAACTTTAGGAACATAAATTTCTGTAGATCCTGACCATTCTAGTGTTCTTAAAAATATTTCTGCTGCTGGAATAATTACATCAGACCTATCTGGATTTAAATCCAAATTAATAATTCTTTCTTCATAACTCATTTTTATTAAACTTTTATAAATAGAATTAAGCTTTATGAGAGTTAGTGGTCTTGAATCCAATATTCCAGCCATTTTGAAAATTTTATTAATATTCCCTCCAGATCCAATCAGAGCAATTTTAGCGTTTTTACTAACATTAGATTTAATCCAAATCTGAATTTTATCCCAAACATCTTTACTAGTCATTTTATTAATTATTCTTACAGTTCCAATTTTGAAAGATTTAGACTTTTTTCTTTTCCCATTCACTATAATTGAAAACTCAGTACTACCTCCACCAACATCAACGTAAATGAATGTTCTATTTTTATCAATGGATTCAAAAATATTGTTTAGTGATATTATTTTTGCTTCTTTCCTACCATCAATGATTTCGATTTTTAATTTTGTTTTCTTTTTAACTTCTTGAATTACTTCTTTTGAATTATTTGCTTCTCTTAAAGCAGATGTAGCAAAGGCTAGTGAACTTTTAACCTCATTAACACTAATGATATGTTTAAATGCCTTAATGGTTTTAACTATTTTTTTTATGTTTTTTGACGATATTTCACCAATTGTAAATGACTCCTCACCAAGCCTTATAGGGACTCTCACGATTGAGCTTTTGATAAATTTTGTTGGAAAACTTTTTTTAATTACAACATTTGCTATTAGAAGTCTTATTGCATTTGAACCTATATCAATTGCTGCAAATTTTTCAATTTTCATTTATGAGTTAAATTTTTAAAATATTCATAGGTCTCAAATTGAGATCTTCTTTTTATAATATTTTTTTTTAGTCATATTCTTTTCTTCAAAATCATTAACTAATCTGCTTTTTACATTGTCTATCCAGCTAATATTAAAAGTATCTAAAATTTGATTTTGGAGATCTGTATCATAAATTGGACAACTAACCTCTATTCTATTTTCAAAATTTCTAGTCATCCAATCAGCAGATGATATGTATATTTTAGGTTGACCGGAATTTTCAAATATGTAAATCCTAGGGTGTTCCAAATATTTATCCACTACGCTGATAACTTTTATATTCTCACTCATATTTTTTATTCCGGGAATTAAACAACAAACACCTCTCACTATCATTTCAATTTTGACACCTGCATTACTGGCTTCGTAAAGTTTTGATATTATCTTATAGTTTGTTATACTATTTAACTTTAGTCTAATTCTTGATTTTTTACCTAAAACTTTATTTTTTATTTCATTATCAATTAATTCTACCAATCGTTGATATGTGTAATGTGGAGAAACTATTAAATGTTTGTATCGTTTAAATTCATAATTTACCTCTAAAAAGTTAAAGACCTTGGATACATCTTTTAAAAGTTTTTGGTTTGATGTGAATAGTGTATAGTCAGTATAAACTTTTGCAGTATGTTCATTAAAATTACCCGTACTTACAAAACCATACTTTTTAATATCACCTTCTTCATTTCTTAAAACTAAACAAATCTTTGAATGAACTTTCAATCCTCTGACACCCATAATAATTTGAACTCCAGATTTTTCAAGTCTGTCAGCTATATTTATATTATTTTCTTCATCAAACCTTGCTTGTAATTCAATATATACAACAACTTTTTTTCCATTTTTCACAGCATTAATTAGAGAACTTACTACTTGGGAATATTTAGCCAATCTATAAAGAGTTATTTTAATCGTTTTAACATTTGGGTCAAGGGCAGCTTCCCTTAAAAACTTGATTAAATAAGAAAAACTGTGATAAGGGGTATAAATTAAATAATCTTTTTTAGAAACGGCTTGCATTATGTTTTTTTCCAATCCAAGATTTTTAACAGGCAAAGGAATGTTTTTTTGATACATCAAGTCATTTCTACCTAGACTTGGAAATTTCATATAATCTGCACGTCGATGATGACGACCTCCAGGGATTAGACTTTTTTGTGATTTTACTCCAAGTTTATCCATAACCTTTTGTAAAGTCATAGGGTCAATATTTTTGTCATGAACTAGTCTGACTGGATCTGCAAAAATTCGGTCTCTAACGCTATTCATTATTTTTTCCGCATAACTTTTACCAAAATTTTCTTCAATGTCCAATTCTCCATCACGTGTTATTTTGAACATATGACCTTGAATTTTTTTATAATCAAACATGCTGAAAATCAAATGAAAATGGAATCTTATGAGATCATCAAGCAACATTATAAATTGGTTGCCATTTTCATCGATTGGCAAAACAATAAAACGTTCTAGCTGTTTGGGAAGTTCAATGAATGCGTAAATTTTATTTTGTTCTAAAGGATTTTTGAGTTTTGAATTCAATTCCATTTTAATTGCTAAAAAAGTTTTATTGTCTGTAAAATCTTGATACTCTTCTTTTAAAATTACAGTTACTAAAGATGGGCTTACTTTTTCTAAAAAATAATCGGTCAGATATTGAATTTGATTTGGTTTAACTTGTTTTTCATTAATGAAGTAAATTCTTTCCTTCTTTAATTCATTTTCAATTTCATTTAAAATTGAGTTACTTTTTTGTTGATGCTCTATTACCTTATTTGTAATTGATTTCAATAGCTCTTTAGCCTCTATGCCACCTAAAACTTTTTTGCCTGACTTACTTGACTGAGCGATTCTTTTAACAGATGCAAATCTTACTTGAAAAAATTCATCTAAATTATTAGAAAAAATTCCTAGGAATCTAAGTCTCTCAATAAGGGGAACTGTTCTATCGGAAGCTTCTTCCAGAACTCTTTCATTAAAATTGAGCCAACTCAACTCTCTGTTGACAAAATCAAATTTTTTCTTTTTAGCTTTTTTTGGATTCATAAGTATAGCTTCCTAGATTAATCTTTGACCAATTGTTTTGCTTAAATTCTAGCATTATCCAATCAGATGTTTTTAATTCAGGGGGGGGTATTTCTGACAAGTGTTCAGCTGCTATTGAAAATGCTGGATTATGTCCAACTAAAACAACATTTGAATACTTATTATCTAATTCGTAAACATAATCGATTACATTTTTATAGTTAAATGAATATAATTCTTCTATTACTCTTAAATTTTTATAAGTATTAAAAACATTTCGAGTTAATATAGTGGCAGTGTGAAAAGCTCTATTTGCAGGGCTTGTTAAGAAAATTTGAAATTTTTTGAAAAAATTAATATTTTTTAACGATATCCTGTTAATGTCACTGATGCCCTTTAATGACAATGGTCTGTCACTATCATCAACATGATAATCCCATGAAGATTTAGCATGACGCAAAAAAACTAATTTTTTCATAATTACGGTGACAATCTATGAGAAATCCAAATATTACCATCTAGTTTAAATTCTAAACGATCATGTAATCTGTTTTTTCTACCCTGCCAGAATTCAAATAAATCGGGTTTAACTATATAACCTCCCCAATTTGCTGGTTTTTTTGGTTTAATTTTAGAGTAATAATTATTTAATTCATTAAATTTTCTTTCTAAAACATCCCTACTCTCAATAATTTCACTCTGATTGGATACAATAGCTCCAATTTGGCTGCCAAGTGGTCTTGAATTAAAATAATCATTCGATTCATTTTCAGAAATTTTGCTAGCCTTACCTTTTATTATTATTTGTTTTTCTAAAGAAGCCCAATAAAAATTTAGACATACGTTATCGTTATTTACAATCGACCTACCTTTATCACTATTGTAATTTGTAAAAAAGGTGTATCCATCTAAATCAAACTTTTTAAGTAAAACAACTCTGGACTTTGGTTGTTGCCTATTATTTATTGTTGACAAAATCATTGCGTTAGGTTCTAAAATTGTAGTATCTTTTATTGCCTCTTCAAACCATTTTTTAAAAATAAAAAAGGGGCTGAAACTTTTAAATTCATCAGAAATCAAACCCTTTTCATAAGATTTTCTCAAATTACTTAAATCTCCATTTTTATTCATATTCACTACCAAAATTAATAATTACATATAACTATCTATAAATTTTATATATCAAATTTTTTGCCTTCAATAGCAAGTTCAACGTCTTCAAAATGAAATTTTGCTTCTTTTAAAAAATCATCTTGACTTCTATATCTGTTAGAAAAATGTCCCAAAATCAATTTACCAACATTAGCCGCACTTGCAATTTTTGCTGCATCAGAGGCTGTGCTGTGCTTAGTTTTTTTTGCTAAATCAGAATGAGAATCCAAAAAAGTAGATTCATGGTAAAGAAAATCAACTGATTTAATAAATTCAATAATTTTTTCATGGTATGCAGTGTCACTACAAAATGCAAATTTTTTAGATTTCTTTGATTTTTTAATAAATATTGCGTTTTCTGCCTTTTTTCCATTTTTAAGAATAATATCTTCACCTTTTTTTATCTTCTTGATGTCAATTATTTCTAATTTATATTCCTTAATTTTTGATTTATAAATATTTCTTTCATCAAATTTTTCTTCAAACAAAAAACCATTGGTGTATATTCTGTGATTTAGAGGTATCGTTTTAACTATAAAATCCTCGTTATTGAAAATGATTTTTTGTCTCTTACTCTTAAGAGTATGAAAAATGAGTTTATAATTTAACCAAGAACCTGACAACTTTAGTTGTAAATTAATTAATTCTTGCAAACCTTCTGGCGCATATATATTTAAATCATTTTCTCTTCCCAAAAGACGAAAAGTTGAAATTAGACCTATTAATCCAAAATAATGATCTCCATGTAAATGTGAAATAAAGATATGGCTAATCTTAGTAAAATTAACCTTAAATTTTCTTAATTGCATTTGTATTCCTTCTCCGCAATCAATCAAAATAAGATGATTTTTGATTTTTAAAAGTTGTGATGTAGTGTGTTTATTTAATTTCGGAGTTGATGCACTAGCGCCTAATATAGTTAATTTCATTATGAAAGTTCATTTTGAATTCTCTGATTTTAATTTATACTAAGGTAGCCTTAACATAGTTAATTAAAATCAGTTAAATCTTTTCTCTTTGTGGCTAAAAGGTACAAAACTGCCATTCTTATTGCAACTCCATTTTCAACTTGGTCGAGTACAATTGTTTTTTTATTATCCAATACCTCAGAGGTGATTTCAACACCTCTGTTAATAGGTCCTGGGTGTAATATCAGGATTTTTTTTCTCAATTTCTTTATTGAAGACATTTTGACTCCATATAAATTATGATATTCTCTCAAAGAGGGAAAATAAGTTTCATTCATTCTCTCATTTTGAACTCTCAAAATATTTACTGCGTCACACCATGCGAGACCATTATCAAGGTTTGACTCGTAACTGACATCTAAATTATTAATGAATTTAGGAATCAAACTTTTTGGACCACAAACTTTTATTTTCGCACCTAAAATTTTTAGAGCAAAAATATTTGATAATGCGACTCGTGAATGTAAAATGTCTCCTAAAATAAGGATCCTTTTATTATCTACTGTGCCTAATTTTTCTGTGATGGAGTATGTGTCAAGTAAACCTTGAGTTGGGTGTTCATGTGTTCCATCCCCTGCATTGATAATGCATGAATTTGTGTTCCTTGTCAAAAATTCAGCTACACCTGGGCTTGGATGTCTTATTATAATTATATCTACTTTCATAGCTAAAATGTTATTAACTGTGTCAATAAGTGTTTCGCCTTTTGAAATTGAAGATCCTGTTTTTGAGAAGTTTATTACATCTGCACTTAATCTTTTTTCTGCTAATTCAAAAGATAACTTTGTTCTAGTTGAATTTTCAAAGAATAGATTAGCAATTGTAATACCAGTGAGCGTAGGAACTTTTTTTATTTTCCTATTTAAAATTTCTTTAAAACTGTCAGCTGTATCAAAAATTAAATTAATATCGTCTTTCGATAGGTATTTTACTCCTAAAAGATTTTTAACTGAAATTCCTTTCATTATCATCTTTTAATATGTAAACAGCTTCTTCTATATTTGATTCTTGTAAATTTACATTTACTCTATCGTTTTGTAGAGTATCTACGTTAAGACCAACATAATCTGGTTGAATAGGTAGATGTCTTGTGAATCTTCTGTTTATTAATGTCAATAATTCAATCTTTATAGGCCTTCCGTATGACTCAATTGCAATTAATGCTGCTCTTATACTTCTTCCTGTGTATAAAACGTCATCAATTAAAACTACACATTTGCCCTCAATATCAAAATCAATATTAGAAAAACTGGCTCTAGGATAATCCTTCTTACTTCTAAAATCATCTCTAAAAAAAGTAGTGTCTAGTTTTCCAAACTTTAAGTTTGAAATTAAATATTTATTTTCTAGTCTTTCAACCAACTTATTGAGAACAAAAACACCTCTTGGTTGAAGTCCAATTAATATAGAGTTTTTAAAATCAAAATGATTTTCAATTAACTCACAACTTAATCTGTTTAACAATACATCTAATGTGGATTTATCAAGAAGTTTTTTTTGTTTCACGAATATATATTAAATATAATTTCGATAATTTAAGGCGTAAAGTTATTTAAATAACAAATACACATAAAAAAATTACTTTTTATCCATTTTTTCTTTCAGATCTGCTAGCGCATCTAAGTCACCAAGTGTAGCTTTTTCATTAGATTCCACCATAGATTGATTTTTTATTTTAGGTTTATTTCTTTTATCATCATTTCTAAATGTAGAGGTATGGGAAGCGACTACTCTTTTAAAATCCTTATTAAATTCAATAATCTTAAATTTAACTTTTTCATTGAGCCCTAATCTACTTCCATCTTCTTTTTCCATATGTCTTGATGGTACAAAAGCGGTTATGTTTTCATTAAAATTTATAGTAGCGCCTTTTTCAACTATTTCTGTCAACTCTATATCATGGACGGTGCCCTCGGAAAACTCTTTTTCGTATTTATCCCATGGATTATCTTGTGTTTGTTTATGACCAAGACTTAACTTTCTCCCTTGAACATCTAATTCCAAAACGATTACATCAATATTATCACCCACTGTCAAAATTTCAGACGGGTGTTTTACTTTTTTAGTCCATGATAAATCGGATATGTAAACCAATCCATCAATTCCTTCTTCTAGTTCAATAAAAACACCAAAGTTTGTAAAGTTTCTAACTATGCCTTTATGTTTAGATCCTACAGGATATTTAGAAGTAATATCAGTCCAAGGATCTTGTGTCAATTGTTTAATTCCTAGTGACATTTTCCTTGATTCTCTATCCATGGTGAGAATTTGAGCTTCAACCGGGTCACCAATATTTACAAAGTCTTGAGCAGATCTAAGGTGAGTTGACCATGACATTTCTGAAACATGAACAAGTCCTTCGACTCCATCTTCAATCTCTATGAAAGCACCATAATCTGCAATCACAACCACTTTTCCCTTAACAGTTGAACCCTCTTTAACATCTTCACCTAACTTATCCCACGGATGATCACTGAGTTGTTTCAATCCAAGCTGAATCCTAGATTTATTGTCATCAAAATCTAAAATAACTACATTAAGCTTTTGATCTAATTCAAGAATTTCGCTAGGATGAATAATTCTACTCCAAGATAAATCAGTTATGTGAATTAAACCGTCAACACCTCCAAGATCTATAAAAACTCCATATGATGTAATATTTTTGACAGTGCCCTCAAGAACTTGTCCCTTCTCTAACTGACCAATAATCTCTTTCTTTTGCTCTTCAATATCGGCTTCTATAAGGGCTTTGTGAGAAACAACTACATTTTTGAATTCATGATTAATTTTTACCACTTTAAATTCCATAGTTTTATCAACAAATTGGTCATAATCTCTAATTGGTTTAACATCAATTTGAGAACCAGGTAGAAAAGCTTCTATTCCAAATACGTCAACAATCATTCCTCCTTTTGTTCTACATTTAACATAACCATTTACAATTTCTCCGCTATCGTGCGCATTGTTAACTCGTTCCCAAGCTTTTATAGTTCTAGCTTTTCTATGTGATAGAATCAATTGACCTGTTTTATCTTCTCTCATGTCAACAATAACTTCAACTTTATCACCTACTTTTAAATTTGGATTGTACCTGAATTCATTTAGGGAAATAACTCCTTCTGACTTAGCATTTATGTCAATAATAGCCTCTCTATCTGTCATATATACAACTGTACCTTCAATTACATCTTCATCTGTTGTGTCTACAAAGTTTTTAGACACTAACTTTTCAAATTCTTCGATTTTTTTAGTATCGATTTCATCAAGACCTTCTTCGTAAAAATGCCAATCGAAAGATGCTAGGTCTTGATCAATTTTTTCTTTTACTTTCTTCGGTTTTTTTGAAGATCACTTAATTTTTTCTGTTTTCTCTTTTGTATCACTTTTAATTTTTGCAGACTCTTTTTCTACCTTTGATTTAGATTCAGTCTTTTTGGGAGAGTTTGCTTTGGTAGACTTGTAATCTTCTACTTTTTTAGATATTGGCTCTTGAGACTTGGTTTTAGCTGATTCTTTTTTTTCTGAAACTGAATTAGCATTCTTAGGTTTAGTTTCTTTTTTTTGTGCTTTACTAACCTTTTTAGTTGAAGAAGTTTTTTGTGAAGTTTTTTTGGTAGTTAGTTTTTTTGTGGTTGATGCAACTTTTTTTTTGGTTTCATCTTTTTTAGGTTTTTCTTTCTTTTCTTTTTGTCCCTTAGCCATTATTTTAAAATTTGTATCCTGTTAATAATTTGTGAAGCTTTAATTGAAATTAACAGAAGGGTTATTATTACTCCGCTTCACTTAATCAAAGAGTGTGCAAATATATACTTAAATCGATTATTAACAACGATAATTCTAAAATAATTCGATCAAATATTATTAAAAATTTGATTATTGAAATTAAAAAAGTGAACTTTTCTTCTACTCTTAATTGTTTTTTGTACATTAAAAAAATTTTTTAAAAAATTGAAAAAAAATAATTCTAGCGATAACGAATATTGGAGATCTAACTTAAAATTCGTTTCAATTCTGCTTGCAATCTGGTTTACTGTTTCTTTTGGGTTTGGGATACTCCTCGTTGAAAATTTAAATCAATTCCAAATTGGAGGTTTCCCTCTTGGGTTTTGGTTTTCACAACAAGGCTCTATATATATTTTTGTGATTTTAATTTTCATATACATCTATCTAATGAATAAGCTGGATAAAAAATTCAAATAAATGGAACTTCAAATATGGATTTGGCTTTTAGTGGGATTATCATTTGCTATGTACATTGGGATTGCAATATGGTCTAGAGCTGGAAACACGAAAGAATTTTATATAGCCGGAAGAGGTGTTCCTCCAGTAGCAAATGGTATGGCTACTGCTGCTGATTGGATGTCAGCCGCTTCTTTCATTTCTATGGCGGGGATTATATCATTTATAGGCTATGATGGGTCAGTTTATCTTATGGGGTGGACGGGTGGATATGTTTTGTTAGCATTGCTATTAGCTCCATATTTAAGAAAATTTGGAAAGTTTACTGTACCTGACTTTATCGGAGAAAGATACTATTCATCAACTGCAAGATTGGTCGCTGTTTTTTGTGCTTTAATAGTATCTTTTACCTACGTAGCTGGTCAAATGAGAGGTGTGGGTGTCGTTTTTTCAAGATATCTTGAAGTTGATATTAACACCGGTGTATTTATCGGCATGGCTATAGTTTTATTTTATGCTGTTTTAGGAGGAATGAAAGGTATTACCTATACCCAAGTCGCTCAATATTGTGTTTTAATTTTTGCTTTTCTGATTCCAGCAATTTTCATATCATTTCTAAGTACGGGTTGGGTTATCCCACAAATTGGATTTGGGTCTTCAGATCAAAATGGCATTTACCTTCTTGATAAATTAAATTCGTTACACAAAGATTTGGGTTTTAGTAATTATACGAGTGGAAATAAGTCAATGTTGGATATGCTTCTGATTACACTTGCCCTAATGGTAGGGACCGCTGGTTTACCTCACGTTATTGTTCGTTTCTTTACAGTAAAAAAGGTAAGTGACGCTAGAAAATCTGCCGGTTGGGCTCTTTTATTTATAGCTATATTGTACACTACTGCACCGGCTATTGCAGTGTTTGCAAGAATAAATCTTATTGAAACAACAAACAATAAGATATATTCAAATATGCCTACTTGGTTTAAAAAATGGGAAGAAACAGGTCTTATCGAGTTTACAGATAAAAACAATGACCAAATAATTCAGTACAGTGCTGATAATACCAAAAATGAATTAATTATTGACAGAGATATTATGGTTCTTGCAAATCCAGAAATCGCTCAATTACCAAACTGGGTGATTGCCCTACTTGCTGCGGGTGCACTTGCGGCTGCTTTGTCGACTGCTGCTGGTCTTTTGCTTGTTATTTCTTCGTCAATTTCTCATGACTTAATTAAAGGAATTATACATCCTAAAGTAAGTGAAAAACAAGAATTAGTCGCAGCTCGAATTTCTTCTTTTGTGGCTGTAATGTTAGCCGGGTATTTTGGTATTAATCCACCGGGTTTTGTTGCCGCTACTGTTGCACTTGCTTTTGGACTTGCCGCTGCATCTTTTTTCCCAGCGATTGTGATGGGAATATTTAGTTTAAAAATGAACAAAGAAGGTGCCGTTTGTGGAATGATAACAGGAATGTCTTTGATGATTATATATATGCTAAAATTCAAATTCGGATGGTTTGGAGGAGGAAATTCATCTCAATGGTGGTTTGGGATCTCACCCGAAGGATTTGGTAGTATATCTATGCTATTTAACTTTTTAATTTCTATTACTGTTTCAAAATTCACAAAAAAAATTCCAGAAGAAGTTCAGAGATTAGTTCTAGAGATAAGAAAACCTTAATAAATAATATGCATTTCATATTTAAGATAAGTTATTAATTGAAAATTATTTTTATTTTTGCTGGTTATGTATAAAAACGTATTAAAATTTGACTTTTCAAACTTCAAAGGGGATTTTTTTGGAGGTATAACTGCTGGTATAGTTGCTCTCCCACTTGCACTGGCGTTTGGGTTAAGTTCTGGGTTAGGTCCTAGCGCCGGTTTATATGGTGCTATTTTTATCAGTTTTTTCGCAGCTTTTTTCGGAGGTACTGCGACCCAGATATCAGGTCCTACTGCTCCTATGACGGCTGTAAGCATGGTCTTTATTGCAGATATTTTATCCAATTTTGATGGATCTACAAGCAAGGCATTACCTATTATTCTTGCAGTATTTTTGCTATCCGGTCTTTTACAAATTTTATTGGGCTTTATTGGAGTTGGAAAATATATAAGATATATACCCTACCCAGTTGTTTCAGGTTTCATGACAGCTATAGGTGTTATTATTCTAGTCACCCAAATCGCACCAACGGTGGGTTATTACGTAAAAGAAGATAATGAATTTGTTGAAAATTTTAAAGAAAAGGCAGAAAGTAACCTTCTTCAAAAATCTCTTAATGATGAAATAAGTAACGAGACGTTAGTTTTAGATGATTTTGAGTCCGTAATAAAAAATTCTAACAAAATAACTCAGACTGATATAATGACAGAAGCTAAAACTTTGGCTAGCAAGGAAGCTTCTGGAGTCTTAGGAACTTTCAATGTTATGCCTAGAATTATAAAAAATATTGATATAACAGAACTCTTATTAGCTCTTTTTACAATAGCTATTATTTATGGATTTAAAAGAATAACAACCGCTGTCCCCAGTACTCTTGTGGCTTTATTTGTAGTGTCTGGAGTTGCGTACGGATTTGGAATTAATTATAGGCCAATATCAGCCATACCCTCAGGGCTTCCAGAAATACAGTATGGTGTATTTAATGTCCTAGATATCACACTAGTTGCAAAATATATTTTTACTGCAATTACTCTCGCACTTTTAGGGGCAATTGATTCACTTCTAACCTCTATTGTAGCTGATAATATGACTAAAACTATTCATAAACCCAATAAAGAGCTTATTGGTCAAGGAATTGGTAATTCAATTGGAGCTCTCTTTGGAGGTATTCCTGGTGCAGGAGCTACCATTAGGACAGTAGTAAATATAAATTCAGGGGGGAAAACAAGACTATCCGGAATGATCGCCGGACTTTTACTTCTTTTTATTCTCTTGGCAGTAGGTCCTATTGCTTCTAAAATTCCTGCTGCGGTGCTTGCAGGTATTTTAATAACCGTAGGAATAGGCGTTATGGATTATAAAGGGCTAAAGGCCATTCCTTATATGCCAAGGCCTGAGGTTTTTATACTAATAATCGTGTTAGTTCTCTCGTCAGTTTGGAACTTGGTATACGCTGTTGGTATAGGTTTAGTAATAGCTTCCCTTATTTTTATGAAAAAAGTCGGTGATTTAACAAGTGAAAGCTTTAACATTTTTCCTATAAAAAAAGGGGAATTCAAACTTCCTTCAAATCTAAAGGAAGAGATTTTTATAAAAGATATTGAAGGACCTCTTTTCTTTGGGAGTAGCTCTAATTTTAATCAAACGGCTAAACAAATTCCATCAACAGTATCAATCTTAATTATTAGACTCAAAAAGGTGCCTTACATTGATCAATCTGGGTTGTATGCACTAGAATCTATAATTAATGATCTAATTTCAAAAGATAAAAGAGTACTTCTCGTTGGGCTTAATGATCAGCCAAAGGACTTAATGGAAAAGGCAAACATAATTCCTAATTTAATTCCAATAGAACAAATTTTTAATGATTTTGAATCATCTTTACTTTCAATAAAAAATCTTTAAAAGGATAAATTCTAAAATTCAAGATTTGAGTCTATATAATTTTTAGCAATATTAAATACTTCTAGCTCTGATTTTTTGGAAGTATCAATTTCAAAGGCATCATTAGGTTTTTTAAGTGGTGCTATTTTTCTTTCAGAATCTGTTTTATCCCTCTTAATTAGATTGTCCTCTACTTTCTTTGTGTCAAATGAGATATTATTTTCCTCTATTTGCGTGTTTCTCCTCCTGGTTCTTATATCTAAATCTGCTCTTAAAAAAAATTTCACCTTAGCATCGGGAAATACAACAGTCCCAATATCTCTTCCTTCAACAACAATTGATTTTTGTAGTGCAAGATTTTTTTGCTGAGTAAATAAAAATTTTCTAACTGACTCCAGTTTTGCAACAGAACTAACAATATTGGATATCTCAAAACTATACATCTTTTCACCAAAAGTTTTCCCATCAAATGACAAGGAATTATTTCCGTTTTTATCAATCACCCAATCGAAATTTAAATTATTAATTTTATTTATCAATTTAGATTCATTGATTTTATCTTTTATTACACATCCATTATTTAACGCAAAATAGCTAATAATTCTATACATTAATCCAGAATTTAAATAATAGAAATTGTAGTGTTCAGCAAGTTTACTTGCGAGTGTGCTTTTACCTGTTGATGAAAATCCATCAACTGAAATTATATTTCTAGGCATAGACAATAAAATCCTTTCATTTTAAATTTAAATTATATCATAAAAAAATCACTGTAAATCAAAAAATTAAATGTTTTTTGGATTTGAAACAGTTTCATCTGTAACAGACAATTTAATAACATCTCTCATTTCGCTAACGTAGTGTAAATTTAAATTTTGTAGATAATTCTTTGGGATTAATTCAACATCCTTTTTATTTTCTTCACTAAGAATAATCTCTTTAATCTTTGATCTTTTAGCAGCAAGAATTTTTTCCTTTATTCCGCCAACCGGAAGGACCTTGCCTCTCAATGTAATCTCACCGGTCATAGACAAATACTTTTTTACTTTTTTTTGACTGAAAAGAGAAACAAGTGAAGTTAACATTGTTATACCCGCGCTTGGCCCATCTTTTGGAGTAGCACCCTCAGGAATGTGGATATGAACATTGTATTTATCAAATTCTATTTTGCTTAAATCAAATAAATCTGCATTTGACTTTATATATTCAAGAGCAATGGTTGCTGATTCTTTCATTATTTTTCCAAGATTGCCTGTGATTGAAAGTTGACCTTTACCAGATGATAAGGCCGATTCAATAAAAAGAATTTCTCCACCTGCAGAAGTCCAAGCAAGCCCAACAACAACTCCTGCTTTATTATTATTTTTGAAAACTTCTCTATTAATTAATTGAGGGCCAAGGATCTCTTTAATTTTTACCTTGGAGGGATTTAAAGAGTATTTTTCATCCATTGCAACTGATTTAGCAGCATATCTTACTGATTTAGCAATTTGCTTTTCTAAACCTCTTACACCTGATTCTCTGGTATACTTGTCAATTATAACCTCTATAATTGGTTTAGAAAGGATGAAATCTTTTTTATTTAAACCATGTTCTTTTAATTGTTTAGGAACTAAATATTTTTTTGCAATTATTGTTTTTTCTTCAAGAGTGTAACCACTTATGTTAATAAATTCCATTCTATCTCTAAGTGCCGGATTTATAGATAATATATTATTGGATGTTGCAATGAACATGACCTTTGATAAGTCATAACCCAACTCAAGGAAATTATCATAAAAATCACTATTTTGCTCTGGATCTAAAACTTCAAGAAGTGCGGAAGAGGGATCTCCTTGAGAACCAAAACCAACTTTATCAATTTCATCTAAAACAAAAACAGGGTTTGAAGTTCCAGTTTTTTTTATATTTTGAATAATTCTACCAGGCATAGCTCCTATGTATGTTTTACGATGACCTCTAATCTCAGATTCATCTTTCAGACCTCCAAGTGAGACCCTCACATATTCTCTTCCAATTGCTTCTGCGATAGATTTACCCAATGATGTTTTACCTACTCCAGGTGGACCATGAAGACAAATAATTGGTGATTTCATGTCATTTCTTAGCTTTAGAACAGCTAGATATTCTATTATTCTCTTTTTTACCTCATCTAAACCAAAATGATCCCTGTTTAAAACTTTCTCTGATCTTTTAAGATCAAAGTTGTCGGTCGAAAAGTGATTCCATGGAAGATCAAGTAGTAAATCAATATAGTTTCTTTGTACAGAAAATTCAGCAACTTGGGGATTCATTCTTTGAAGTTTAGAAATTTCTTTTTCAAATGTACTTTGAACTTTATCACTCCATAGTTTTTTAGAAGCTCTTTTTCTTAATTCTTCAATTTCCTCTTCTTGTGTATGTCCACCGAGTTCCTCTTGAATCGTTTTCATCTGCTGGTGAAGATAGTATTCCCTTTGTTGTTGGTCTAAATCGTTCCTTACTCTAGATTGAATATCATTTTTCAATTCCAGCTCTTGGTATTCTAAATTGATATATTTTAAACACAACAGAGCCCTTTCACTAATATTTTTTGAACTTAGAATTTTTTGTTTGTCATTTACAGTGAGATTCATATTTGAAGAAACAAAATTTATCAAAAATGAATCACTTTGAATATTTTTAATTGCAAATGAAGCTTCACTTGGAATGTTTTGATTTTCGTTAATTATCTTAATTGCTGTTTCTTTAATGGATTCAACAGTTAGTTTAAATTCTGACTCCTTCTTTTGTTTTTTGTTTTCTAAAATAGAACTTATTTTAACCTTCAGATAAGGAAGGTTAGAAACCAAATTATCAATCTTAAATCTTTTTTTGCCTTGAATTATAATTGTTGTACTCCCATCCGGCATTTTTAAAACTCTAAGAATTTGAGCTACCGTTCCCATTTGATAAAGGTCATTAATTGCAGGATCTTCTACTTTCTTATCTTTTTGAGCCACAACACCAATTGGATTTTTGGATTTGTTTGCATCCTTAATTAATTGTATGGATTTATCCCTACCAACTGTAATTGGAATAACAACACCTGGAAATAAAACAGTATTTTTTATTGGAAGTAAAGAAACAACTTCAGGTAATTCTTCTTTTTCAAGTGCCTCCTCATCTTCAGATGTCATAAGAGGTATTAGTTCAGCTTCAGAACCAACACTGTCTAAAGAAAAATCGTTACTATCTGAAAAAATTGATTTTGTCATAACAAGTAAATGACATAATGTCATTAAAAGAAAAATAAATAGTACTGATTATATATTTTTAAGGTACATTATCATTCTATTATATTTATGTCCAATATCTATGCCATTTGTTTATTATTAAATTTCCCCTTTTTTTTATTAATACTCAAAATTAAGAAACCGCCAATTAAAAAAAATAGCATAAAGAATATTACTGATGATCTCATACTTCCAGTGATTTGATCAACCATTCCGAAAAGTGTCATACCAAAAACAACAGCTATTTTTTCAGTGACTCCATAAAAACTAAAGTAAGAGGCAGTATCTTTTGTATTAGGCAAATACTTAGAATAGGTGGCTCTAGAAGTTGATTGCAATCCACCCATAACCATTCCAACTAATCCAGCAACCAAATAAAACTGAAAAGGTGTTTGTATATAATAGGCGTATATACAGATAAGCCCCCAAAGGATATTAGCTACAAATAAAGTAGGTATATTTCCATATTTTAAAGATGCTCTTGCTGCAATTATTGCACCAAAAATGGCTATTAGCTGTATTAGTAAGATACTAACAATTAGTCCTATTGTTTTTTCTTGATCTGAAGACCAAATTATTTCCTCTTCTCCAAAATAAGCAGCAACAAGCATAATTGTTTGAAGTGCCAGAGAATAAACAAAAAATGCTAATAAAAAACGTTTTAACGAAAAGTCTATTTTTATTAAATCGTATACACTTCTAAGCTCCCTATATCCATGAAAAATAATATTTTTTTTCTCAACAGATTTCTTTTCACCTTTAGGCAAGTAAAAAAATGATATTTGACTAAATAATAACCACCAAAAACCAACACATACAAATGATATTTTCATTGCATAGAGTCTTGCTTGATCTGGATTTCCTGAAATACCGTAAAAGTCAGGTTGCATAATTAGTGATAAGTTGAACAAAAGTAAAATTACGCTTCCAATATAGCCTAATGAGTAACCTTTAGCACTTGCCCTGTCTTGTTGTTCAGGATAAGCTACATCTGGTAGGTAAGAATTATAGAAAATTAAACTGGCCCAGAATCCAATTAATGCTAAAAAATAGAGAAAAAGTCCAGTATAAATGTTATCAAGATTAAACCAAAATAGTCCAATACAAGAAAAAGAACCTAAAAAAACAAAAAGTTGCATAAAACGTTTTTTATTTCCTAAAAAATCTGCAATACCAGCTAAAATCGGTGAAATAAGTGAAATAATTACAAACGCAAATGCTGTCAGAAAACTTATCATAGCTGTATTTTTAATTTGATAGCCCATAAATAAAATTTTATTGTTTTCCACAAATAAAGCTGCGTAATAAAGAGGAAAAATTGCAGTAGTTATTACCAGTGAATAGACTGAATTAGCCCAATCATAAAAAGCCCAAGCGTTAATAAGTTTTTTAGTACCTTTCTTAGGTTTTTTTTTTGAAAGCATATTTTAAAATTACGAAGTTTTTTTAAAATAGCTTTAAATTATGATATGTTGTGATGTTCTTATGTGTTAAATATCTATTTTAGATAACAAAAAAGTAAATTTGAATATGAAAATTTTATATCTTTTTTTAGCTATTTTTCCATTCTTTTTGTCCTGCCAGGATAAAATTGAACATAAAAAATATAATGTTACTATGTCAGATTCAGAGTGGAAAAATATTTTACCCCAGTTGTCTTATAATGTTCTAAGAAAGTCTTATACTGAGCCCGCTTTTTCAAGCAGACTTAACTTTAATGAAAAATCTGGTTACTATGCCTGTAGGGGATGTAAAAACCCACTTTACAACTCAGAAAACAAATATGACTCTGGTTCTGGTTGGCCTTCTTTCGACAAAGAAATTAAAAATAACATTGAATATGGTGAAGATTATAAAATTGGATATCCAAGAACCGAGCTAAAATGTTCAAATTGTGGTGGTCATTTAGGTCATATGTTTAACGACGGTCCGAGAGAAACCACTGGTAAAAGACACTGTATTAACGGAGCAGCATTAATTTTTATTGAAAATTAATTGAATTCTAGAAAAGAAAATAAAACTGATGGATATTGGGAAAAAAAACTCTCAAAAAAGGAATTTGATATTTTAAGACAGGGTGGTACAGAATTACCTTACACAGGAAAATATAATAATCATTTTGAAGATGGGGTTTATGTTTGCAAAGGTTGTGGTAATCCATTATATAAATCAAATTCTAAATTTGATAGTGGATGTGGATGGCCTTCATTTGATGAGTGCATCGAAAATTCAATAGAATACAAAAAAGACTATAAAATTGGGGTATTAAGAATTGAAATTTTGTGCTCAAAATGTGAAGGACACCAAGGGCATGTATTTAACGATGGCCCAACTAAAACAAAACAAAGATATTGTGTAAATTCTGCTAGTATAGATTTTATTCCAAAGAAAAATGAATAAACGATTTCGTAAATTTGAAAAAAAATACAATGGATAAATACGATGTAATTATAATTGGAAGTGGTCCAGGCGGTTATGTTTCTGCAATTAGGGCATCACAGCTTGGATTGAAAACAGCAATCATTGAAAAAGAAAGTTTAGGTGGAATATGCTTAAATTGGGGTTGTATTCCAACTAAAGCGCTTCTGAAATCAGCTCAAGTATTTGAATATATAAAACACGCAAAAGATTATGGAATAAATGTTAAAAACTACGAAAAAGACTTTGATGCTGTTATTAACAGAAGTCGAGATGTTGCTCAAAATATGAACAAAGGAGTAGACTTTCTTATGAAAAAAAACAAAATAGATGTCTATATAGGAGAGGGCTTAATTGGAAAAAGTAAGAGAGTAAAAATTATTAGTAGTAATCAAGAGAAAGAAATTGAGGGTAAACATATAATAATTGCTACTGGCGCCAGATCTAGGGATATAAAATCAATACCTATAGATGGAGAAAAAATAATCGGTTATCGTGAAGCCATGACATTAAAAAAACAACCAAAAAAATTAAGCATCATAGGCTCCGGAGCAATAGGAATTGAATTTGCATACTTTTACAATACAATGGGAACTGATGTTACTCTAATTGAATTTCAAGATAGAATAGCTCCATTAGAAGATGAAGATGTATCCTATCAACTAGAGAAATCATTCAAAAAAATTGGAATCAATATAATGACAAACTCAGAGGTAATTGGAATAGACAACTCAGGTAAAAGTCCAATATTAAACATAAAAAATGGAGAAAAGGAAGTTGAATTAGATTCAGAAGTAGTCCTATCTGCAATTGGTGTTAAAAGCAACATTGAAAATTTGGGATTGGAAGAAGTTGGAGTAGCAATAGATAATGACAAAATTTTAGTAAATGATTTTTATGAAACAAACATTCCTGGTTATTATGCGATTGGAGACATAACCAAAGGACAAGCCCTTGCTCATGTAGCTTCTGCAGAGGGTATACTTTGCGTTGAAAAAATTTCTGGTATGCACGTTGAAGCAATTAATTACAATAATATTCCAGGTTGTACCTATTGTCATCCCGAAATTGCCTCTGTTGGATTTACTGAGAGACAGGCAATTGATGAAGGTTTTGAAATAAAGGTTGGTAAATTTCCATTTTCCGCTTCAGGCAAAGCGAAAGCTAGTGGTTCTTCCGATGGATTTGTAAAAGTAATATTCGATGCAAAATATGGTGAATGGCTAGGATGTCATATGATTGGTAACGGAGTAACAGAGATGATTACAGAGGCTGTTATAGGAAGAAAATTAGAAACAACAGGACACGAAATTCTTAAAACAGTTCACCCACATCCAACAATGAGCGAAGCGATAATGGAGGCTGTTGCAAATGCTTACGATGAAACAATTCATTTATAATTATTAATAACAAAACTACTTACAGCTAAACAATAAGAATCAAGTCCAAAACCAGTTATAAGACCTTTTGCATGCGGAGTAATAAAGGAAGTATGTCTGAAATCTTCTCTTGAGAAAGTATTTGAAATATGTACTTCAATAACTTTCGTTTTTATTGCTTTAACTGCATCACCTATTCCAACGGATGTATGAGTATATGCTGCAGCATTTAAAATTATACCGTCAGATTCAAAGCCTACTTGATGTAACCTATCTATTATTTCATCTTCAACATTTGATTGAAAATACTCAAAATTAATTTTAGGAAATTTGTCTTTTAAGGTTTTTAGATAGTCCTTAAAATTAGAAAAACCATAAATATTTGTTTCTCTAACTCCTAATAGATTTAAATTTGGACCATTTATTATGCTAATATTCATATTATAAAATTACCTAAAATGATTCATAAATTATATTTTTAACAACTAAATACTTTTTATTAAATGTTTTCTAAAAAAATTCTTTTAATATTTTTTTTGTTTACATGCTACAAAATACAGGCTCAAAATAATTCATCAAGTTTAGTAATTTTAGGTATTGCTCAAGATGGTGGTTCACCACAAATAGGATGTGATAAATCTTGTTGTAAATCACTATGGGAAAATAAAATATTTGAAAGTGTGACTTCCATTGGATTAATTGATAATATTGAAAATAGATTTTTTTTGATTGATGCTTCACCAGATATTCGTAAGCAATATCAAATGCTAAAGTCTTTAGCCTCAGAGGCAAACTTAGGGGGAATTGCTATCACGCATGCTCATATTGGACATTACGCTGGTCTTTTATTTTTTGGGAAAGAATCTTTAGGAGCAGAAAAAATTAATGTTTACAGCATGCCCAAAATGTCACTTTTTTTAAAAAATAACGGTCCTTGGTCGCAATTAATTCAGGATGAAAATATTAAAATAAATAAATTGAAAAATGATTCTATTCAGACTCTAAGCAAACATATATCCATAAAACCAATAATTGTACCTCATAGAGACGAATTTTCAGAAACGGTAGGTTATTTGATTAAAGGTAAAGTGAAATCTGCTTTATTCCTTCCAGATATTGATAAATGGGAAAAATGGGATAAAAAAATAGAGGATTTTATACGGAATGTAGATTATGCATTTGTTGACGGTACTTTTTATAATGGCAACGAAATACCACACAGAAATATGGATGAAATTCCTCATCCATTTGTGGTTGAAACTATTGAAAGATTTAAAAATCTCAAGAAAAAGCACAAAAAAAAAGTTTATTTTATTCATTTAAATCACACAAATCCTTTGCATAAACCAAATAATAAATTAACTAAAGAAATAATTGAAAGAGGATATAATATAGCAAGAACTGGAATGAAATTTAATTTATGAGGACTTGGGAAAACTTATTAAAAGACTATCTAATTTATTTAAAAATTGAGAGAGGCCTTTCTGAAAACTCTATTAAAAGTTACTCATATGATATTAAAAATCTCTTAAGCTATATTAACAAATACAACAGTAAATTGAGCTTAAAACAATGTGATAAACAATTTATGCAGGAATTTATTTACGAAATTTCAAAAAATATAAATTCAAGATCACAATCAAGACACCTGTCATCCCTAAAAAGTTTTTTTAATTATTTAGTATTTGAAGGGTATAACAACACATCACCAATGGAGTTAATTGAATCACCAAAAATTTTAACTAAACTGCCAGATGTATTATCAATTGAAGAAATTAAACTATTGATAAAGAATTCTGAACTAAATAATAATCATGGTATTAGAAATTCAGCTATTTTAGAAACTCTTTATGGAAGCGGATTAAGAGTAAGTGAATTGATTAATTTAAAACTCTCAGATATTCATTATGATGATAAACTGCTTTTAATTCAAGGGAAAGGGAATAAACAAAGATTGGTGCCATTGGGCTCAATTTGCGAGTCAAAAGTTAGCAACTATGTTAATAATTATAGAATATTGAAAAAAGTTAAAAAAAACTCGAATGACATAGTTTTTTTGAATAGAAATGGAAAAAAACTCACTAGGGCAACGATTTTTAATATAGTTAAAGAAGCACAAAATAAATCAAATATTAAAAAAACTGTAAGCCCACATACTTTTAGACATTCATTCGCCACTCATTTACTCGAAAATGGCGCTGATTTGAGATCAATACAAATTATGATGGGGCATGAAAATATAACCACAACAGAAGTATATACTCACTTAGATACCAAACATTTGTCTAAAACTCTAAATAAATTTCACCCAAGAAAGTAAATTATTAGTTTACCACCATACGAAAACCCTTTCCATGAATATTTAAAATTTCAACCCTATCATCTTTTTTTAAATATTTTCTGAGTTTGGCAATGTAAACATCCATTGATCTAGATGTAAAATAGTTATCATCTCTCCATATTTTACTTAGGGCTTGATCCCTCGGGAGTAGGTCATTAATATGAATAGCTAAAAGTCTAAGAAGTTGGTTTTCCTTTGGAGATAATTTAATTGGTTTTTGATCCAAGTAATTCAACAATCTAAGTTTTGTATTAAGACTAAAATTACCAATTTGAAATTGGGTTTCAACTGTATCAGTAACTTCTTTTATCATTCTTCTTCCTAAAATAGATTTAATTTTGGCAAGTAAAACCTCAGAATCAAATGGTTTCGTTAAATAATCATCTGCTCCCAATTTAAAACCTTTTAAAACATCCTCTTTTAGAGTTTTCGCAGTCAAGAAAATTAGTGGAACTAAGTCATCAACCTCTCTAATCTCTTTTGCAAGCGTAAAACCGTCTTTGTAGGGCATCATGACGTCAAGTAGACATAATGAAAATTTTTCTTTTTTAAATTTTTCAAAACCTTCAATTCCATTCTTCGCTAGGGTGACTTGATAACCATTGATTTTTAAGTATTCTTTTAATATACTTCCAAAATTAGGGTCATCTTCAACTAATAAAATATTTTTCTTGTTCATACTTATTACTATTAATTAAATAAATAGAGGAAATTGGATTTTAAATTTAGTCCCCTGCCCTTCTGTACTCTCGACCGATATTTTGCCATTATGAAGAGAAACTATTTTCTTGACATAAGCTAAACCTAGACCATGGCCTTTAATATTATGAACATCCCCATTTTGTTCTCTAAAAAATTTTTCAAAAATCATTTTTAGGGTATCATCATTCATTCCTATTCCTTTATCCTCAATCTCTACATATGTGCTTTTATCATCATTTAATGTTTCTATTTTAATAATAGGATTTTCTTTTGAATATTTAATTGCATTGTCCAAAATATTCGTAAAAACATTAACTAAATGATTTCTATTACCAAAAATTTTTGTTTTTTTTGATTTAAATGAAGTCTTAATTTCAACTCTTTTATTTTGTACCAATAGAGCAATGTGGCCAAGGGAATCCTTAATTATTTTGTGAAGGTCAATATCTGTTTTATCAATCAATGTATTACTTTTATCAAGTTGAGAAATCGTCAATATTGTCTCTACTTGGTCGTGCATTCTTTTATTTTCTTCACGCATTATTTTAAGATATTGGTGTTTTTTTTTGCTATCCTTAATTTCTAGCTGACTTTCAATAGCATCAATTGCCAAATTTATAGTAGCAATTGGTGTTTTAAATTCATGTGACATGTTATTTATAAAATCTGATTTAATTTCAGATATTTTTTTCTGTTTTAGAATTTGAAACAAAGAAATAGCACAAAGAAGAATGATTAGAATAGTTAAAATAAAAGATAAACTAGCGACCCCTATCACTGAGGAAATAAGGTATTTTTCTTTTTTTGGGAAAGTTACTACCAAATTATATAAACTACTTCCTTGCTCATCAACAAAGATTGGAATTGAGTATTTATGACCAGATAGAGAACCTTCATAATTTTTTGAAATTATTTTAGTTGCTAGCCCATTACTAAAAACACCAAATTCAAATTCAGTTTGAATATTTCTAGAATTGAACTCTCTTTGGAGTAATGAAGCTATTTCAAATGAATTAATTCTTTTATGAATGGGAAAAGAATTTGCCATTTTTGAGAATATCGATGAATAAGTAGCTTGATCGATGGCACTTATTCTTTCCATTTTTTGAAAGGTTGCACTTGAGATCTTTCTTTGGTTTTCTCTATCGAATGCTTGCTTAAAGATTCTAGTTGTTTCAAATCCTTTTATGTCATTTACATTAGAAACTTCAATTTCTCCTATTTCATCGTTAGGAATGGCTATATTAAATTTTTCTTCAACAAGCCCAAATGTGAATAAAGAAGATAGATTTGACTCATCATCACTATCGTAAAAAAGAAAAAAATTTCTTAGTTGTACACTATCAGGTTTTCCAATAGAATCCTTCAATTTTTCAAAAGTTTGGATGTAGTGCCTTAATTCATTTTCTTGGACATCACTCGCAACTGAATTTAATGATTGTTTGACTGCAAGTGAAAATTCTTGATTTCTATTTTGAATAGTAGTATTTATAAAATACCATTGTACTAGAATTATTCCAGTTACGCATAAAATCATAAAACAGACTAAAAAAAAGAAATAGCTCTTTTTCATTTAAATTTTAAAATGTAAAGTTCATAATAATATTGAATTTTTTTTGCTAAAACAATGTTAATGATACAGTTCTAATTCAAATAATCGAAAAGACTTTTATAAGGGTCTCAACTTTTTTTACAGTATTTGATTTATTTAGATTTTCAATAAAATAATCACTATGGTGTAGTTTTTTTTTATCATCCCATTGATTTGAAATTATTTTCTCAATTTTATTTTTTGAAATATTATCTCGTTTAATAATTCTCTCTATCCTAATTTTTAGTGGAGCTATTACTAATACAGATAAATCTACATCTATATCATAATTGTGTTCGAATAAAATGGCGGTTTCTTTTAGCACATATTTTGAACTTTGGAGTTCAACCCATTTTTTAAAATTAATTTTAACTTGATTGTGAACTAACTCATTTATTTTTTTTAATTTGATTAGAGAATTAAAAATTTCACTTCTTAAAAATTCTGAATTTAGCTTATTATTAACATAGGACTTAGGACCCAATAGTGATATAATTTCATTCTTGACCAGATTATCACGATTCATAATTTTTTTTGCCTCAAAATCTGAGTAGAAGCATGGTATTCCACCTAACTTCCAAAAAATAGACGCAACATAGGTTTTTCCACTTCCTATACCTCCTGTTAAAGCAATCACTTTAGCCATCTTATTTTCTAATTAAAAAAAAAACATTTTTGTTGTTCAATCTAATATTATTAGCAATAGGTGGTGCATTTAATAATTTAATTTCTGCTGTTTTATTTCCTTTATCAATGCTATCATAATTAAACCCAACTTCAAAATCTGATGACTTTATAGTTTTTAGGTTACTTATTGTTGATGAAAATACTAATTCAACTTCGGAGGGAAATAATTTTAGTACTTTATCTTTAGGAAAATTGGAAACAGATATTGGAATAGTTAATTTTTTTTCTGAAAAAAGGTCAACAATCAACTCAACGCTAACTTCAGTAGTATTGTAATTTAAGTTTTTTCTTTTTTGTAATATTGGAACTTTTCGAATAAAATTTGACCTTATCGGTAATTCATTTTTATAATTTAAATCGATATGATTAAGATTGGCTAAAAGATTTTTTGGTCCTGTTACTTTTATACTATCAGGATTCAAATTAACATTTGTTATTGAGTAACCAACATCTAAATTGAATTTTGGACATATCACAGGTACAGTTTTAGAAAATTCTGGTTGGTAAGTTATTTTTATTTGGCTTGGAAAAAAACTTAGAATTTGGGTGTCCCTTAATAATTGATCCTGTAGTGTGTTGAATTGGGAAGCTATTTCTAAAAATCCAATGTTATTTCTGTAAGACGCTTTTTGAAAACTTATTTTAATTGAATTATTCAAAAAATAGTAGTAAAGAAATTGAAAACCAGTTGCTTTTACATTCAAATTAAGTTTCGAATCTGAAATTGAAGAAATGATATATGATTTTGGAACATCGATAATTTCGATTTTCATTTTAATTACCTCTTGGTATTCTTTTGAAAATTTTTTGAAGAACCAGATTATAAATGATATAAATAGAAATGAGATAAACATTTTAATTCTTCCTTTATTAGTAAGAGCCTTTTGTAAAGAATTAAGATATGGTTGTTGTTGCAACACCTAAATTATAAATCTTCAATTATCTCTTGACTAACTCCAGTTGTAGAGAATCCTCCGTCATGAAATAAGTTTTGCATGGTTACTTTTCTTGTATAATCAGAGAAAAGTGAAACTACATATTGAGCACAATCGGATGCTGATGCGTTACCAAGTGGGGATGTTTTTTCGGAAAAATTTAAAAAATTCTCCAATCCCTCTACTCCCTGCCCAGCAGTTGTTCTAGTTGGAGACTGAGAAATTGTATTTACTCTTACTTTTTTATTTTTCCCAAAAAAATAACCAAAACTTCTTGCTATCGACTCAAGATAAGCTTTATTATCTGCCATATCATTATAGTTTGGAAAAGTTCTCTGGGCAGCAATATAGGTTAATGCAACAATACTACCCCACTTGTTTAATGCGTCTTTCTCATACAAAACCTGAAGTAACTTATGAAATGAAAGGGCTGAAATATCCCAACCTTTTTGGGTCCAGTCATGATTTTGGTTTGTATAATGTCTTTTTTTTCTTACATTGAGAGACATCCCTATTGAATGTAAAACAAAATCAAATTTACCTTTAAAATGTTCAAGGGCTTTTTTCGTTAGATTTTCCAATTCTAATATGTCTGTGGCATCTGCAGGGATTACAGGGGAATCTAATTCCTCCCCTAATTTATTTATTTGTCCCATCCTTAAAGCAACCGGAGCATTTGTTAATATTATTTCACCACCTTCTTCTCTTACAAGTTCAGCTACTTTCCATGCTATTGATTTTTTATCTAAAGCACCAAAGATTATACCTTTTTTATTTTTTAATAGATTATATGGCATAAATTATTTTTACAAATATAAGCTAATTAAGTAATTCTTTAGCCAAGTCATAAGCACTCACAGCAGATTCATCTCCAGAAAGCATTTCAGCAATTTCAGACACTCTTTCATTAATATTTAAATTTTTAAGTTCTGTAGACGTTTTTTCATTTCTTGTTATCTTAAAAACCTTCAAATGATTGTTTGCTTTTGCAGCAACCTGTGGTAAGTGTGTAATAGAAATAACCTGCATATTTATTGACATGCTTTTCATAATTCGTCCTATGCAGTTCGCTATTTCACCTGATACGCCTGTATCAATTTCGTCAAAAATAATTGTTGGAAGATTTTTATAATTTGACAAAATAGATTTTAGCGCAAGCATAATTCTTGACAACTCTCCGCTAGATGCGGTTTTACTTAAAGGACCAAGGAGTCCACCTTTATTTGCTGAGAAATTAAATAGTAACTTATCTCTTCCTTTATTTAAAAAAATATCAGAATCATATAGTTCAATTTTAAAGGAAGTGTTTACCATTCCCATGTCTTTAAGTAATTTTTTCATCTGGCTTTTTAAAACCGGTATGACTTTTTTTCTTTGTTGGCTGATTTTTTTTGATAATTCATTAAGTGATAATTCTAATTCAACTAACTTCTTTTTTTCTTCATTAATTATAGCATCAATATTTTCAGTTTCTGAAACCTTTTTTTCTAATTTCCGCTTAATTAAAATTAAGTCATCTAATTTATCTACTTGATGTTTTCTGAAAAGCGAATATATTTTTTCCAATTTTTCACTCAAAACCTCTCTCATTTCGGGATTGAATTCCATAATGTCATTCTCATTCCTCACATCTCTAACTATATCATCTAATTCAATAATAATACTCTCAATTCTTTCAAATATTCTTTTGTATTCATTAGAAAAATTGGTAATGTTTTTTAATGAAACTCTAACTTCATTTAGTTTTATACTAATTCCATTTTCTTCATTTTGTAAAATATTTGAAATTTGATTAAAGGTCTTATTTATTTCTTCCGAATTGCTTATTTTCTTTAATGCTTTCTCCATTGAATCTAAAGAATCACTAAAATCAATACTGTTTATTTCATTCAATAAATAGGTATTGTAGTCTTTTTCTTGATTCATATTAATTCTTGATGACTCTAGTTTATTTATTTTATTTTTAACTTCTTTGAAGTGGGAAAAGTTTAGAGTGTATTTCTCAATTAAATTTTTATTTTTTGCTAATAAGTCTAAAATATCCATTTGATACTCTTCTTTAATGATAAAATGGTTTTGAAATTGTGAGTGAATATCTATAAGTTCAAACGAAAGCTTTTGTAATATTTCTAAATTAACTGGAGTATCATTGACAAAAGCTCTTGACTTTCCAGAAGGTATAATTTCTCTTCTAATCGTTGTTAAGGTATCATAGTCAAGATCCAATGAATTAAATAGATTTTTTAATTCAAGATTTTTTAATGAGAATAGTAAATCAACAAAACATTTTTTTGTTTTGTCCTTAACTAAATTTAGCTCTGCTCTTTTCCCTAATGCAAGAGACAAACCTCCTAAAATTATTGATTTTCCAGCACCAGTTTCACCAGTGATAGTAGTAAATCCTTTAGATAAATCAATCCTCAAATAATCAATTAAAGCATAGTTTGAAATAGTTATCTCTTTTAACAAATCACTTTTGTTTTTTTAAATATCGTTAAAAATAAAACAACGTTGACTATCACTTTTTAATTTTTTTTTATCTAATTTTTTTCCATTTGGGACCAAAGTATGGAGCAATCTTATTTAATGTTTTTAAAGTCTGTTTTATTTCAATCTGAGGGCCTTGAGAAAAAATATCAACAATTTCGTCCGATTTTGCGTCAAAAAAAGTTTGAATTAAAAAAGCGTTTGGCCTACGTCTATATAAGGGTAAGAATTTTTCTAAAGAAAAGAGAACTCCGTTTTTTGCCTTTTTTAAATCAGTTGTCATAAAGTCCATACCTCTTCTATGATACTCGTATTGAACAGTTCGATATTCTCTAAAAGTATTTGATAATAGTGTATCGACCAACCAGAATCTGTTTCTTGTTCCATCACTTTGATTCCAACCCTTAATGTTATTCTGTTGTGCGAGAGAAACAATTTTTTGGGCCTCTTTAAAAAAAATAGTACCGCTATTAATCCTAAATGTATCTGCTTCTATTCCCATCGCTATATACACATAAAAACTTAGTATTGAAATTAAATTGGATTCAAAACTGATAGGATTATAAAATAATGGCTGATATTCGTCGTACTGAAAAGAAATATCTTTGTCTAAAAAATTAAATATTGGAGTTAAATATGTTGATTCATAGACAGGTCTTTCAACTTGAACCTGCAATGTGCCATTAAAATTTGATCCAACATACGAATTTAGATTCAAAACTAAATTAAACTTTACTCTTTGATGTATTTCTAAAGATTTATCATTCCAAAGATTACTGTTTATGAATTCATTAATAGACTTTTCCAAAGTTGAAAAAACTTGTTGATTGGTTTGATCTACAAAGTCCGAATTGAGTACAAAATTACAATTAACAGTTTGACTGAATAGTTTCAAGTTAAAAATTAAAATAAGGAATAAATATTTTCTCATAAATCAATAATTATTTGTTCAAATATCTTATAGGATAGATCCAATTTTGTTGTTAATTCAAACGGTATTGATTTTTTTCTCGTTATGTACTTTCCTTGGTTATAATCTGAATTGAAAATATTTTGCTTATCATTTAAAATATTTAAAAAGATTGCATTTAAATTTTTATTAATTAATTTATCTAATGCATTTTGATAACCATCATTTGTCTCCAGAGCAAAACCTAATAAGTATTGATTTGTTTTGATTTTACCTAAATTATGAAGTATATCAATATTTTCCTTAAGTGAAATTTTATTTAACTTTTGACCTTTTTTAATTTTCGAATAATAAAAATCCTTTGGTATAAAGTCTGCAACAGCAGCAGCAGATATAAAAATATCTACACTAAAAAAAAACTTTAAAATTTCATTATACATTTCATGAGCTGAAACAACATTTATCAGATTAATAGAGCTGTTTAAAATTTTTAATGAAGATGGACCAGATATTAAAGTTACTTTAGCGCCAAGATTAGCTGCAGCTTCAGCTAACGAAAAGCCCATTTTCCCAGAAGAAAAATTACCAATAAACCTAACTGGGTCAATTTTTTCATATGTAGGACCAGCAGATATAAGTATGTTTTTCCCTTTGAGTGGGAATTCGTTTTTTAAATTTTTAATTATGTATTTAATTATATTTGAGGGTTCCATCATCCGACCCTTTCCTATTAAACCACTGGCTAAATCTCCAGCTTCAGATTCTAAAATTATATTTCCAAAACTTTTTAATTTAGACAAATTTTCCTGGTTACCTGGATGCTTGTACATGTCTAAGTCCATAGATGGAGCTACAAAAACAGGACATTTAGCTGACAAATAACAAGCTAGTAATAAGTTATCACATCTTGCAGATGCCATCGATGATATGGTATTTGAAGTTGCTGGAGCTATAACCATAAAATCTGCCCATGAAGCCAATTCCACATGATTATTCCATTCGGGATTATCCTCTTCATCTTTTATCTCCGTAAAAGATGAATTGACCGGATTCTTGGATAGCGCTGAAAGTGTGGTAGGAGTTACAAAATCTAATGCACTTGGGGTTAAGACGACTTTAACATCTGCTCCGTTTTTAATTAGTAACCTAACTAAAAAAGGAGATTTGTAAGCCGCAATACTTCCAGAAATACCAAGGAGTATTTTTTTACCTAGAAGTGCAAACATTAAACTTCTTCATCGGTATTCCTGTGATAAATTTTATTTTTAAACCATTCATCTATAGCTAAAGCATGGGGTTTAGGTAAACTCTCGTAAAATTTAGAAACTTCAATCTGCTCTTTATTTTCAAAAATTTCCTCTAAGCTGTCGTTGTTAGTAGCAAATTCATCCAATTTCTCATGTAATTCCTTTCTGATATCAATATTTATTTGAGCTGATCTTTTAGAGATAATTGAAATGGCTTCGTATATATTGTCTACTCCTTTTTCAATTTCACTTCTATTATAAGTTGATGTTGTTGCTGGGGCATTTGATTCTCTATATTTAGTCATTTTTTAAAGTTTATGTGTTAGTTTTATTAATTACTTCTATTTGTTTATTAATGTCTTCAATCTTTTCTATAATATCTTCCATGAAAAGTGTTTCAGGATAGTATCTTAAAATTGCAATATAAGTTTCTTTGGCTCCTTTCAATCTTACAAGCTTTTTATTTGGTACGCTGTTAATGGCTATTTCATACTGAGAAATGAATTTATAATAAAGTGCATTTTCTCTAAAAGGAGTTCCGGGAAAATTTGAAATAAAATTATCTAAAGAACTTATCGCTGCTTTATAATCTCGAATGGTATAATATTGTTTTGATATTTCAAAGTCTTTTTTTTCAAGTTTAACCTGTAGTTCTCTTATAAAATTATTTGCTTCTGATAAATAAATTGATTTGGGATAATTATCAATAAAAATTTGTAATTTTTCGATTGCTTGATTAGTATTTTCTTGATCTAGACTATAAATTGGTGAAAGCATATAATAACATTTTGCAATCATAAAATTTGCTTCATCTAATTTTTCACTTTTAGGAAATGATTTTACAAAACTCTCAAACTGATATGCAGCTAAATAGTAATTTCCTAGCTGATAGTGTGTATTAGCAAAAAAATAAATTAATCTTTGAGCCTGAGGTTTTCCTCTGTAAGCAGGTATAATTTGTTCATATAAGCGGTTAGCTCTTCTGTATTCTCCATTATCATAATACTTTTGAGCAGCTTTTAATTTAGGGGTATTTTCTTTACTATTAAGCAACTTTTGATAACTGTTGCAGGAAAACAATAATAAACCTATCAAAAAAAAAATTATTCGATTAAAAAAATGCATGCACAAAGTTAACTAAATTACATAACAAATTAAAAAGGTTAATTTGTGTTTAAAAACTTATAATATATTTTTATCAAATATATTAATGCTTTCTTTAATATCCTCGTATAAACCTTTATCAACTGGAGTTAAAGGTAGTCTCAGAATATTTTCACAAAAACCTCTAATTGAAATTAAAGCTTTAATTCCTGACGGGTTCCCATTTTTAAATAAAAGATTAATAATATTTTCCATCCTTTTAAACTGAACTTTTGCCTCTTGTTTTTTTCTTTTTTTTGCTAGTGTTATAATTTTAGAAAATTCTCTAGGAAAAGCCCCTGCCGCAACACTTATTACTCCTGAACCTCCATTTAAAACTAATTCAAGTGCAGTAAAATCATCACCCGAAATTACATTAAAACTTTTTGGGGTATTTTTGATTAAATCTATCCCTTTTTTTATGTCACCAGTTGCATCTTTTATTCCAATAATATTGTCACATTTTTCTAATAATTTAAAAATAGTTTCATTGGAAATTGATACACCTGTCCTTGAAGGAACATCATATAAAATTAATGGAATAGGTGAAGCTTTTGAAATATGAAAAAAATGCTCATATAAACCAACCTGAGAAGGTTTGTTATAATAAGGACATACAGACAAAACTGCACTGAAACTTTCCAATTCGAAATTTGAAAGTTCATTGACTAGTTTTTGAGTATCATTATTACCAAAACCAACAATAAGAGGTAATCTTCCTTTATTAAATTCAACAACGCTTTTAAGAATTTTATCTTTTTCTTCAAAAGAAATACTATGTGACTCTCCAGTCGTTCCAAGAATAACCAAATAATTTATTCCATTATTAATGTAAAAATCGATTAACAACTTGTACGCATTGAAATCTATTTCTCCATTCTTTTTAAATGGGGTTATTATTGCAACCCCTGTGCCTTTTAAAAAATCCAAGCTATATTGTTTTTAATACTCTAATATACTTTCTGAATTCATTTTTGAAAGTATCTGTTTGAAGCGGAAGGAAATCAAAAATAACATCATTGATTCTAATATCAGTTTTCTTAAAACCAAAACTTAATTTATAATCTCCTTTAATTGCTATCCATTTTAAATATAAATTGTTATTGTCAAAAAAATTAATTTGTAAATCTACTTTTCTCTTACAAGCTTTTGAAAGTTTTTCTGTAAAGTTTCCAAAGAAATTGATATGATTCTTATCATAGCAATATTTTTCACCTAAAGTATTTTCAGTTGAATGAGAAAACTTAATGAAAGTGAATAAAATTTTTGAATCTGTTATTTCACCTAAAAGATTTTTAAAAAAATTTTCGTCTACAGGAAGAGTTTTATCTAAAACAACTCTAACACTTTTGACTTTAAAATCAGATCTAGCAACACTTGTTGAGATTCTTCTATTAAAATCGTTTTTATATTTAATTAAATGAAATAATTTTCGAAACACTTATAAAATTCTTAAACAAAAATTCACATGTAAAGATAAAATATAAATCATATCAAAACTTACTTAGTATGTTACGTATTTAACATTTTTAAAAATTCTTTTTCACCAATAATTGGTACTTTGAGTAAATATGCCTTTTGTTTTTTTGTTGGTCCTATCGACTCTCCTCCTATTATTATTTTGGTCTTAGAATTAACAGCGGATGACAACTTTCCTCCATTTTCAAGAACCAATTGTTTGATTTCTTCTCGTGATAAATTTTCGAAAGTTCCAGATATGACAAAAGTCTTTCCGTTTAAAATGTTTGATTTATTTTTATTATCATCAATCTTAAATTTGATACCTTCTTTCGAAAGTTTTTCTATAATCAATAAATTTTGAGGATTTTTAAAATAACGATTGATACTTTTAACAATTTTTTCTCCTATTTCTTCCACCGAAACTAAATCATGGTAACTTGAATTAATTAGGTTTTCAATTGACCCAAAGTGATTTGCAAGCTTTGACGCGACTGTTTCTCCAACGTGTCTAATTCCTATTGAAAAAAGAACTTTTTGGAAAGGTTGTTTTTTAGATTCTTTTATAGATTCAATTAAATTCAATGCTGACTTTTCAGCCATACCCTCTAAATTTGTCAATTTTTCAACTTCAATTTTATATATATCAGCAATATTTTTAATTATACCTTTTTTAAATAATAAAATCACTCTTTCACTTCCAAGGCTTTCAATATTCATTGCTTTTCGAGACACAAAGTGTTGAATTTTTCCTATTATTTGAGTTTTACAATTAATTTCATCTTTACAATAATGTTGTGCCTCACCCTCAACTTTTTCTAGTTTTGAACCACACTCGGGGCAGTTTTCAATAAATTTTATAAGATTGTCTAAGGCACCCCTTCTATGTTTATCGATTCCAACTATTTTTGGAATGATTTCTCCTCCTTTTTCAACATATACATAATCACCAATTCTAAGACCAAGTCTTTCAATCTGATCTGAGTTATGTAATGAAGCTCTTTTAACAATTGTACCCGAAAGATTAATAGGCTCAAAGTTAGCAACAGGAGTTACAGCCCCAGTCCTTCCAATTTGATAGTTAACCGATAACAATAAAGTGCTTTGTCTTTCTGCTTTATATTTATAAGAAATGGCCCATCTTGGAACTTTTGCGGTAAAACCTAATTCGTTTTGAACCTTAATTGAGTTAACTTTAACGACAATACCATCTATTTCATAGGGTAATTCACTCTTTTTCTTACCCCAAAAATCAATAAAATGGAAAATTTCATTTATAGAATTTACTCTTTTCATACTTGCTGGTATAAAGAATCCCCATTCTCTTGATTTTTCAAGCAAATCTGAATGGTATAGACTTGAATTTTCTCCAACTATTGAATAAAAAAAACATTTTAGTTTTCTTAATGCAACTTCTTTACTGTGTTGAAGTTTTAACGATCCTGAAGCAGTATTTCTTGGGTTTCTAAATAGTGGAAGACCTTTATCTTTTCTTTCATTATTTAAAGTATTAAAGCTATGGATTGGTAAAATAACTTCCCCTCTAATCTCAAATTTTTCAGGATAGTTTCCATTTAAAACCAAAGGGATATTCTTGATTGTTTTAATATTTGATGTAACATCATCGCCTTTAGTGCCATCTCCCCTGGTTAATGCCCTCTTCAATTTACCCTGTTCATAATACAAGTTAATAGAGGCTCCATCAAATTTTAATTCGCAATTAAAGTCATTAATTTTATGACCCCATTTTTTTTCAATTCTTTTAATCCATTCTTTTATTTCATCTTTTGAATATGTGTTTGCTAGAGAATACATTGGGAAGTTATGATTGAAACTTTGAAATTTTTTAGTAACCTCTCCTCCTACTCTAACTGTGGGTGAATTGAAATCATAAAATTGAGGGTATTTTTTTTCTAATTCCTCTAGTTTTTTCAAAAGCATATCAAATTCAAAGTCAGAAACCAAACTAACATCATTGTTGTAATATGAGTTATTATATTTATGAAGTTTATTTCTTAAACCTTTAATCTCTTCCTCTGGGTTCATTTTTGAAATTTAAAATATCTATTTCTTCTAAAAATATCTTTTTTCAATTCATAAGTAGAAAAACTGTATTTCTTAGATAGGGATATTAATGCGTTTTTAAATTTAGGATTTATTTCAAAATATAAAAGACCACCTTCTTTCAATTTTAATTTTGAAATATCAAATATCCTCTTATAAAAAATCAAAGGGTTTTGATCTGACACAAAAATTGATTTTTCTGGTTCAAAATTTAAAACATTTACTTTCATATTTTTTTTTTGACTTTCAACTACATATGGAGGATTTGATATTATAATATCAACTTCATCATAGTTGTTCCATGAAAAGATATCAGCATGTATATAATTAATTTCTACCGAGTGCCTAAATGAATTACGCTTTGCCAAATCGATTGCTTTTTTGTCAATTTCTAAAGCAGAAATATTCCATTTTTTTCGTTTCATTTTCATAGTAATGGCAATGCAGCCACTACCAGAGCAAAAATCAATAACGGTTGTTTTTGAATCCTTATTTTCCCTTAAAATCCAATCCACTAAACCTTCTGTCTCAATCCTAGGGATTAGGACACTGTCGTTAACATAAAATTTGTAATTGTAAAATCTCGTTTCACCAAT
Source organism: Flavobacteriales bacterium TMED96 (assembly GCA_002171475.2). GTDB lineage: Bacteria > Bacteroidota > Bacteroidia > Flavobacteriales > Flavobacteriaceae > TMED96. The sequence goes on from NHEX02000027.1 coordinate 64,659, forward strand.
AACATATTGAAAAGGTTTACCCTTTTTTAATTCATTAGTAAACTTGTTAACCTTATCTAATTCAGTATTATTTAATATGTAATCTGGTTTTAAATAAAATTGAGTTGTATCAAAAGAAAGTAATTCTTCCAAAACAATTCTAAATAACGACGAAACTTCATCTACTGTGTATAGTTCAGTTAAATCGGAACGAAACTTAGAGTTAAAATCACTTATTTTCATTTTAGTTTCTTAATTAACCATACGTTGCATGAGGTATGACCAGTATTTCCAAGAGGACCATTAATGTAGTAAAATCCTTTTTTGAGATAAAGTTTTTGTGCTGCTTTCATGTATGGTAAGGTTTCAATATAGCAGTATTTAAATTTATTATATGATGCAAAATCCAGACACTTTTCAATCATTACATTACCTAATCCTATACCTCTTATTGAAGGAAGAAAATACATTTTCTGCAATTCACAAATATCATAATCAGCATGATTTAAATGTGCTATTCCAGCCCCACCATAAATTTTTCCACTATTCTCTACAACGTAATAAATTGATCTTTTCTTATTATAAGTTTCGAACATAAAATCAAGTTCAGGGTCAGAATAGGCTGTTCCCTTTTTTGGAACTCCAATTTCTGTTAAAACCGCACGTATTACATTGCTAAGATTTAAATTATCTTTCTTACAAACTTGTCTGATTTTAAACATTAAATGTTTTAATAATTTATCTTTGCTTTAAAGCTAAATATAAGGATTGAAAAATCATAAAAAACATAAAAAATTTATGCAAAGGTGCTTTGATTTAGCTTTCAAAAGTCAAGGATACACTTATCCAAATCCTCTTGTTGGTTGCGTTATAGTAAGGGGTCAAAAAATAATTTCAGAAGGTTGGCACAAAAAGGCCGGCGAAGATCATGCTGAAGTAATTGCAATCAAAAAAGTCAAAGAAAAAAAAGAATTAAAAAAATCGACTCTTTACGTAAATCTTGAACCATGTTGTCACAAAGGCAAAACACCCCCTTGCACAGAACTAATTATTAAAAGTGGGATTCAAAATGTTGTTATTGGTTGTCTTGACCCAAATATTAATGTTAACGGAAAAGGTGTAAAAGAACTTATTAAAAATGGAATTAATGTTTTAGTAGGAGTCTGTATGGAAAAAGCCATGGAATTAAACAAAAGATTTTTTTGCTTTCATGAAAAAAAAAGACCATATATAATTTTAAAATGGGCAGAATCTAGAGATGGTTTTATAAGTCCAAAAAAAAATACTAAAAATAAGGGGAAAGTAAATTATTTAACCAAAATGAAAGATAGGGTTTTAGTTCACAAATGGAGAAGAGAAGAGGAATCTATTCTTATTGGAGTGCAAACTTTAATAGATGACAATCCGAAGCTTACAAATCGATATTTTCAAGGCAGGAGTCCTGTCAAAATTATATTTGATCCAAACAACCGTGCAGATGAAAATTCTGACTTTTTTAAATCAAAAAACTATTTGCACATAACAAATAAAAAATTGAAAATTAAGAAAAATAGTAACAAAAATATTTTTTTAAAAGAAGCATTAAAATTTTTGTACAATAAAGAAATTTCTTCAATTTTAGTTGAAGGGGGAAGTTTTACAATTCAACAATTTATAGATCAAAAAGTTTTTGATGAGATAAGAATCTTTAGAACTAACAAAAAATTAATTTCTGGTACTAGAGCTCCAATACTCAGAAAAATTAACGAAGAACAAAAAGTTAAAATTTATAATTCATAATTTTTTTTGAAGACAAAAATTAATTTATCAGGTGCTCTTACAGGTTTATTATTTATTGAATTTATAAATGCAAGATGAACTTTTCCAAGACAAATTTTTTTGTTTTCAAAAGTTTCAATCTCATAGTTTAATTTTAATCTTGATACAGGTAACTCTTCTATTCCAACTTTGACAAAAAAAAGGTCATCGAATTTTAATGGAAATAGATATTTTATTTCTGAATAAATTACCGGGAATAAAATACCATTCTCTTCAATTTTTTTATAGGATATACCAAGTTTACTAAGCCAATCAAGCCTTGCCAATTCAAAATATTTTAAATAATTACTGTGGTGAACAAATCCCATTTGATCTGTTTCAGAATACCTAACTTTTAAAGATGATGTTTCAAATTGAAATTTCAAAATTGTAAAAATTGACAGATCTTTAATTTCTAAAAAAAATAATTTAAAATCAATACCAAAACTTGTTTTTTTTTATTTTTTTTTTCAGCATATTTGATTAACCTAATTTAAAAACCAAAACATTATTAAAAAAAAATTATATAGTAATTTAAATGCTTAAAACTGCTGAATCTTCATGGAATAATTGCCTATCTTTTATAAAAGACAACATTCAGCCACAAGCCTATAAAACATGGTTTGAACCAATCAAACCCCTAAAATTATGTGACAATGCTCTAAGTATTCAGGTTCCAAGTAAGTTTTTTTATGAGTGGCTAGAAGAACATTACATAAAACTTTTAAAAATTGCTTTGACAAAAGAATTGGGAGAATCGGCTCGTCTAGTTTATGTAATTAAAATGGAAAATACTTATGGAAATAAAAAACCGTTTACTGAGAGTATTCCAAGTAATCAACAGGTAAATTTTCAATCCCAACGAGTAGATGCACCTCTAAATAGTTTAAATGGTCAACTAAAAAATCCTTTTGTTATTCCTGGAATTAGGAATTTAAACATAGAATCACAATTAAACCCAAACTATAATTTTCAAAATTTTTTAGAAGGTGATTCAAATAGATTGGCTAGATCTGCCGGAATTGCCGTTGCAAATAAGCCAGGTGGCACCTCATTCAATCCATTATTAATTTTTGGAAATGTTGGTTTAGGAAAAACTCACTTGGCCCATGCAATAGGTGTAAAAATCAAAGAAAAGTTTCCTGATAAAACTGTTCTTTACATTTCCGCTGAAAAGTTTACGCAACAATATATAGAATCTGTTAAAAAAAATACAAGGAACGACTTCATACACTTTTACCAAATTATTGACATATTAATTGTAGATGATGTTCAATTTTTGTCTGGTAAGTCGGGAACACAGGATGTTTTTTTTCACATTTTTAATCATCTTCATCAGAATGGTAAGCAAGTGATTATTACATCTGACAAAGCTCCTGTAGATATGCAAGACGTAGAACAGAGACTTCTATCAAGATTTAAATGGGGATTGTCAGCCGAATTGCAGCAACCAAATTATGAGACAAGATTTTCAATTCTTAAAAATAAGTTGTACAGAGATGGTGTAGTTATAGAAGATGAAATTGTTGATTACATCGCAAAAAACATAAAAAGTAACATTCGAGAATTAGAAGGTGCCATTATTTCTCTAATAGCTCAATCTTCATTTAACAAACTTGAAGTGACAATTGAATTAGCAAAAGAGATTGTAGAAAAATTTGTTAAAAATACAAAAAGAGAGGTTAGTATTGATTACATTCAGAAAGTAGTTTCGGAATATTTCCAAATGGATGTGCAAACACTTCAGTCAAAAACGAGGAAGAGACACATTGTACAAGCAAGGCAACTAGCTATGTATTTTGCAAAAAAATTTACTAAAGCCTCTTTGGCAAGTATAGGGAGTCAAATCGGTAAAAGAGACCATGCTACTGTTCTACATGCTTGTAAAACGGTAGACAATTTATCTTTCACAGATAAGCAATTTAGAAAATATGTTGAAGATTTAAATAAGAAATTAACCCTTTGACATGCATAAACCTGGAAATGTTCTTATGGTTTGTCTAGGGAATATTTGCCGGTCACCACTCGCTCAAGGTGTTTTTGAGAATATGTCTAAAAATTTTAAAATTAAAGTAGATTCTGCTGGTGTGGCAAGTTATCACGCTGGTTACCCGCCTGATAAAAGAAGTGTTAATATCGCACAAAAAAATGGAATTGATATTAGCATGCAAAAAGCAAGGCAGATTAGAACAAAAGATTTCAATAATTTTGATTATATTTTTGTAATGGACAAAGAAAACTTTCATGATGTTAGAGAACTTTTCTCATATCATAAAGCGAATTCCATAATTCAACTTTTAAATGATCCATTTGAGATTGAGGATCCTTATTATGGTGATGATAAAGGGTTTGAGATAGTTTATGATAAAATCTATCAGGGTTGTAAAAGAGTATTAAATAATTGGAAATAAAAAAACCAACACTTTATATAATACCAAATTTTATTGGAAGTAATGATAGTTTAGAAAATATATCTAAATATAATCTTAGAATTATAGATGAATTAAATTACTTCATCGTAGAAAGTGAAAAAAAATCAAGAAGATTTATAAAAAAAATTTTACCAACAAAAAATCAAGATGATTTAATTTTTTTTCAAATAAAAAAAAATAAAAACGATATCAATAATGAAAAATATTTAAAACCATTAATAAAGGGGCAAAACATGGGGCTAATGTCAGATTCAGGAAATCCTGTTATAGCAGATCCTGGTGCATCTATTATAAACACAGCACATGTTTTAAAAATTAATGTCAAACCTTTAGTTGGTCCATCTTCAATTCTTTTAGCATTAATCTCGTCTGGAATGAAAGGGCAAAGATTTACTTTTAATGGTTATCTACCAATAAATTCAAAAGAAAGAATTAAAAAGTTAAAACTTTTAGAGAAAAAATCTAAAAAAAATGATGAAACTCAAATTTTTATTGAAACACCTTACAGAAATAATCAACTGTTAGATTTAACAAAAAAAGTTCTATCTCAGAATACTCAACTTTCAATAGCGTCATGCTTGAACTCCAAAGACGAAAAAATTATTAGCTTATCAATTGTTGAATGGAAAAAAGAGGAGATTAATTTAAATAAGAAACCAACAGTTTTTTTGATAGATGCTAAATAACAATATCACATTATTATTTTTTTCTTAACCAATTTAAATATACTCTCCTGTGATTATTATGATCTCTTAAACTTTTTGAAAAAGAATGGTACCCTGGCTTATTTGGATTCGCAACAAAAAATAAATAATCATGTTTGCTGTAATTTAAAACTGCATCTATTGAAGAAATATCCGGCATACAAATCGGACCTGGTGGTAAACCAAAATATCTATATGTATTATATTTCGAATCTACATCCAGATCTTTAAAAAAAACTCTTTTAATAATCCTTTTAAAATTTTTATCTTTTTCCTTTATTGAATAAATTACAGAAGGGTCCGCTTGTAATTTAATTTTTTTATTAATTCGATTCATATATACTCCTGCAATAATTGGTCTTTCTTCTTTAATTGAGGACTCTTTATTAACTATTGAAGCTAAGACACTTACTTGTATTGGTGTTAAGCTGATTTCTTTAGCCCTAGAAAGTCTTTTCTTATTCCAAAATTTTAGGTATTCCATATACATTCTTCTTTGAAAATTTTCAGCACTTACATTCCAAAACAACTCATATGAGTTTGGAATGTACATTGAGAGGGCATTATTGGTATTGAAACCATTTTGCATCAGAAATTCCTTATTTAATAGTTGATTAATCAAATTTAAGCTGTCTATTTCTAACTGTTTTGATATAACTGATGCTAAATTTTCAATCCTCTCTAAGTTGTTAAAAGTAAGTTTAATTGGAATATTGTCAACTCTTAAATTGTTTATCAGTTGATTGTTATTCATTGATTTTTCAATTACATATCTTCCAGGTTTTATATTTTTATCAAATTTTTTGAACTTAGATGCTAGCTTAAAACTTAGTTTAGACTTAAGATAAGGGCTTATGTCTTCTAAAAATTGACTGAAAGAAGTGTTTTTTTTAATATAAAATTCTAATCTTTTATTTTCAACCGAAATATTGATTGAGAAAAAAAGCCAATAAAAAATAATAATTGCAGATATTGAAAAAAAAGCTAAAAAGACAAATTTTGTTTTATTACTCATTGCTCAAAATCTTCTGAAATAATAATTCATCTATGTATTGACCATTAACATAATTCCAATCCTTCTTCACTCCAATCTCTAAATAACCTAGTTTTTTAAACAAATTCAAACTACTTTTATTATCTACTCCGACGCTCACATATAATTGATGAATTTGTAAATCTTTTTTTGAAATATCTTCAATTAATTTAACTGATTCTAAAGCATAACCTTTTTTTCTATGAGTATTAATTATAACTATACCAATACCTGCACGGTGATTTATAGGATCAAAGTCAAATAAGTCTATCAATCCAATAGGATTGTTATTTTCAATACTTATAACAAAACGAAACTGTTTTTCTAAAAAAATATCAAGGTTCGATTCCATAATATATTTTTCAAGATAGTGTTTTGAAAATGGTAATATTGTAGATGATATTTTCTGAAACTTACTATCGTTCTCAATTTTAAACAAAAATTCTAGATCATCTAATTCAAGTGCTCGAAGATTAATTTTATTTATCCCCACTAGTACTCACCTTTAAATACAAAATTTGTAGGTCCTTCCAGATAAATATTTTTGTACCCTACATCACTGGCTTCAAACGAAATAAATAATTCACCACCTTTAGTTCGAATAATTATTTCATTTTGAGTTGTTAAACCCATCGCATGCGCAGCAATTGCAACAGCAGTAGCACCTGTTCCACATGAGAGGGTTTCGTCTTCAACCCCACGCTCATAGGTTCTGACTTCAAATTTTTTGTCACTTATTTTATTGAAAAAGTTAACATTAGTACCATTAGGAGAGTATCTACTTGAAAAACGAATTGAAGAGCCCATTTTGGTTACAGATATTTTATTTAAATCTTTTATCATTTCTACATGGTGTGGTGAACCAGAATCTAAATATGCCTTGTTGTTAAATAAAATAACATCATCAATATTTTTCATTTTTAAAGACACCAAATTTCTATTTGAAATTGTTGCCGTGTAAATTCCTTCAGAGGTTTCAATTTTTGCAATTTTTTCAACAATGCCTAAACTTAAAGAAAACGTAAAAAGACATCTAGTTCCATTGCCGCATAATGAACTAGGTTGGCCATCCGAATTAAAGTAAAACATTTTAATATCCGCAACTGAAGATTTTTTTAAAACAATTAAACCATCAGATCCAACTCCAAAATTTCTGTTACAGATTTTTTTTATTGTATTAGTAGTTAAATTATAAATATTTTTTCTATCATCTATCAAGACAAAATCATTTCCTCCTGATTCATATTTTTCAAATCTTATTTTCTTTGACATTTAATATTTTTATTGTTAAAATGGAGTTAAATGAAAAATTGTAAATTTAATACGAAGTTATTATTTATAAAATTTGTAAAAAAAAAAAAATTGATGAAAACTTGCTTAAAATTTTGGTTTATCCTTCTAGCTTTTTTTTCGTGTAAAAATGAAAAAAAAACAAACACTGTTTTAAATGAATTTAAACATCGTCCCGTTAATCTTATTTCACAACTAAATAAGGTATCTAACCAACCTGTTAATTTCGTTGAAGCTGCTGAAAAAAGTATAAATGCTGTTGTTCATGTAAAAAACACTTCAACTGTTTCAGATGATTTTTCTTATTTGGATTATTTTTATGGAAGAAACAAAAGCCCCCAAAATAGAATTGGGACTGGTTCTGGAGTAATTGTATCACCTGATGGTTTTATTATAACTAACAATCACGTTATTGAGGATGCAACTAGAATTGAAGTTACAACTAATGAGAATATAAGATACCAAGCAAAACTTGTGGGTACCGATCCATATACAGACATTGCAGTACTAAAAATTGAAACAAAAAAGGTTCTTCCCTATCTTTATTTTGCAGATTCAGATAATACAAAAATTGGTGAATGGGTTCTTGCTATAGGAAATCCATTCAACTTAAATTCTACAGTTACTGCTGGAATAATTAGCGCCAAATCTAGAGATTTAAATAAACTTGATAGAAGGAATCAGTCTTTTATTCAAACCGACGCAGCTGTAAACCAAGGTAATAGTGGCGGTGCATTGGTTAATTTAAATGGTGAACTAATCGGAATTAATACAGCAATTACAACCATTTCAGGAGGTTTTGAAGGTTACTCTTTTGCTGTACCAAGCAATATAGCAAGAAAAGTTTTCGAGGATATAATCGAGTTTGGAACAAATCAAAAAGGCATGTTGGGTGTCCAGGGATTTGCTATTTCCCCAGAATTTGAAAAATTCATAAAAGAAAATAAGATTAAACAATCAGAGGGCTTTTATATTAGCAAAGTATTAGAAAATATGGGAGCTTTTAATGCCGGAATTAAAGAAGGTGATATTTTAATTTCTGTAGATGATATCAAAATTAAAAAGTTTTCAGATTTGACAGGATATCTCGAAAGCAAAAGGCCTGGCGATAGAGTAACACTTGGGTTTTTTAGAAATGATATTAAAAAATATTTAAAAGTAAAATTAGAAAAAACAAAAACTGTAGAGTTTTTAAATATGACTCTTTCTAATTTAACAAATAAGGAAAAAGAAGATTTAAAAATTAAAAGTGGATTAAGAATTGTAGATTCAGGAGAATTTTTAGAAGGTCAAATTGAAAACAATTCAATTTTAATAGATATTAATGGTAATGTAATTGATGCCGTTGATCAAATTTTACAAATTAACCCCAATAGTGTAAGATGGATTACATATATAAATCCTAATGGAGAAAAAATTCGATTAAGATTTTAATTTATACCTAATTATGAGAATTGATATACTTTCACTATTCCCTGAGATAATTAAAAGCTCCCTAGAATATTCAATTATCAAAAAGGCTCTAATAAAAGACCTAATATCTATCAATTATCATAATATCAGAGACCATTCGAATAATAAACAAAAAAAAGTTGACGACTACCAATATGGGGGTGGAAGCGGAATGGTTCTTATGATACAACCAATTTATGATTGCATAAAAAAATTAAAAGAAGAGAGAAATTACACAAATATTATCTATTTAACGCCCGATGGTGAGAAACTCGAACAAAGTACAAGCAATAAATTTTCTTTGTCAGAAAACATAATATTAATTTGTGGGCATTACAAAGGTATTGATCAAAGAATAAGAGAACATTTAGTTACAGATGAAATTTCTATTGGTGATTACGTGTTATCTGGAGGAGAGTTAGCAGCAGCTGTTTTTTGTGATTCAATTATAAGACTTATACCAGGAGTTTTAGGAGATGAGTCATCAGCATTAACAGACAGTTTTCAGGACAACAGATTATCTGAACCCATTTATACTCGTCCAGAAAATTATGAAGGATTAAAAGTTCCGAAAATTTTAGTATCTGGTAACATTAAAGAAATTGAAAGGTGGAGAGATAAAAAATCCTTGGAAAGGACAAAGAAATACCGCCCAGGAATGCTATAAAATAGAGTTTAATAAAGCTATATTGGTTGTATAATATTGTTTTGACAAAAAAATAATTGTACTTTTGCAATGTTTATCATTTAATATGAATGCGATAATAAAAAGCATACAAGAAGAGCTTGTTGAGAACAAAAATTTTCCCACATTCAATGCAGGTGACACAATAACTGCCTACTACGAAATACGTGAAGGGGAAAAGGTAAGGGTTCAGTTTTTTAAAGGTGTAGTAATTCAAGTTAAAGGTCAAGGCCTAAACAAAACATTCACTATTAGAAAAATGTCTGGAACCTATGGAGTTGAAAGGATATTTCCCTTAAATATGCCTACTCTTCAAAAGATTGAGGTTAATAAAAAAGGGAAAGTTAGAAAATCTAGAATTTTTTATTTTAGAAAATTAAGAGGAAAAAAAGCTAAGATTAAAGAACGTCAATTTTAAAAAAAGTCGCTCAAGCGGCTTTTTTTAATATTTATATTAAAAAATGGTTAAAAAAATCGGAGTCAAAAATCCTGTAGTAGAAATGGATGGAGATGAAATGACAAGAGTCATCTGGAAATTCATAAAAGAAAAATTAATTCTTCCTTACTTAGATATTGAAATAAAATATTTTGATTTAGGAATAAAAAATAGAGATTTTACTAATGATTTAGTAACGGTTAAGGCTGCGGAAGCAATCAAGAAATTTAATGTAGGTATAAAGTGTGCTACAATTACACCTGATGAACAAAGAGTTCAAGAATACACATTGAAAAAAATGTGGCGTTCTCCAAATGGAACAATTAGAAACATTGTAGGTGGAACTGTCTTTAGGGAACCTATTATAATGAAAAATATACCAAAATATGTTCAAGGGTGGAATAAACCAATCTGCATAGGAAGACACGCATTTGGAGATCAATACAAAGCTACTGATATTGTTACCCATGGTAAGGGAACTTTGACTATGACTTTCACACCTGAGAATGGAGAAGAACCATTAACATGGGAAGTATATAACTTTAAGGAAGATGGAGTTGCTATGGCTATGTACAATATTGATTCATCAATTTATGGTTTTGCAAGATCTTGTATGAATCAAGCCATTTCAAAAAAATGGCCATTGTACTTGTCAACAAAAAACACAATTTTAAAAGCATATGATGGTAGATTTAAGGATATTTTTCATGATGTCTACGAAAATGAATTTAAAGAAAAGTTTAGAAAAGTTGGGATTTTTTATGAACACAGACTCATTGACGACATGGTAGCAGCAGCAATGAAATGGGAAGGTGGTTTTGTTTGGGCCTGCAAAAACTACGATGGTGATGTTCAGTCAGATACTGTTGCGCAAGGATTTGGATCTTTAGGATTGATGACGTCAACACTAGTAACTCCTGATGGAAATACACTTGAAGCAGAGGCCGCTCATGGAACAGTTACTAGACACTACAGAGAACATCAAAAAGGAAATCCAACTTCAACTAATCCTATAGCTTCAATTTTTGCATGGTCCCGTGGACTTGCACATAGGGCAAAATTAGATAAGAATTCAAAACTTAAAAAGTTTTCTCTTTTGTTAGAAGAAGTTTGTGTAAGAGTTGTTGAAAAAGGTTTTATGACAAAGGATTTAGCCTTATTAGTCCATAGGGAAAATTTAAATTCAAATCATTATTTAAATACTCAAGATTTTTTAAACCTAGTTAAAGACGATTTGGATCAGAAGTTAGATTTTTTAAACAAAAAATAAACCTTAATCAATTAACAAATATGTCGATAATAAAAGTTACAGAACAAGATTCATTATATAATAATTTAGAAAATCTTTCTACAACCGAATTGATTAATTCAATTCATAGTGAAGACAAAAAAATTTGTTCTGCAATTCAAAAAGTTCTTCCTTTAATATCTAAACTTGTAGATGCATTAGTTGAAAAACTTTCATCTGGTGGTAGATTGTTTTATCTTGGTGCAGGAACTAGCGGTAGGTTGGGTGTTTTAGATGCAACTGAATGCCCACCTACGTTCGGTACACCTAATTGGAAAGTTACTGGAGTAATAGCTGGGGGGACTAATGCTCTATTCCAAAGTGTCGAACATGCTGAAGATTCGACGACTCAGGCTTGGGAAGACCTTTGCAGTAGAAAAATAAATAAAAAAGATTTCGTAATTGGAATTGCTGCGTCTGGCACTACCCCGTATGTGGTTGAAGGGATAAAATCATGCTTTCATAAAGATATTATAACTGGGTCCATTTCTTGCAATCACAATACACCCTTATCAAAATTTTCAAAGTTTCCAATTGAGGTTGTAGTTGGCCCAGAATTTATTACTGGTAGCACAAGAATGAAAGCTGGTACCGCTCAAAAAATGATTTTGAATATGATAACAACCTCAACAATGGTCAAACTAGGTCATATTAAAGGAAATAAAATGATTGATATGCAAACAAATAATAATAAACTTAAAGAAAGAGCAATAAGGATAATTAGTGAAACACTGAGTATATCAGATAATCAGGCTTTGGAATTATTTCAAAAGCATGGAAGTGTACGAAGTGTTGTAGAAAATCAAAGATTAAAATGAATACTAATCTTTTCAAGAAGTCATTAAGGAAAATTTTTTACTTTATGATTTTATGTTTTGTGTCTCCGGTCATAATTATGCAAGCTTTTAATAATCAGGAAAACGTTCTTTTTTTACCAGTTTTATTGTTTGGAATTTTCCTTTCATCAACCACTATCATAATTGGCTTTTTGGGTATAAACGAATTAGTAAAATCACTATTTGGAAAAATAAAGAAAGATTAATATATATTTACAAATAAAAATTTTAAGTTAAAATTTTTAGAAATATGATTGAAATAATTCTAAAAGATGGTTCTACTAAACAGTACGAAAAAGGAATCTCTGCTTTTAATATCGCAAAAGATATCAGTGAAGGTTTAGCTAGAAACGTCTTGTCTGCAAACTTTAATGGCTCAATAATTGAATTATCAACTAAAATTTCTAAAAGTGGTAGATTATACTTTTATACATGGAATGATGAGGAAGGAAAATCAGCATTTTGGCATTCTTCAGCTCATGTTCTAGCTCAAACTATATTGAGTCTTTATCCAAAGGCTAAACTTACTATCGGGCCTTCAATAGAAAGTGGTTTTTATTATGATTTTGATTTAGGCGACAAAAATATATCTGAAAATGATTTTCCAAGAATAGAAAAAAAATTCATGTTTTTTGCTTCACAAAAAAGTGATTTTAAAATGAAAATTATATCAAAATTAGAGGCAACAAAATATTACAAAAAAGAGAAAAATCCATACAAATTGGAATTAATTGAAAACCTAAATGATGGAAAAATTACATTTTGTGATCACTCAGACTTTAGTGACCTTTGTAAAGGTGGCCATATTCCTCATACTGGATTAATAAAAGCTGTAAAATTAACAAATGTAGCTGGTGCATACTGGAAGGGAGACGAAAATAATAAGCAATTAACTAGAATTTACGGCATCTCATTTCCAAAGCAAAAACTTTTAAAAGAACATATTTCTTTAATTGAGGAAGCTAATAAGAGAGATCATAGAAAAATTGGTAAAGAATTAAATTTATTTACCTTTAGCACTAAGGTCGGTCTAGGTTTACCACTATGGCTTCCCAAAGGGGCTGATTTAAAAAACAGATTAGAGAATTTTTTAAAAAGGGCTCAAGATAAAGTTGGATATGAATTAGTCGAATCTCCCCACATAGGAAAAAAGGAATTATATGAAACTTCTGGGCACTACGAAAAATATGGTTTAGACAGCTTTCAACCAATTGAAACTCCCGGAAAAAAAGAAACTTTTCTTTTAAAGCCAATGAATTGTCCACATCACTGTGAAATTTATAATTCGCAAAGTTGGAGCTATAAAGATCTTCCAAAAAGATATGCAGAATTTGGAACTGTTTATAGATATGAGCAAAGCGGGGAGCTGCACGGATTAACTAGAGTAAGAGGATTCACCCAAGATGATGCACATATTTTCTGTACCCCCGAGCAATTAAAAGAAGAATTTGTGAAAGTAATTGATTTAGTTGCTTTTGTATTTAAAGCTGTAAGTTTTAATGATTTTATAGTTCAAGTTTCTTTAAGAGATCCAAAGACACCAGATAAGTATATAGGTTCCGAAAGAAATTGGAATTTAGCGGAAAAAGCTATTTTAAAAGCTGCAGATTTAAAAAATTTAGATTACAAAATTGAATACGGAGAAGCAGCATTTTATGGACCTAAATTAGATTTTATGGTAAAAGATGCTTTAGGGAGAAAATGGCAACTTGGAACGATACAGGTAGATTATAATTTACCCGAAAGATTTGACTTAAAGTATAAAACAAAAGATAACACTTTTTTACGCCCCGTTATGATTCATAGAGCACCATTTGGAAGTTTAGAAAGGTTTATTGCTATTTTGCTTGAACATACTAGTGGTAAGCTTCCATTATGGTTAGTCCCAAATCAATTAATCATTTTAACACTTTCCGAAAAGTATGAAAAATACGCTGAAAAAGTTTTAAATGAGATGAAAATTAACGAAATTCGCGCACTAATTGATAACAGAAATGAGACTATAGGGAAAAAAATTAGAGACGCTCAGTTAAAAAAATACCCCTATATGTTGATAATTGGTGAAAAAGAAATGAAAGACGACGTAGTATCTGTGAGACACATAAGTGATGGAGATTTGGGATCCTTAACAATTGAAACTTTTATTCAAAAGTTATCAATTGAGATAAAGAATAGTTATTCATTTGAAGTTTAATTTAAATTATTTATCATAGCAATTCGAAGAAGAAGATCAAATAGACCTGGTAGGATAATAAAAGAAAACCCGCATCTTATCAATGAAAAAATTCTGGCTAAAGAAGTTAGATTGGTTGGTGATAATATTGAAACAGGTGTATACAGTAAACAAAAAGCACTTCAAATGGCGAGTAACTTAGATTTAGATTTAGTTGAAATTTCCGGAAAAGCTATTCCACCTGTATGTAAGATTTTGGAATATAAAAAATTTCTATACGAACAAAAAAAAAGAGATAAAGCTATGAAATCTAAAACAACGAAAGTTGTTATTAAAGAAATTAGATTTGGACCACAAACAGACGAACATGATTATTTGTTCAAAAAAAAGCATGCTGAAAAATTTTTAAAAGATGGTGCAAAACTAAAGGCTTTCGTTTTCTTTAAGGGGAGGTCAATTATTTTCAAAGAACAAGGACAAATTCTTTTATTACGATTAGCGCAAGACCTAGAAGAGTTTGGAAAAGTAGAGCAGTTGCCAAAATTGGATGGTAAGAGAATGATTATGTTTATTAATCCAAAAAAAAATTAAACTATTTTAAATTAATGTTATGCCAAAAATGAAAACCAAATCTAGTGCGAAGAAAAGATTCAAATTAACTGGCACTGGTAAAATAAAAAGAAAACATGCATTTAAAAATCATATCTTGACAAAGAAGTCAAAAAAAAGGAAGCTGAAACTTACTCATTCTAGCCTTGTTGACAAAAGTGACATGAAGAACATAGAAAAACAGTTAAGGTTAAAGTAATTTTTTTAATATAAATAATACAAAATGCCAAGATCACAAAATTCAGTTGCCTCTAGAAATAGAAGAAAAAAAATCCTTAAACAAGCTAAAGGCTTCTATGGTAGAAGAAAAAATGTTTGGAAAGTGGCTAAAAATGCTGTTGAAAAGGGACTTTTATATTCATACAGAGACAGGAAAAATAAAAAAAGAAATTTTAGACTATTATGGATAATTAGATTAAATGCTGCTGCAAGATTGCATGGAATGACTTATGGTAATTTAATTTCGAATTTAAAGTCTAAAAAAGTTAGCCTAGATAGAAAAGTTTTAGCAGACATCGCTATGAATCATCCTGACACTTTTAGCAAAATTGTAAATAAAGTAAAATAAATTGCTTAAAAAGGTGTTATTTCATCTTTGTCCTCATAACCTCCTTCTGCAGGGTCTCTTCTTTTTTTTACCTGATTTATCTTTGAAAGATACTCAAATGATGAGTCTATGTCGCTTAAATTTTCAAATTTCCCTAGTTGAGGAGTAAATTTAAGCCTTATTGTGTCCAATCCACCATTTCTGTGTTTTGCTACTATAAATTCTGCTTGTCCTTCAGATGATGATCTGTCGTCATCATCCCACTCATCAATACCATAATATTCTGGTCTATAAATGAATGAAACAATATCTGCGTCTTGTTCAATGGCACCTGAATCCCTTAAATCTGAGAGTATTGGTCTTTTAGTACCTCCCCTAGTTTCTACAGCTCTAGATAGTTGAGAAAGAGCGATTACGGGAACATTTAGTTCTTTAGCTAAAGATTTTAAATTTCTTGAAATTGACGATATTTCCTGTTCTCTATTTCCTGTCTTGCTGGTTGTACCAGATGTCATTAGCTGCAAATAGTCTACAATAATTAATTGTATTCCATGTTTAGAAGACAGTCTTCTTGCTTTTGCCCTAAGATCAAAAATGGATAAGGAGGGGGTATCATCTATATAAAGCGGAGCCTTTTCTAAGTCACCAACTTTAACATTTAGTTGTTCCCATTCATGGCTTTCAAGCTTTCCAGTTCTTAATTTTTCAGATGTTAGTCCAGTTTCAGCAGAAATTAATCTTGTAATTAGTTGCACTGAGGACATTTCTAATGAAAAGAAGGCCACTGGGGTTTTTTTTAAAACAGCAATATTTCTTGCCATTGACAATGTTAGAGCAGTTTTACCCATTCCTGGTCTTGCGGCTATGACAATAAGATCACTTGGTTGCCAACCCGAAGTAAGTAAATCAAGTTTATCAAACCCAGTTGCTACTCCACTCAATCCATCTTTATTTGAAATATCTTCAATTCGCTTTTTTGCCTGAATAACTAGACTCTGAGCTGTTTCAGAAGATCTTTTAATATTTCCTTGTGTAATCTCATATAATTTAGATTCAGCCTCATCTAATAAATCAAAAACATCTACTGATTCATTAAAAGAATTTTCTATTATTTCATTTGATATTCTAATTAAGGATCTTTGAATAAATTTTTGAAGTATAATTCTTGCATGAAATTCAATATTAGCGGAGGTAGAAACTTTTTTTGACAATTGAACTAAATAGAAGTCACCACCAACTTTTTCCAAAACGCCCATTTTTCTGAGTTTAGTTGAGACCGTGAGAAGATCAACAGGCTCGGAAGATTGGAATAAACTATATATTGCTTCGAATATATTCTTGTGAGATTCTTTGTAAAATGCATCTTTTTGAAGTATGTCAATTACTTCATCTACTCCTTTTTTATCGATTAGCATTGCACCAAGCACTGCTTCTTCTAAGTCTAAAGCCTGTGGAGGAATTCTTCCTGTATCTAAATTAAAAATTCTTTTATTGAAGGTTTCAGATGATAAAATTTTTTCGCTTTTTTCCACACATAAATGTAAAAAAAAGAATGATTAATTTTTTATTTAAAATTTTAAAGTACTACAAAAGAGTGAACATTATGTGTTTATAATTACTCTAAAATTGTTAATACGTATAAATATATTTATTAACTATTAAAAACCCCCATTTTTTCAAATTTGTTTCTCCTTGAATTTATCAAATCGGTTGTTGATAGCTTTTCAAGTTCCAAAAATGATTTGGTTATTTCATTTCCAACAATTTCAAATATTTTTTCTCTGTTTTGATGTGCTCCTCCAAGAGGCTCTTTGATTATCTTATCAATTAATTTAGATCTTTTCATATCCTGAGCAGTAAGTTTTAAAGATTCAGCTGCTTTTTCTTTGTATTCCCAACTTCTCCACAATATAGATGAACATGATTCCGGGGATATAACAGAATACCAAGTATTTTCTAACATCAATATTCTGTCCCCAATTCCTATCCCTAGAGCACCTCCAGAAGCCCCCTCTCCAATAATTATTGTTATTATTGGAACTTTGATTGAAAGCATATTAAAAATATTTCTAGCTATTGCCTCTCCTTGACCTCTTTCCTCAGCCTCTTGTCCTGGGTAAGCTCCTGGTGTGTCAATTAAACAGACAATGGGAATATTAAACTTTTCTGCTGATTTCATTACTCTCAAAGCTTTCCTATATCCTTCTGGGTTAGCCATTCCAAAATTTCTATATTTTCTTGTAACAGTATTGTAACCTTTTTGAGTTCCGACAAACATAAAAGTTTGATATTTCACCTTTCCCAAACCAGCAATCATGGCTTTATCATCCTTGATATTTCTATCGCCATGAAGTTCCAAAAATGAATTTCCACAAATGGCCTTTATGTAATCTAAGGTGTATGGTCGTGCGGGGTGTCTTGATAATTGAACTCTTTGCCACGGTGTTAAATTTCCATATATTTTTTCTTTTGTTTTTTTTAACTTCAATTCCAATTTAGCACATGTGTCAGTAACATCAATTTCACTTTCACTTCCAATTACCTCACACTTCGATAATTGTTCTTGAATTTCTTTAATTGGTAATTCAAAATCTAAATATTCCATTTCTAACTAAATAATTATAAAATTATAATTTTTAAGAGATTTTTTTAAACTTAAACATAATATTTCCAATAACGCTTAATAATATAATTAAAGCTCCAATATAGAATTGAGTGTTCATATATTCTTTTTCTCCAAAAATAATCAATGAAAAAAAGATTCCATAAATTGGTTCAAGGTTTAATGATATCATCATGGTATAAGGTGTTATAAATTTTAAAATTTTGGTAGAAGCAACAAAAGCATAAGCAGTACACAATGACCCTAAAATAAAAATATAAATCCAGTTTGAAAACTTAATTGATTTTAGTGATGGAAATTTAGTATCTGATAAATAAACAATTAATGAAATTACAAATAAACCAAAAACTATTTCGTAAAAAGAAATTTGTAAAGATGAGTGTTTCTTAATCAAATATCCATTAAGTAGAGAAAACAAAACTGATAATAAAGTGCAAACAAGTGAAATAAAAATTGCAAAATAATTATCTGATTGTATACCAAAAATAATTAAAAGGCCTACAATTGCAACTGAACCAAATAATAATTCATGAATCTTGAAAGGTCTTTTATAAAAAAGGGGCTCTAAAAATGAAGCCATTAAGGATGCTGTGGACAAAATTGATAGAGTTAATGAAATAGAAGAAATTTTTATTGAGTAAAAAAATAAATACCAGTGAATTGAAATTAGCAACCCTCCAAGTATAAAATTTAATAAACTTAAATTACCTAATTTCAGCGCTTCCTTATGAAAAATAAACAAAAAAATAAAGATTAAAATTGCTGCAATTGATAATCTAAACCAAACAATTAAAAGAGGATTAAGATCGATTAGTGAACCAAAAATTGAGGTGAAACCCCACAAAAAAATTAAAAAATGTAAATGAATTAAGCTTTTGTAACTATCTTTTTGCATGTCTCATAAGAAGGTATCCCAAGCCTCCAAAAAATATGAGAGGAGACCAAGCAGCAACTGCAGCTGAAAAGTTTGACTTATTAACCAAGACAACCAAAATTTTATCAAAAAATATGAATGAAAAACCCATTAAAATTCCAATTGCTAAATTTATACCCATACCTCCTCTTCTCCTCACAGATGATACAGATACTGATATTAGAGTAAGAACAAAAACAGACATTGGTAAGCTATACCTTTTGTGTCTAACTAATAAATGTTGATTAATTAATTTAGACCCCGATTTGATTTCAGAATCAATAAATTCATTCAAATCAAACAGTGTTAAGGTTTCAGCTTCGTATTTTAGAGGTGACAGATCTTCAATATTAAAATTAAAAATAGTGTCCATTGATTTTTTTTTAATTAAAATTTCCTCGTCTTCATCAATAATTCTCTTATTGAAATTTAAAAGGCGAAACACTGAGTCAGACTCAATCCATCTGATTGATTGTGCCATGATTTTAAATTTTAATTTTTCATTATCAAAGTACTCAAGAGTAAAATCCATAGCTCTTTTTCTTGTTGGATTGTAGCTGCTTACATAAACAAATTCATTTTTAGAAATTTGTTTAAACACTCTCGATGTATTTCTAATCTGAGATTTTTTATTTAAATATTTATAATTAAACTCATTAAATCCTTTACTCGCATTTGGAACGACAAACATTCCAATAAAAAAGGATACAATTGCAATTAATGATGCAGATATTAAATATGGTCTAAGAAATCTTGTAAAAGAAACTCCTGAGCTCAAAACAGAAATAATTTCAGTGTTGCTCGCTAGTTTCGATGTAAACCATATTATTGACAAAAACAATAAAATTGGGAAGAGTAAATTTCCAAAATACCACATAAAGTCAAAATAATAATCAATAATCTCTTTTAATGGTATCTCGTTTTCTTTAAACTTATCTATCCTTTCAGCAATATCAACCATTATCCCTACTGGAATGAACAAAAAAAGAGCAAATAAAAAAGTTATTAAATATTTTTTTATTATATANCTATCTATAATTTTTAGCATTTAATTCCTTGTGTTTAATTTTTTTACCATGTTGTTTTTCCAAGATGCAAATTCACCTACCATTATTTTCTCTCTAGCAATTTTTAATAATTTATTATAAAAATTTAAATTATGAATTGCAGCTATTTGACCTCCAAGGGTTTCATTTGCCATGAAAAGATGTCTTATATAAGCTTTAGAGTATTGATTTTCGAATCCTTTGGGATCTTCAGTATCAATTTTTGAATAGTCTCTCTCCCATTTTTTATTTTTAATATTAATAATTCCATCAAAAGTAAATAACATACCATTCCTCCCATTTCTAGTGGGAATTACGCAGTCAAACATATCAACCCCATTCGAAATATTTTCTAATAAATTGACGGGTGTTCCTACTCCCATTAAATATCTGGGTTTATCAGCAGGTAAAATTGAACAAACCAAATCTGAAACTTTATACATTTCTTCATTTGGTTCGCCTACAGATAAACCCCCAATTGCATATCCTTTCGCAAATCTACTTGAAACAAATTCTGCTGATTCTTTCCTAAGGTCATTATAAACTCCTCCTTGAATAATTGGAAATAAATATTGCTTTTTATCATACAAAAATGGAGATTTTTTGTGTTTTTTTATACATCTTTCTAACCACCTATGAGTTAATTTCATAGAATTCTTTACATATTCAAATTTAGAAGGATAAGGAGGGCATTCATCAAAAGCCATTATTATATCTGCTCCAATTTCCCTTTGTATTTCAATAACTGACTCAGGAGTCAACAAATGTTTACTTCCATCAATATGCGATTGAAACAAAACACCTTCTTCTGAAATTTTTCTAGTATTGGATAGGGAATAGACTTGATATCCACCAGAGTCAGTTAATATAATTCCGTCCCAATTCATAAATTTATGAATTCCCCCTGCGCCTTTGATTATTTTAGTACCGGGCCTTAGATATAGATGATAAGTATTANTCAAAATAATTTTAGAATTAATTTGTTCCCTCAATATCTTTTGGTCAATACCCTTAACTGATGCTTGGGTCCCTACAGGCATAAATATTGGTGTTTCTATTTCTCCTAATGAACTATTTAATACACCTGCACGAGCATTTGAACTAATATCTTTTTTAATTAACTTAAATTNCATGTCTTTGAGAGAAAGTCTTAATGATTAAAGAAATTAATGAACAATAATTGTTCGTAATCTTTTCAAAATTGATGCTTATTGATTTAATGAAATTAATCTAAAAAATTAAATTTACAATACAAAGAAAAATTTATGTCAAGAATTATTAATTTGGAAAAATTAACTCAACAAGTTAGAAGAGATATCTTAAGAATGGTTCACTCTGTAAATTCAGGTCATCCTGGGGGATCTCTTGGGTGTGCTGAGTTTTTTGTTGCACTTTACAACGAAATTTTAGATTTAAATAGTAGATTTGATATGGATGGTAAGAACGAGGATTTATTTTTTTTATCAAATGGTCATATTTCTCCTGTTTTTTACAGTGTTCTAGCTAGAAAAGGATATTTCCCTATTAGTGAACTTGATACATTTAGGAAACTAAATTCAAGATTACAAGGCCATCCAACAACTCACGAAAAACTACCCGGGGTAAGGGTTGCTTCAGGATCTCTAGGCCAAGGAATATCTGTAGCAATTGGAAGTGCATTATCTAAAAAACTTAACAATGATGATAAACTTATTTATGTATTGGTTGGAGATGGAGAATTACAAGAAGGTCAAAATTGGGAAGCTATAATGTTTGCCTCGGCAAAAAATATTGATAACTTAATTTTATGTGTTGACTTAAACGGTAAACAAATTGATGGTTCTACAAGTGAAGTACTTCCAATAGGTAATTTAAGAATTAAATTTGAAGCATTTGGATGGAAAGTTATAGAGATAAAAAACGGAAATAATCTTGTATCAATTATTGAAAAATTGAATGAAGCAAAGAAAGAAACCAAAAAAAAGTCACCTATTTGCTTGCTTGTAAAAACTGAAATGGGAAACGGGGTTGATTTTATGATGNATACACACGAATGGCATGGAGTTGCTCCGAATGACGAACAACTTCAAATTGCTTTATCTCAAAACCCTGAAACCCTAGGAGACTACTAATATAAAAAAATGAGGAGATTTAATTATACAGAATTAAAAGATACGAGGTCTGGATTTGGGGATGGTCTAACTGAACTCGGAAGGAAAAATAAAAATGTTGTTGCGCTGTGTGCTGATTTAACAGGGTCTTTGAAAATGAGTCAATTTAAGAAAGAAAATCCAAGCAGATTTTTTCAAGTTGGTATTGCTGAGGCAAATATGATGGGTATTGCTGCGGGACTCACAATTGGTGGTAAAATACC
Organism: Flavobacteriales bacterium TMED96; assembly: GCA_002171475.2. GTDB lineage: Bacteria > Bacteroidota > Bacteroidia > Flavobacteriales > Flavobacteriaceae > TMED96. The sequence continues at coordinate 86,855 of NHEX02000027.1, forward strand.
TTTTACGGGTACTTTTGCTAATTTTTCTACTGGACGAGTATATGACCAAATTAGACAATCAATAGTGTATTCGGGAAAAAATGTCAAGATTTGTGCTTCCCACGCGGGAATAACTCTTGGGGAAGATGGAGCTACTCACCAAATACTTGAAGATATTGGTTTAATGAAAATGTTGCCTGGGATGACTGTTATAAATACATGTGACTATAACCAAACTAAATTAGCAACACTAAAAATTGCCGACTATCAAGGTCCAGTTTACTTAAGATTTGGAAGACCTAAGGTTCCAAATTTTACAAACCCAGACCAAGAACTTCAAATTGGTAAGGGAATTATACTAAATGAAGGAAAAGATGTAACCATTGTAGCAACAGGCCACTTAGTTTGGGAATCTATTTTAGCAGGTCAAAAGTTGAATAATATGGGTGTTTCCGCCGAAATTATCAATATACACACTATAAAACCAATTGATGAAGAGATAATTTTAAAATCAATAAACAAAAGTCGCTGCATAGTAACAGCAGAAGAGCATAATTTTTTAGGGGGGCTTGGCGAAAGTGTTTCTAGAGTTTTAACAAAAAATGACCCTGTCCCACAAGAATTTATTGCTACTCATGATACTTTTGGTGAATCTGGACCTCCCTCTAAATTAATGGATAAGTATGGTTTAAATTGTAATGCAATTGTCAAAGCTGTAGAAAAAGTTCTTTCAAGAAAATGAAAGATTATTACTTATTAATCATTTCTATTTTTCTAATCACATATTTTTCGAATAGTAAACTGCACAGCCAGGTTAATTATGGAATAAAAATTGGTGTAAATTTTGATAATATTGGAGATATAAAAAGTACAAGTTCTTTAAAAAATCAGATTGAAACTGCATCAATTGCAAGTGCACACATAGGAATGTTTGTCCAACTACAAGTAGTGGACATATATATTAGACCCGAACTACAAATAAGTCAAAATAAATCCGACATTTTATCTTTAGATCAAATTGAAATTAATAAAGTAGAAATTCCAATTTTAATTGGATATAACATTTTTGGCCCTATCTCAATCTTTACTGGTCCAATTTTTCAAAATATAATTTCAATTAAGAGTAAATCGTTAAATTTTGGAAATTATACTAATAATTTTACAATGGGTCTGCAAATTGGTTCGAGAATTGAATTTGGGAAATTTGGATTAGGTTTTAGATTTGAAAGAGGTTTTACTGATAATGAAATTGAAATTTTAGGAAATAATAATATAGATATCGAAGCTTATTCTGATATAAGACCTAAATTATGGTCGGTAAGTCTAACATACAAGCTGGGTAAGAAAAAGGATATTGAATATTAAGTGTTTTTGTCAAGATAATCTGGGATTCCATCATTATTTGAATCGTCTGGCAAATTATCTGGGTCATCTCCATCTAATTCGTCTTTAGTGAGAATTCCGTCCCCGTCATCATCTTCGTCATACATGTTAATTATACCGTCTTCGTCTGTATCATCATTATATGGATTACCATCATTATTTGGGTCCTCATCAATTGATAAAACTCCATCATTATCATGATCAGCTCTATTAATAGTAAATACTGAAACCTCAAAAATTAATGGTGAATAAGTGGGAATATTAGTTTGGGCACTATTAAAATATCCTAATCCAGATGGCATAAATATAAGTCCTCTCCCAAATTGATTAAAATCAATTGTTCCATTTTCTCTTTGAATAAAATTACCAGGGGAAAAATATTGTAAACCATATCTGAAGCCTCTAATCACGTTAGCAGTGTCAAACCAAACAGGATTTGTTTTCTTGTCAAANACATTTCCGTTTAATAATTTACCTTTATAAGAAAGGTATACTGAATCAGCTATACTAGGTCTGTCATCTGCTCTAATACCCTCTTTAATAACAATGTGATATAATTTATGATCAATTATTTCTCCTTCACTAGAAGCTAAAGTGACAGTGGTTTGAGTCGCAAAATCAAAAAGAGACCTTAAATTTTCATTATCTGTAAGAATTGTGTCAATTATAATTTCTTTGTCTTCATTATAATCAATATTAAAATCGTTATAATTATAATAATGGGATTTTAAATACTTAACCAATAATTGATCATCTTCTAATGACTGCTCAAGGTAGTCCCTCGGTGGTTCTTCATCTTCATCTTCATCAGGGGTGCATGATATGTTTAATAAAATAAAAAAAAACAGCAATATGAATTTAAAAGTCATATTAGAAGAATGTTCAATTTTTAATTTGATCATTTATGATTAATTTACACAAATTTAATATTAATTTATAAAATGAGAATAGACTTCTACATATGGACAGTAAGATATTTTAGATCCAGGAATAAAGCTACAAATGCCTGTAAAAATGGAAATGTAAGTGTAAATGAAAAAAAAATAAAACCATCATATGAAGTTCTTATTAATGATATAATTACCATTAAAAATAANGATACAACATACAAGTTTATAGTTTTAAATTTTCCAAAGTCAAGAGTTGGAAGTAAGTTGGTAGATTTATACAGAATGAAAAAAGAGATCAATTCTAAAAATAAAGTTATTGACAAACTAAATTATTCAAGAAAAAAAGGTGAAGGAAGGCCTACAAAAAAGCAAAGAAGGAGTCTAGATAAATATTTAACATAAATAGAAAAAAATATGCTAAGTCCTGAAAATTTAATTTTTGATGAAAGGAAAATTCAATACTGCACTAAGAGGATTGCTTACCAGATATTAGAATCTAACATAAATAACAAAGAAATTTTTCTTGTTGGAATTGCGGACAACGGATGTGTTTTTGCTAAAGAAATTGATAAAATTCTTTCTAAAATAACACAAATAAAAATAACAATCTTGAAACTGAAGGTAGATAAAAAAAGACCTGGAAATAAAATTTCACTTGATTTTAACATTAAAAATTTAGAACATAAAAGTGTAGTAATTGTTGACGACGTTCTTAATACTGGCTTAGTTCTTTCGCATTCTCTAAAGTTTCTTTTAAGTGTTCATGTTGAACAGATTAAAATTGCTGTTTTAGTAAATAGAGAACACAATAAATTCCCAGTTAAGGCTGATTTCAAAGGAATTTCTCTCTCTACATCAGTTAATGAAACTGTCAAAGTCAATTTAAAAGGAAAGCAAATAGGTATATATTTAATCTAGTGAGAGTAAGATTTCTCCGATTATCTCTGGGATTGATTTGTTATCAACATTTATTTTTATTTGAGCTTTTTCATAAAAAAAAGATCTTTCAAAAAGATGTTTTGAAATAAATTCTTTTAAATCTATCTTATTTTTAAGATGTGATATTAATGGTCTTTTATGATTTTTATTATATAATTTGTCAACAAGATCATCTATACTTGCCTTAAAATAAATAGACTGATGACTAGAATTTACTATATCTGTCATATTTGTAAAATAGCAAGGTGCGCCACCCCCTAATGAGACAATTTTGGGAATCGAAGAACCAATTATCTCTAACAAAATTTTTCTTTCAATTTGACGAAAGTATAACTCTCCATTCAATTCGAAGATTTGTTGTACTGTTTTTTTTTTCATATTCTTCAATTTTTTTATCTAAATCGAGAAAAGGAATGTTTACCTGAGAAGCTAAAGCTTTCCCAAGAATACTTTTACCACATCCCATATAACCTAACAAAAAAACAGTATTCAAAATCAAATAAATTGATTGTAAATTTAATCATTAACGCGATGCTTTTATAAATTTTTGCATGTATATTTGCCATCTTAAATATAAAAGATTTGGTAGCTCAGTTGGTAGAGCATCTCCCTTTTAAGGAGAGGGTCCTGGGTTCGAGACCCAGCCAAATCACTTTTTTATGCTATTTTTATTTTAAAATATCGACTTGGTAGCTCAGTTGGTAGAGCATCTCCCTTTTAAGGAGAGGGTCCTGGGTTCGAGACCCAGCCAAGTCACTTCTTATACGCACGTGGCGGAATTGGTAGACGCGTTAGGTTGAGGGCCTAATGAGAATAATCTCTTGGAAGTTCGAGTCTTCTCGTGCGTACTTTCTTCTTTAATCTTTTTTATTTATATTTGTTTGCTTTTTAATGAGTTATGGAATATGCAGAATGTAAAGAGTGAATTTAGTATAAAAAATCTAGAAAATATTTCTGGAATTAAAGCCCATACTATAAGAATATGGGAAAAAAGATACAAACTTCTTTCACCTGAAAGAACAGATACTAACATAAGAAAATACTCTCTCGAAAGCCTAAGGAAGTTGCTAAATATTAATTTACTTTACAAAAATGGCTTCAAAATATCTAAAATAGCAAATTTAGAACCTGAAAAAATATCCCCTATAGTAAGAGAAATAACCCTAGAAAATAACACAGAAAACATTTCGATAAATGCTCTAAAACTTGCTATGGTCAATTTTGATGTTGTTATGTTCGACAATAAATATAAAATCTTAGTTGAAAATTACGGCTTTGAATATGTTTTCTTTAAGATTTTTGTTCCATTGATGGCTGAATTAGGTATTTTGTGGCAAACCGGAGCAATTTGTCCTTCACATGAACATTTCGTTACTAGCCTTATAAAACAAAAAATACATGTTCAAACCGAGAAAATTCAAAATAAAAAATCTGTAGAAAAATCTTCTCCTAAATTTGTAGTCTTTTTACCTGAAAATGAAATACACGAATTAAGCACTCTTTATCTTAATTATTTAGTGTTAAGTAAGGGGTTTCAAACAATATTTTTAGGACAATCAATTCCTATTAAGAGTTTGAAGACACTTTTATCACAAAATGAAGTATTACACTTTATAACCTACATAACAGTTCAACCCTCTAGAAGTAATATTTCAAATTATATTAAATTGTTTTATGAAAACATTATAACAGGGTGGGAAAATAAGCTTTCAATCTTTGGACCCCAAGCCAAATTTCTGAAATCACAACAACTTCCCGAAAACGTTTTTGTTTTCAAAAACCATGAGACTTTCGTAGAACAGTTTTTAACCCAACCGGTCTTAATATAGTTTTTTGTACTTTTATTATCGATTTATTCCTTTTATTAAATGAAAGAACTTTTTGATATTGTTTCTGAGAAATGTAGTGAAAAAGTTACCAAGTCCTATAGCACTTCATTTTCTATAGCAACTAAAATGTTAGCTTCTTATATACAGCAAGATATTTATAACATCTATGGCTTCGTTAGACTATCAGATGAGATTGTAGATTCTCTTCATAACTATGACAAAGAACTATTATTTAACCGTTTCGAAAAGGACTTGAATAATTCAATTAAGGAAAAAATAAGTTTGAATCCAATATTAAATTCATTTCAACATACTTTCCACAAATATAATTTTGACATCTCATTAGTTAATTCGTTCATGAAAAGTATGAGATGGGATTTACACAAAAAAAAATATTCAAGTAACTCCGATTACAAAGAGTATATATATGGATCTGCCGACGTAGTGGGATTAATGTGTTTAAAAGTTTTTGTCGATGGTGATAATGAAAAATATAATGAACTTAAAAAATATGCAATGTCACTCGGCTCAGCTTTTCAAAAAGTTAATTTTTTAAGGGATGTAAAAAATGATTTTGAAAATCTCAATAGAACATATTTCCCAAAAGTTGATTTTTTAAATTTTTCTGAAAAAGACAAAAATAAAATAATATTAGAGATTGAAAGTGATTTCAAAAATGGGTTAAAGGGAATTTATTTACTGCCAAATAATTCTAGATTTGGAGTTTATACCGCATACAAATATTATATTAGTTTATTAAAAAAACTCAAAAAAACTCCCTCAAAATTCATAATTTCAACCAGAATTCGAATACCTAATTATGTTAAAATGGGACTACTTGCAGAATCCTATTTAAACTATCATTTTAATACCTATAAATAATTATGTGGAGTGTGGTTTGGATATCAATATTAATTTTCACGTTTCTTTTTATGGAATTTGTAGCATGGTTTTCTCATAAATACATAATGCATGGATTTTTATGGTCCTGGCATAAAGATCATCATAAAAAAGATCACGACTCTTGGTTTGAAAAAAACGATTTATTCTTTTTAGTTTATGCAATACCCAGTGTTCTATTTGTGGTATTATGGGGTGAGTTTTTATTTTGGCCAGGTCTACCAATTGCAATTGGGATTTTTTGCTATGGTTTTACTTATTTTATTGTTCATGATATTTTTATACATAGAAGGTTTAAAATATTTAGGAATATAAATAACAAGTACGCCAAAGGAATCAGAAGGGCACATAAAATACATCATAAAAACATCAATAAGGAAGATGGAGAATGTTTTGGAATGTTGTTTGTCCCAAAAAAATATTTTAAGTAAATTAAGTTTTATTGTTTATTCCAATTATTTGAGAAATTACAACTTCGAAACGATTTGTTTACATTTATAAAGGTCTCATCAATTTTCAACTTTAACCATTTTTTTACAGCTTTTAATTGTTTATCCTTAAGAGCCAAATCTTTTATTTTTGCAAAGTCTTTGGAGAAATTTGCCAAGTGCTCCTCAAATCTTTTTGAAACCATAATGATTTTATATTTTTTTAATCCAGACCGATCAGTCTCTAAAAGTGGGAGTGAAATCTCACCTTCATCTAAATTTTTAACTTGATTATAAAGTTTAGGATCCATTTTTGTCAATTCGAAACGAGTATCTCCTGTTATCGGGTTAATTAATTTTCCCCCATTATTTCGAGTTTCTTTTTCGTAAGAAAAATTAAATGCTGCATCTTTAAATTCGATTTCTTTATCTAAAATCCTTTTTCTTATTGTGTCTAATAATTTTTTAGACTCAGTAAGTTTAGATTCATCAATATTGGGAGTAATTAATATATGCCTTACATCAACTTGTTGACCTCTAATTTTTTCAACGGTTAAAATATGCCATCCAAATTCAGTTTTGAATGGACTTGATATTTCTCCTTCTTCTAGACTGAAAGCAACATCTCTAAATTCTTTAACCATTCTGGGTCTTTTTCTATGAAGTGTATATTTTCCACCGTTTGCCCTAGACCCTGGATCTTGAGAGTACAAAATAGCCTTTGAAGCAAAGCTTAAACCCTTTTCCTCTACATCATTCTTAAATGAATTTAACATGTTAATTACTCTATTTTGTTCTTCTTCGCTTACATTAGGTTCGATTACAATTTGAGAAATTTCCAACTCAGTCCCAAAAATTGGTAAATCAACGACCGGAATTGACTCATAAAATAGTTTCACCTCTTCGGGAGTAACTTCAACATCATCAACAATTTTTGACTGCATCAATTGGGATAATTTTTGAATTTTATTCAGTTCATAAAGTTCGTCACGGAATGATAACTCATCCTTTTTATTATAGAATTCTAATACTTTCTCTAAACTACCAAGTTGTTCTGTAAAATATTCTATGCTTTGATCAACATAAGAATAAATTTCAGTATCACTCACCTCCAAGCTATCTTGAATTGCATGATGTGCATACAATTTATCTTCCATTAATTTTCCTAAAAGTTCGCACCTAGTAACGTTTTTTGTGGAAATACCTTGTGATTCCATTTCTGAAAATGTTTTATCAATATCAGAATCTAAAATAACATAGTCCCCTACTACAGAAGCAACCCCGTCTAGCTTGAATCGTAAATTTTCTTGACTATATAAACTTTGTATACCTAAAAATAAAACAAATATTATTAAGAAATTAGGGAAAAATTTCAAGTTTTTTTGTTTGTATTGCGTCATCTAAAATTTCTTTATCAAAGTTTTTAAGAAAATATAACTTTTTTCTATTAATCAAAATCTTTTCAATATTTGCCTCTACTATTTCAAATGGAGCAGATGTATTATATTGTTTATAATCAAAAACTTTTAACAAATATACTTGTAATGAGTCCTTGTAAACAAAAAAATCTCTTTTTTTAAGATTAAAATCATTATCAAAAAAATTTAATAATGGTATTTTTTTTGCCAAATTATTTTTGTTTAACCAAACTGGTTTATTCAGAAGAAAGTCATTGAATTGATAGCTCAGAGAATCTAAGAAAAACAAATCACTATCAGAAAAGTTTCTAAACCTTGAAGCAATTAACTTTAAATTGTTATTATTTTCTGGTAAAATAAGATACGCAACTTTGTAAAAGTCTTCTTTTAGTTTAAAATTTTTTTTATTTTTTTCATAATATTCAATTTTTTCTAAACTATCAATTTTATTGTTAATATTAGATTTGGATAATAAATTTCTGTAAGTATTAGTCCACAATTGCAACTTATAATTATCAACCATTTTTGTAAGATTTTTTTGAATTGAGTCATGAAGATATAAAAGTGATTGACTGTAAACTAGGTTCTTAATTGCCCATTTATTAATTATTGATCTTGATGTAACTACACTGTCTTCATCAGATAATTCAGCATTAATTTCGTTTTCAAGATCGGATTGGTACAAAAAAATTGAGTTGACTCTGGCAACTGTTTTTGTTTTTTCAGTTTGTTGAAAATTACTACAGCTTAAGACCAAAATAAATATAATTAATATTCGCATAGTGGAGTGTTTAATCAAACTTAAGTAAATAAATAAAAGCATACATAAAATAAAATTAAATTGTTGGATCATGTGAGTTTTTTTTAATTTATAATATTGTCATAAATTGCAAAGAATTAAAGGATGTGAGGTTTGTATTTTTATTGCTAGTATTTTTTAATTTTTTAAATATTGATTACAATAAATTTTATTCAATAAATAAGGAAAATGCTTCACTTATGAAATTTTTTGATGTAAATCAAAAATCTAATGCAAAACTAATATATAAAGATGGGTATTTAAATATTGAAGGGCTGAAAGGTAATGCTCATGTATCTATTTATAGTATAATTGGAAATCAAATTGCTTTTTTTTCAAATGCCAATTTAAGCAATTTCAAAGAGCCAGTTCTCTTACAAACAGAAACAATGTATATTGCAAGAATTGAGTTTTCAAGTAAAGTTTTGACTCATAAATTTTTTACAAGATAAAATTATCTAGAATAATTAGGAGCCTCTTTTGTAATCTCTATATTATGTGGATGGCTTTCTGTAAATCCCGCTGATGTTATTCTAACGAATTCTCCTCTGATTTTCAATTCATTTATTGTTTTTGTTCCACAATAACCCATACCCGCTCTAAGTCCACCCATCAGTTGTTGAATACTTTCGTAAATTTCTCCCTTATAGGGAACTCTTCCTTCAATTCCTTCTGGAACAAGTTTTTTTATATCGTCCTCTACATCCTGAAAATATCGATCTTTACTTCCTTTTTTCATTGCCTCTACACTACCCATACCCCTGTAAGATTTAAATTTTCTTCCCTCGTAAATAATGGTTTCACCTGGAGACTCTTTAGTTCCAGCGAGAAGGGAGCCAAGCATTACGCAGTCAGCACCAGCTGCTATTGCTTTCGGTAAATCTCCAGTATAACGAATTCCTCCATCAGCTATTACAGGAACCTTAGACCCTTTGATTTCCTTAGAAACTGACATAATTGCAGATAATTGAGGATAACCAACACCAGCGATAATTCTAGTAGTACAAATTGAACCTGGTCCAATCCCAACTTTAACTGCATCTGCACCAAGATCAACTAAAAACTTTGCGGCTTCAGCGGTTGCAATATTTCCAACTATTACATCTAAATCTGAAAAAGAATTTTTGATTTGTTTTAATATATTTCCGACTCTTTTGGAATGTGCATGAGCTGTATCAATTACAATAGCATCGACACCTGCTTTTACTAAAGCATCTGTTCGTTTAATAACATCGTGAGTAACGCCAACAGCAGCAGCTACACGAAGTCTTCCATAAATATCTTTATTCGAAATGGGCTTGATAGTTTGTTTTGTAATATCTCTGTAAGTAATTAAACCAACCAATTTATACAATTTATCAACTACAGGCAGTTTTTCAATTTTATGTTTCTGTAAAATTTCTTCTGCATCTTTTAATGAAGTATTAGGGCTAACTGTTATTAAATTTTCAGAGGTCATTACTTCATTAATGGATCTATTGCCATCCCTTTCAAAACGTAAGTCTCTGTTTGTGACTATTCCATATAACTTTTTAGATTTATTTATTATCGGTATTCCTCCAATGTTGTTTTTTTCCATAGACTCCTTAGCATCTGATACTTTTGAATCCAATGTGAGAGTTACGGGATCTAATATCATGCCCGATTCAGCTCTTTTAACAAATCTAACTTTATTAGCTTGTTTTTCAATTGACATGTTTTTATGGAGAACTCCTATACCTCCCTCCCTAGCAAGTGCTATTGCCATCTTGCTTTCTGTAACAGTATCCATTGCAGCTGAAATAACTGGAATATTTAATGGAATATTTTTTGAAAAATTACTTTTGATATCAACTTCTCTAGGCAAAACCTCGGAATATTTTGGAACAAGAAGTACGTCGTCAAATGTAAGACCCTCCTGGATTTTAAAAGCTGATTTATTTATCATTGCAACTAGAATAAAAATAGTTGCAAGCAAATTTATTAAAAAAACATTTAAATTAAGTCCTTTGTGCAATCTTTCTTAAATATGATAACTAACAGGTATTAAATGAATTATGATAGTATTATATAAAGAGCTAGTGTTATTAAAATAAGTCCATTGATTGGTTTTAAAAATTCTAACCTCAAAATATTTGAAACTCTAGATGAAAAGTAAGCCGTGAGTGAAAAGATTATAAAAACCTGAATAATAAAAATTGAACACAAAACAATATATTGAAATGATTCTTTAATTTCTGAACTAAACAAGAAATTAGGAAAAAATAACCAAAAAAATAAACCAACTTTAGGATTTGTTATATTCATAATTATTCCTTGTTTGTATAAATTTTTTGAATTATTTGGGTTTGGTTTATTTTTATTTTGAACAAAAACAAAATAAAGTTCTACTATACCTTGATACAAAAAATATATAAATCCAATTATTTTAATGTAAAATAGAATTATTTGCGAGTTAGAAAAAAAATTTGTCCACCCAAAAATCAATATAAATGAATGAACTAAAAGTCCAGTTAAAAGACCCATTATAAATTTTATAGAAGAATTGAATCCTTTCTGAAGGGTATACGAAATTAAAACTATAATATCTGGACCTGGAGACAATGTAATCAAAACAGATGCCGCTATAAAAGTTAATAATTCTTGCATTGATTTTCAATATAATTATAATTTTAGGATTTTAGCTTTTCAACTATATTTGCACATTATGAATAAAAACTCCGTTTTTTTTGATGAAGATTTGGATTATTTAAGGAAATCTTTAATCGAGCATCCATTGTATAATTCTATGAACAGCCTGAGTGATATAAAAAAATTCATGGAAATCCATGTTTTTGCTGTGTGGGATTTTATGTCATTAGTAAAAAATCTTCAAATGAATCTAACATGTATAAATACTCCATGGGTTCCATCTGAGAACAGTTTAACAGCCAGGCTTATAAATGAAATTGTTTGGGGGGAAGAAACGGATATAGACAAAAACGAAGTTGCCAAAAGTCATTTCGAGATGTACTTAGATTCAATGAATGAAATTGGTGCAAATACAAATAAAATAGAACACCTAATTAGGCTTGTCAAACAAGGTAAAGATATTTTCAAAATTATTGGTAGTCTAGATGTTTCAGAGGAAATAAAGGATTTTTTGAATTTTACATTTTCTGTAATAAAAGACAATAAAGTACATGTTACTTCAGCAGTTTTTACTTTTGGAAGGGAAGATTTGATTCCAAATATGTTTATTGAGATTGTTAGAAAAATCAAATTGGAAAATAAGTCTGTTGAAAGCTTAATTTATTATCTTGAAAGACATATTGAAATGGATGGTGATCATCACGGCCCAATGGCGATGAATATGATTACAACTTTGTGTGAAAATAACGATAAGAAAATATTGGAGGCTTTAGACTCATCCAAATTAGCCCTTAAGAAAAGAATTAAATTATGGGACCATATATACGAACAAATAAAGTAATTTTTTTTAAAAAATATGTATACTTTTTAATTGCGTACCTATATACAATTAATCTTTTTTCACAAAATCTAGACCTTGATACTTTTACCGACAATATTAATGAAAATGAGTTAAAAAATCTTATATATGTATACTCTTCTGATTTTTTTAAGGGTAGGGAGACAGGAAAAATAGGTCAGAAAAGAGCTGTAAAATTTATTTCAGAATATTATGAATCTCTAAATATTAAAGAAGCAGACGGGACTAAAAACTATTTTCAGAAAATGGAACTTAATATTTCTGGAAATATCGTTCAAACGGAAAATGTAGTTGCGATTATTGAAGGATCAGAAAAACCTAATGAATATATTATTATCTCATCTCATTTAGATCACGAGGGGGAAAAAAATGGATTTATTTACAATGGAGCTGATGATAATGGTTCAGGTACAATTGGAGTACTTAAAATTGCAGAAGCTTTTCAAAAAGCAGTATTATCAGGTTATAGACCGAAGCGATCAATTGTCTTTTTACATTTAACCGGTGAAGAAAAAGGTCTATTAGGTTCAAAATATTATACCGATAATCCTTTGTACCCCCTTGAGAATACTATGGTTAATTTAAATATAGATATGATAGGTAGGATTGACCCAAAGCATATAAATAATGAAGAAAGGTATATATATTTAATTGGATCTAATCTACTTAGCTCAGAATTACACCAAGTATCAGAGTCAACAAACAAGAATACGACAAAATTATATCTTGATTACAAATACAACGATATAGACCAGTCTGAGTGTATTTATTACAGAAGTGACCATTTTCATTTTGTTAAAAATAATATTCCTGCAATATTTTATTTCAATGGTGTTCATGAAGATTATCATAAACCAACTGATACAGCTGATAAAATTGAATACAAGCTTCTAAAGGACAGAATAAAGCTCATATTTTATACAGCTTGGAAACTTGCTAATAGAAACAAAAAGATAGAAGTTGATAAGAACGTTGATTATTCAGAACTAGTCAATTGCAGAAGATATCTCAAGTTATACAATCTATGAGGCTAATCTTAATTATCATTACTTTTTTAGTTTTGTTGACTAATAAATCTTTCTCGCAAAATTTACAAAAAATAGATTCAATTGAAATTGATACAATTTCAAACCTTAAACGTTTTTCATTTGGAGTTAAGTTCGGCATACCAAATATATTAGGTTTAACAGGTGAAGCTGTTTTGCCTATTTTTAGAAATAGAATTTCACCATATTTTGATTATAGTAGTTTCAAATTGAACCCAGATAAAACAAGTATTGATTTGAATTATACAGATTATGGAGTAAATATTTACATGAATTCTAAAGCTAACGGGCTATATGCATCTTTAGGTTCAGCAAATTTAAGTTCATTGATTTTCTATGAGGAAATAGAGCTAACGGACGAAAATGGAAATAAAGGGTTAGGAAGTGCGCAGTTGAAAAAGGATATCAACACGTTTAATATTAAATTGGGAATTAAATCAAACTCAAAAATTTTTTTTAGACTAGAAATAGGATATGGAATTGGAAAAATCCCAAATAATATGAATTTAACAGGTAGCTTTAGTTATGAAAAAGATGGTTCATACTATATTTCTAACGGATCGAGTAATGAAAGTTTTCCAACAATACCAGGTATAAGCAAAAAGGGAATCATTATTGGCAACTTTGGTTTTGGAATATCCCTATAAAAAAACCCCTCGAAAAAGAGGGGTTATTAAATTAAATACTATTTAATTACTGGATATTTGGATTCGCTTGAATTTCTGAAATGGTTATTGGGAAAAATGATCCTGGTGCCGTAGTGGCAACAGAAGTTGGAATCCAATACTCAGAGGGACTTGCAAATCTATAATGGTCAGAAAGCCTTCTTCCTTGTAAAAACAGGTTAACTCTTCTAGAATGTAATAGCATTTCTTGTGCATCAATTTGTCCTGAATATGGAGTTAATCCATCCATAGCTCTTATATGGTTTATGTGGGTAGTAAAACCTGCATTATCACCATTTGCTAATGAATTTTCAGCTAATATCAAATGCATTTCTCTACCAGTAGCAACAGGATATTCTGGAAACCTACCAGCATTAGTAAATGCGGCAACATGTCTGTATAGAGCCGGATCAGCAATATCATCAATAGGATCTTTCAAACTAATAGTAGTTGAAGGATCTCCATCATTTGGCGAATCTGGTCTTTTCAAGTCTGTAGAAATAACATACGTATTGGAGAGTCTCATTTCTAATCTGTCATTAACCTCACCAGCAATATCTAATTCACCAATAGTTTCAGGTGCGCTTGGATCAGTAATTAAATTGACACTAAAATCAGTTCCTAAATCGGCAAGGGCAGCCGCAGCTAAAGTAGCAGCATCTGCAGAAGAAACAAGAGGAGAAGCTGTATTTAAAGGATTAACTTTTCCCCATATCCCTTTAGCAAAAGTAGCTCTTGCTTTTAGCGCGGTTAGCTCTCCAGTTAAACCTGCATTTAACGCTAAAGCAGAATTGATGTATCCTAAAGCGGTGTCGTATAGAGAACTCATATTTGAAGCACCAACTGGCGGTGCAGCTTCAGTTTTAGCTGATCCAACAACAAAATCATCAAACATATCTGCAATGACTATATAAATTACTGCTCCATACATGTAAGCTCTTGCTAAATCTGCCTTATTTGATGCAGAAAATGCGTTTGAAGTACTGAACTCAACTCCCCTAGCGATTACATCATCTGCCCAATAACGAGCCTCATTGACGAAGAAATAAGCGGCATCGACAAATTCGTTACCTATATTTCCTAAGTTACCAAAGTTAAGCTGCTGCCATGCATCTCTAGATCCTATCCAAATCATCTCATCTGATGCTACTGAATAAGGTGCAAGAATGTTTCCGTATGCACGAATAAGTACACCTTCTAGGCCGTTAACCATAGGTCCAAAAGCCCTTATATCCAAACCTTCTTCAAGAAGATTATTAGGGTTATCAGCATCTAGGCTACAATTGTTGAATAGTAATATTGAAAAAACTATTCCAAAATATTTTATTATATTATTTTTCATAATTATTAATTTAAAATCCAACTTTAAGTGTTAATAATACTTGTGTAGGAATTGGCCATCCAAATGCAGCGATTCCCTGACCATAATTCTGATCTAATGTTGAACCACCACCTCTACCAACAAAGTTTATTTCAGGATCAACTCCTGTGTAACTTGTAAATATTGCAATATTCCTTCCAGAAAGACCAACGGAAGCTGTATCTAAGCTAAATTGATCTAAAATAGAACCAGTAATATTATAGTTTAGGCTTAATTCTCTCCATCTTACAAAATCTGCCTTTTCTAGAGTATTAAGACCCGAAAAAGGTGCTAATGCGAGAGTATTATTTAACCATTCATCTAGTGCAGCAAGTCTTACATTACCATCTCCTTGAGGAGTAAATGAACCATCGATACCACCCGTAGAATAATCTCTAGCTACTTTGGCAGATCTAGGTAAATTTCTACCAATTGCACCATTTGCTTGTCTAAATGCGTCTGTTAAATTGTTAATTACAAAATTTCCAGCCTTAAACTCAAAAGTTGTATTTAAAGTCCAGTTTTTATAATTAACTGATCCTCCAAAAGCTCCTGTCCAATCTGGAGTTGATTTTCCAAGATAGTGATCTAGATAATCACCATCTCCGTCTTCATCTTTTAGAAGTACAGATCCAGTACCTATTGAAGTTGGAAGACTGTAACTACCATTACCAGTTAGAAAAGCTACTAGTTGCTGAGTTGTATCAGGAAGACCGTCACCATTAGCAATATCAATAGGTAACGATCCTGAAGGAACATCAGCTAATTGAGCTCCAAAGTTTGCTCCCGGAGCAAAACCTTCTTGTAAAAAGTTTCTATATCTTGGATATGAACCACCAACTTTTAGTGGTGGAGCTCCTCCTAAACTTTTTACATTTTCTTGTAAATAAGCAGCATTTACGTAAGCATTGACTGTTAAGTCACCTNTTCTTATAATNTTACCACTCAGNTTGATTTCAAGACCGTTAGCTTCAAGCTCACCAACATTGGTTAACTGCTGGTTTCTAAATCCACCCGACAAAGGAAACTGTCTAGCATACAATGCATCAGTTGTAATTCTATCCCAATACGTAAATTCCAAATTAAACTTATTGTTAAATAAACCAGCGTTAAATCCAATTTCAAATTCCTTTGATATCTCAGGCTTTAGGTCTGGATCACCCAAATTGTTAGGTGCAATCCCTGCTCCATTAGCTGATGCAAGTGCTAAATACGAAGTAAAGGCATCAAAAGCTCCTGGTTGAAGACCGGCCATACCATANGCGGNTCTTAATTGTAAAGAACTTATTGGACCTAAACCACTCCAATTAACAGAATCTGAGGGTATGTATGAGAGTGATACTTTAGGATAAAATTGACCATTAAAGTTGCTACCAAAAGCAGAGTGCGCATCANATCTAGCACCAACAGTTAAAAATAAAAGATCATTATAACCAATTTGTTCTTGAACAAATGCACCAACATTAATAGTTTCTACAAACTGCTCAAAGTTAACTTGCTGTGCAGCAGCACCAACAACCTCAAAACCTGGTCCTGGAAATTCTGTTCCTTGAGCACCTACTAACTTTTCTTGTTGTCCAACAAACTGACCACCAACTATTAAATTAGANGATAATGAACCGATTTTGTTATCCATTACTATTTTAATTTCAGCTGTTTTAGCCATAAAATCTCTGGTCCCAACAGATAATTGACCAGTTGGTCTACTACCTGAGAAACCATCAATATTCCATTGGAATGGCCAAAAATCCTCACTCACCTGTCCTGAGTAATCAATTCCAAAAGTACCGTCTAGCTTAAGCCAATCCGTTGCATAATAATTAAGTCCAACGCTTCCATTGTAGTGGTTTATTCTTGTGTTGTATCCTAACTGCAAAGTTTCATCAACTGTAGCAAAAGCAATTACTCCCGTTGTGTTATCCTCTGTTACCAGTTCAGGCTTACTAAACTGAGCTAGAGAACCTGTTCCATAAATATTATTATTGTTTTGAAGTGTTGTTTGATATCTTGATGTAAAGCCTGAAGTTAGTCTTATATTAAATTTATCACTAGGATTAATATTTAAATTAATATTAAACTGACCCATTTCATTTATATCTGAAGCATTCGTTTTTTGCCCCTCTAAATATCCTTGTCTTTCTTTCCCTCCTACAGGACCATCTGAATATTGATATCTAGCAGAAGCAAAGTATGTCATAAACTCACTCCCTCCTGAAACATTTAAATTTACAATATTGTTAAAACCAGTTTCAAACAAGTCCTCAGTAGCATTGAAACTAACAAGCTCATAAGGCTGTACAGATCTTCCGAGTACTGTACTCATTCTCGCTGCTGTAGATGCACTAGAGGTCCAACCAGTATTATCTGCAAATTTTCCTTTTGGAAAATTAATCCAACCTTGCGTCGCTTTGAAATTGAATTTTGGTGCTCCAATTTGACCTTTTTTGGTAAAAATTTGGATTACACCGTTACTCGCCTCGGTACCAAATAAGGTAGCTGCAGATGCTCCCTTAAGTATTTCGATTCTTTCTATTGATTCTGGATTAATATCGTCAAGTCTTGATCCAGCACCTCCACCAGTGTCAATGTAGCCACCAAAACCACCACCTCTGTCAACTCTAACTCCATCAACAATTATGATTGGTTCGTTTAACTGAGACAGTGAAGCATTACCTCGAATCCTAATTTGGGCACCTTCACCGTTAAGGCCACCAGAAGGGAAAGCAACCAAACCTGGTTCTCTACCTTGAAGTATGTCAGAAAACGAGTTGATAGGTAAATTTTCTAATTTTGCTGTAGAAATTGAGCCAATACTATTTCCTATTTTTTTTCTAGCGACTGGAGCTCCTGTNCCTGTAACTACAAGTTCATCAAGTTTAGAAGCTGAAAAAGTCATTGTAAAATCGTAGGTAGCGTCATCACCTCCAACAGTGATTGTTTGAGAGATTCGACCATATCCTATGTAGGATAAATCAATTGTATAATCACCCGGCTCTACATTATTTATTATATAGTTACCGTCGAAGTCAGTAACTACTCCTTTATTTGTGTTTTTTAAAACTATTGTTACTCCTAGTAGNGGATCACCAGTTTCAGCATCGGTTACAGTTCCAGAAATAGACTGAGAATACGCTGACAATGAAACAAATAGGAGAAGACAAAGTGATAAAAAATACTTTGATTTTTCTAAAATTATTTTTTTCATAACAGGAATATTGTTAATTAAATGTTAATAAGAGGTTAAATATATGAAAAAAAGAGGGTTAAAAGTCAAAAAAATAAAAAAACATCTTTTTACTTCATAGAGAATTGGTAAGGGTAAAGGTTAGTTTCTAGATTTTCAGATATAAAGTTCGCAACATTTTCGCCCTGAACAACTCCTTCTTCAATAGCCATTCTGTAGTGAATTCCACCATAAAGTCTTGAAATAGCTGCCTCTTCAGAAGCTTCAATAAAAGAATTGTATTTTCTAGATGGAAGACCATACGCAACCTCAGTTGTATCAGTAAATTTGAAATTTTCACCGTACAAGTTGGTAAGAGCTTTTGCAGCAGCACGTGAAATAACTGAATGACCACTTGTGTACTCTGGAAACGGAGGTGTTTGCAGAAGAGGTAGCCATTCTTCATCGTAATGCTGGTTAATTAAAGTTTCAGGTCTAACCAGTATAGATCTCCACTTTTCGTCCCAACAACTAATAAAAGAATCAAATAATGAAATTGAAACGTTAGCATATGCATTTACAGCTTCGTAAAAAGTACTGTTTGCTGTTCTACCAGCGATAGCTGTGATACCAATCCAGTGCCCACCTGGTGTTATTTTTTTTGTAGCAAACATTGCATGCCCTCTATGATGTGTAACATATGGGTTACAATCCCAAAACTTTGCAATCTCAATCTTCTCAGGATCCATCCTTTTTCCAATCTCATAAACTTCTTGAAGTTGCTTTTGGAATGGACTACCTTTAGTTAAATCAAATTTTAATGGTTCCTTCGGGACAAATTGATTTGAAGAATTTAAAACTAGTGTCCGTATTTTATTCCAGTGAGGTTCAATACCATCCATGTAATCTGGAGGTGTAGGTTTCCAATAAACCTCTTCTTCTAAAATTGTGTATTTTGGAAATGTCCTTGTTTGATTGTACAAATCATCTTTTGCCCAATCTAAAATATGTTTGGCAACCTTATCAGCATACTTTTCAGAAGCAATTCTAATATTTCTAGGCACACCAATTGAATTCAATTTGTTTTTAAATCTTTTTTCAAAATTGTNCATCAATTCATCCGAAAAAATAAGAGCCTTACCGACTTTATTAAATGCATATAAAATAGTGATATTCAAATTGTAGTTTTTAAAGTCTNTTTCTGGTTCGGGAATTTGTNTGAGGTCTTTGACCTGCCCAACTAAAGATTTGTATTTAAAAGGCATATCCCTCGCCATTAATTCGTAAGCAGCGATTGATGGATATAAATAAACTCTGGAAGCTACAGGTGGAGAAAAAATATCGTATACAATTATGTCAGATAAGTTTTGCATTGCTGAGTGAAAAAGAGAAGCGTCGTTAAGTCTAGCTGAATCGAATTTCTTATTTTCGCAACTTAAAAAGACAAAAAAAGAANTTATATATAAAAGGGCTCTTCTCATAAATTGACTATAAATTTAGTTAAAACTAAATTTTTATAAAGTTAAAAACCAATCTGTTTTAATTATAAACTATAGCTAAATTTTAAAAAAAGATTATCTTCCACCAATTAATTTAAGTTTTTCTTCTTTTGTATTAAATTCATCTATTTCACTTCTGGATATGCTTGTTCCCCATACATATGCCCTTTTCAAATTCTTGAATTTTTTAAGAATTTCAATAGATTTGTTTGTAATTTTTGTGTTGTGGATGTTTAGTATTTCAAGATTTTTAAGTGATTGAAGAATTTTAATGCTTTCATCATCAATATTATTATCTTGGATTTCAAGTTTTACTAAGTTTTCAAAATTTGATATCCCCTCGATCAATTCATTGGAAATATTTGAAGATTTTGCGGTNAAATAAGCAATGTATTTACTGATCTTTTCAAGCTTTTCAATGTCAGAGACACTAACATTCTTCTGTAAGTATTTTACAGATAGGAATTTCTTATCATCAGAAATGAATTTTATTTGAAATACTCTCTTATCGATATTTTGAACAAGTGACTCATCTAACTTATCTGTTGAAATTTTTTCAAACCATTGTTTTTCAGTAAAATTTAAGCTGTAAAGCATTTCAAGTGATTCTTTTATGTCGTCTTCAACTTTTAACGATACTAAATTTTCATTGGATTTATCCAAATTATTAATCCACCAAATCAAAGTTTTAATTTCATCAAAAGAAACAGGCTCTCCATCTGGAGGCATGTATTTAAGTTCACTTGTTGGCATAGTAATTCTTCTTATCAATAAGCTTTTCCTAGGGTCAGATTTGTTTATAGGAATACCACTACTACCTCCCTTTAAAAGATTACTGTAGGAATCCATATTGAGATTTCCCCTGGATATTTCTTTGTTATGGCAAGAAACACATTTTTGATTAAAAATTGGTTGTATAAGATCATCGTAAACTTTAACAGAATCAATTTCTAATTCTACATATTTATTTTTTTTAACAACCAATTCTTTTATGTTTTCTGGAGCATAATCCACAAGATAAGTTTCACCGTGGGTTAAATTCCCACCATAATGACCTGTTAAAGTCAAAAGGACGATGATTATGGTATTAGAAAATGTCTTTAACGAAGATGAAAATAAATTTGAAAAAATTGATAACCTCAAAAACCAAGATATAAATGAGATGGCTGTTAATGACAAACCAAAAATTTTATGCATAAATAAATTTTCATCTATATAATGACCAGTCTCNNCGACTAAAAGTCCCAAAATTGTTGTTAAGACGGAGGAAAAGAAAGCTATAAACCAAGTAAAATTAATTATTCTACGATTAATTTTTATTTTGAAAATGGAGCAATAACTTTCGATTAAAATAGCCAAAATCAAAAATCCAATTGGCAAGTGAACTAGCAATGGATGAAATCTACCTAGAAAAAAAATAGTTTCCAAAAGAAAAAAAGTTTAAACTCTAATTAATTTTAAAGGAGTTGTTCTTCCTGAGTTCCATTGAGGAACATAGATGTTTTCATCATCATCTACGCAAACATCATGTGGATTGAGGAAACTACGATCATCATAAACGGGTTTATCGATAACACCTTTACTGTATGATGGTTTTCCTCCACCCGGGAGTGAAACTACTTTATTCTTTTTATCTAAAACTGCAATCATTCCGTCATAGTTCCACCAATTGTAGGTGTTAATAATAGCAAAATAAAGGTTATCTCCTTTAATAACGGGTCTACACATCCAATACCCAGGCAGGGAAACAGTTTCGATGTGTTTTCCACTCAATGTAAATCTTTTAAACTCATTTTTTGTTCTAGAGGAAATAAGAAGAGTTGGATTTTGATTAAATCTGCTATCAAGTGTTATTCCATGACAACAATCAAAGTGATTATCCCCAATTCCTTTGCCCCCAAAATGTCCTAAATAATTTCCTTTTTGATCATATTTAATAATAAAATCTTTACCATAACCATCTGCAACATAAATATCACCATTGGGTGCAATTGCAGTCTCAGTTGGCTTGAAATCGTCCTGTGAAGTATAGTCACTAATTTCTTTTGGATAAAAAATTTCCAGAATTAGCTTTCCATTTAAGTCGGTTTTACAAACCCTATGCAAATCCGGATCTGTGATATATAAAAATTCATTACCACCCTCATTACTTAATGTCAAACCATGGGCACCATTAAAACCGACACTCCAACCATCTAAAACCTTTCCGTCTTTGTTATAAACCAAAATATTGTTTTTTTTATGAGTTGTTGTCATGAATAATCTTCCCTTTTTATCCATAACCATTTCATGACAATGGTGAACTGGATGAATATTGACATTTTGTTTACTCCAGCTTTTATCGACTTTATAGGTAAATCCGTTATGTCCAATGGTATTTTCTAATGAGTGGCTTTTACTTCCAATTGAGAATTTTTTATTGACTGAGGCAATACCTAGCCCAACAATAGCAGAATTTTTTATAAAGTTTCTTCTAGAATTATTATTATTTTTCATACGAGTATATCATTAACAACTTTTCCGTGAACATCGGTTAGTCTATATCTCCTTCCCTGATGTTTAAATGTTAATCTTTCATGATCAAGGCCTAAAAGATGTAAAATTGTAGCTTGAAAATCATGAACATGCACTGGATTTTCTCTTAAGTTATAACCGAAATCATCTGTGGCTCCATAAGTGATCCCTTTTTTAACCCCAGCACCAGCCATAAAAATAGTAAAACACCTGGGGTGATGATCTCTACCATAACCAGGATCTAAAATGTTTCCTTGGGTATAATTTGTTCTTCCAAATTCTCCCCCCCATATTACAAGAGTATCTTCTAAGAGTCCTCTTTGTTTTAAATCCATAATTAGTGCAGCTGATGNTTGATCAGTATCTTTACATTGAACCTTTAATCCATTGTTTAAATCCCCATGGTGATCCCAACCCTGGTGATAAAGCTGAACAAATTTCACATCCTTTTCAATGAGTTTTCTTGCAAGCAAACAATTAGCTGCAAATGTTCCAGGGTTTTTACTATCCTCTCCATACATATCAAAAATATAGTCTGGTTCATTAGAAACATCCATAACATCAGGTACAGAAGTTTGCATTCTATATGCCATTTCATACTGAGACATTCTAGATAAAATTTCAGGATCGCCTATATCTCTATAATTATCATCTTCAAGTTTTTTTAAATATTCTAGTTGTTCTCTTCTTAAATCACCTGTAACACCTGGAGGGTTCTGTAAGTAAAGAACAGCATCTTTACCGGATCTAAATTGAACCCCTTGGTATTTTGACGGCAAAAATCCATTACCCCAAGACCGGGCATAGAGTGGTTGACCTTGCTTGTCTTTTGTTACTAGTACTACAAACTCAGGTAAATTTTTATTGTCAGAACCTAAACCGTAACTGATCCAAGATCCCATAGAGGGTCTTCCAGGAAGGTTTGATCCTGTTTGAATAAAAGTTACAGCTGGATCATGATTGATTTCTTCNGTATACATGGACTTTACAAAACATAACTCATCAACAATTTTTGAAGTATGTGGCATTAATTCACTGACCCATGCTCCACTTTGACCATACTGTTTAAAATTATAAATAGACGAGACTAATGGAAATGAAGCCTGACCTGCACTCATACCTGTGAGTCTCTGACCACCTCTAACGCTAGGGGGAAGTTCTTTACCATGCATCTTTGTAAGAAGAGGTTTGTGATCAAAAAGATCAATTTGAGAAGGTGCGCCACTTTGAAATAAATATATTATTCTTTTTGCCTTTGCTGGGAAGTGAGGTAATTGTGGAGCGAGGTTTGTGTTATTAAGATTTGAAATACCGTCAAAAGCTCTTGCTGGACTTATAAGAGAACTAAGTGAAAGAGCACCCAGTCCGAGTGAGGTTTTTGTTAAAAAATCTCTCCTGGAAAACTTTTCGTTATGGTGATGGTGATTACAATTCATATTTAGATTTATCTTTTCATATAAACTTCGTCGTGGTTTAACATTACATTTGCTACCATGGAAAGTGCCGCAGTTTTATATAAATTTAAGGTTTTATCCCTAGGTTTTTCACCGTTTTTAAAAATATTATATGCAAGTTTAGGGTTTTGTTTGAATTTTTTTAGCTGCTCATTATATAAATTTTTAAGTAATTCTATTTCTTTATCTCTTGGTTTTCTAGAAGTACACAAACGGAAACCATGGCTTATTGATTCCTCAATTGAAGAAGGTTTTTCTTTTTGAATTCTTTCGGCAAGAATTCTTGATGCCTCNACAAACTGTGGATCNTTNAANANAACAAGNGCNTGCAAAGGNGTGTTGGTTATTTCTCTTTTTACCGTACAAACCTCTCTNGTNGGNGCATCAAAAGTAGACATNGAAGGNGGTGGGTTTGTTCNTCTTATAAANGTNTACATNCTTCTTCNATATAAACTATCACCNGNNGACTNNTTGTANTTNAANAGNNNNATTGAANAATTNGATTTTTCTNTCCANANACCTTTAGGCTGATANGGTTTNACACTTTNTCCNCCNACATGTTTNACAAGTAATCCNCTNACAGCNAANGCNTTATCTCTGATCATTTCNGCTGGNANNCTATAACTNTTACTTCTNGAAAGAAGTATATTATCNGGATCNATTTCNACTTGNTTTTGNNTNGGTTTNGANGATTGCATNTAGGTATGNGANGTTACCATNAATCTTANTAAATCNCNNATATCCCANTCNTTTTCCATAAAATAGNTAGAAAGATATTCAAGTAAATTAGGGTGAGANGGNAGTTGNCCTTGAACNCCAAAGTCACCNGGAGTATTTACAATAGCTCTTCCAAAAACCATCTGCCAATATCTGTTTACTGCTACTCTTGCCGTCAATGGATTTTTTTTATCAAATATCCATTTNGANAGNCCNAGCCTNTTTTTGGGCATTTCNGNAGACATTTTGGGAAGTTTAGATGGAANATCNGCNTCAACTTCANNACTAGGNGATTGNTAGCTTCCNCTNTCATAAAGAAAAGTCTTTCTTNTATCTTTCATCTCCTCCATNACCATAACNGTNTTGACATCAGAGATNTTTTTCAACCACTGNTTTTTTAAATTTTTAATTTNATTTTTAATNTTTTTTGTGGATANGTCATTGTANACTANATGCTCAACTTTNTCNNTNTCATNTAANANTTTTNTNTCTANNTTNTATGNNTTNTANAANTTTTTTAATTCATAAGTACTTATTGNNTTGTTAAANANANANANNTCNTCCATTAANCCTTCGACCCATCCNTTNTCNCCNGANGAAAAATCNCCNGAGGCTCCAATTTTNANTGCTTGNTCTTGNAGNTAAATTCCGCTNCTTGAAANAGGTAAAATTGATTTTTTTAAATTNTCAAAAACTACTTTTTTNTTNATTTTTTCNCCATTTAANNATAANTTAATACCTGAAGAATTTCCACTGCCATCNTATGAAAANGCNATNTGATNCCAGTNNTTTANTTTCAANGANTCAANTGATTTAACATGAATNGCNTCACCAGGTANAGAACTAANNAGNCTTAAATTCAAATAATTTTTNTCATCCANAATTAANTCCCANCCTCTCCACCANGANTTTTTTCCNCCTGTGGTAGTAAGCAGACTTTGGGTAAAACCTTTTTTCCGTTTTGTTGTTTTAAACCAAAAGGCCGCAGAAAAAGCATCAGTCCATTCAAAATTTGGCACTTTTTCAACAAATACTTGATTACTACCATCAAACTCCAATGCATTCCCTACTATTCCTTTTTTAAGTTTTTGATTACTGTAAGATGTAATATCCCTGCTATTGTCAATAATATAATCTGTTTCACGTCCAAATGAGCCCTGAACAATTATTGTTTTATCATCACTGACAACCCTTTGTTTACTTATTTTTTCGAAAGAGACTTTTTCAATTATATTTTTTTTAGGTATAACAACAGATTCAAAATTTGATAGCTTATCAGCATAGTTATAAAAACTTTCTAATTCTTGAATTTTGGAATCTAATTCTTTCTTTTTGATGTCTATAGCTAATTGAATTTTATTTAATTTTTTTTCGGTTTTCTCATCTGGTAAAAAAAGTAAAGGTCCAAAATCTCCATCATCACCTGTCATTCCAATTTCTCTAGTTTGGTTAAAAAAAGCAGATAATTGATAATAATCTTTTTGGGAAATAGGATCAAATTTATGATCATGACATTTTGCGCACATAAGTGTTAATCCCATTACAGCTGTACCTAAAGTTTCTGTTCTGTCGAAAACATAATTTAAGCGCCACTCTTCATCAATAACACCCCCCTCTGCTGTCATTGGATTATTTCTATTAAATGCGGTAGCCAATTTCTCTTCTTTGGTTGCATTTTCTCTCATATCACCGCTGAGTTGAACAGAAACAAATTCATCGTAGGGGATATTGTTCTTAAATGCTTTAATTACCCAGTCTCTCCAAGGCCACATAGTCCTTATCCCGTCTGCATGAAGCCCGTGAGAGTCAGCGTATCTAGAGACGTCTAACCAATCCATTGTGAGCCTTTCGGCATGCTCATTGCTTTCAAGAAGTTTGTCTACAATATCAAAATACGCATTTGGATTGGTTGACTTTACAAAAGATTCAACATCGTCAATTGATGGTGGCAAACCTGTTAAGTCGAAATATAGTCTCCTTATTAGTTTCTCTTTAGAAGACATAGGGGAAAAATCTAGACCTTTTGTTTGAAGTTTTTTTGAAATAAAATGGTCAATTGGATTTTTATATTGATGTGAAGACGAATTTGATACTTTTTGAACTGGTAAAAAAGACCAATGTTCTTTCCACTCTGCTCCTTGCTCAATCCATTTTAAAAGGATAGCTTTTTCAGTGTTGGTTAAACTGAGGTTAGATTCTGGCGTAGGCATAATCTCTTCAGGATCTTCGGATAAAATTCTATGAGCCATTTCACTACCAATAATACTTCCAGGGTCGATAGCTGTTCTTCCGCTGGATAATTTCATAAATGCAGTTTTTTCTTGATCCAGTCTGAGACCAGCTCTTCTTGATTTTTCATCAGGTCCGTGACAAGAATAACACCTATCAGAAAGTATTGGTTTTACATGATAGTTAAAGTCAACTTTTTCTGGAATTTCATCGTATTTTGCTTGAACCTCTTTTGGGACTGTTAAGGTACAACCACATAAAAAAACTAATATAATAAAAGTGAAAAATCTCATCTATTTAAAACTATTACTAATTTACTAAAAAACTAACATCCATATTAAATATTCCAAATCTATAGACTAAGTTTAATTAAAATTCATGATTATAATAAGTTAACGTTATACTCTATTTAATTTACTTATTATACCAAAACCAACTTTTGTTAATTAATTATCATCTAATCAAGGAATGGTGTTTTTTATTTTAAATAATCCCCTGACAATGAATATATATAGTCATTATTTGAGAATATTAAGTGATTGTCATCAAAATCTAATATTACTTTATAATCTTTATTGGATGGTAATGGAAGGGTTTTGGCATTTTGAAAATTCATATTAGTTGCGTCTAAATCAAATAAAAAACCTCCAGGATTAGCACTAGAAAATCCAAGCTCAGTAACATATTTACTATAGTTCCCAACATAAATTACATTATTTGAATTTTTTAAAAATTTAAAATCTTCGATACTGCTCAGTTGAGCGGATTGCGGTAAAGCGTATTTTTTAAAGCCTTTTCCTTCATTAATAAAAATTGAAGATTCAAGGTCATAAATATATTTTATCTCAAGAATATCTTTTTCATCCTTACCTGTTAAAGATTTTATATCGTGAATTTTTGAAAAACTATTATAATTTGGAAATTTCTTTTTTAAAAAAGGTAACTGCTTATCTAGTTTATCTTTTGATGAAAAAGGGACGTAGTTTCCAAAAAAATCATAAAATATAATAGGGTCAGGTTGCTGGTTGCCATCAAAATCATCAAGGTACATTTTTACTGGCTTTGTAATTGAAGGCTTCCATTTATAATTTGTCCCAACATTTCCGGCAATTATATCTATCTTACCATCTTTATTAAAATCCTTTATCTCAACCACATTCCACAATCCATTTGTTCCAGAGAGTCCATACTCAAGAGTTTTATTTACAAATTTTAAATCATCTTCCTGAATTAAAATAGTTATTGGCATCCAATCACCTACTAAAACAATGTCCTCTTTTCCATCGGAGTTAATGTCAACCCACTTACTGTCTGTCACCATACCATATCTTTGCTGCCCAACTGGTGATAATGTATTATCTCTATTGTTTAATAAAAAAAAGCTGTAAGGGCTTAGTCCATAAAAACCTGTAATTGACCTTGTTCCTACAAACAAGTCATCATAGCCATCATTATTAAAATCGGAGACTGAAACTGATGAACCATTGGTCCTTGGAAGAAAGATTTTAAGACGTGTGAAATTCCCCAAACCATCATTTAAATAGACACGATCCATATAATTTTTGTCTAACTCTTTATACTCGTTTCCGCCACTTACAACATAAAGGTCAAGATCACCGTCATTGTCTATGTCAAAAGCCGCCGCGTCGGTATCTTCGAATTTATTATCCTTTTGTAAGTCAAAATTTTTAACCTCATCAAAACCTTTATTTTTTGTAGAAAGAAAAACTTTACCTCTTTGATATTTTGCACCTCCCATAAAAAAATCTTCAAAACCATCATTATTAAAGTCTGCTTTAACGACTGCTGGACCTTCAAATGACAATCTTTCAGGAATTAACCTTTCTTTCAGATAATCGTAATACTCAGTTTCTTCATGTTTAATAGGAAGATAACTAACCTGGAATTTAGTTGGTTTTTTAATTTTTATATCAAGTTCATTTTCAAAATTATAGTCCCCTTTAGAGATAGTTACACTTTGATTAGTATTGGTGATTGTTTTTCTCTCTTTATGTCCATCTGGCCACCTTATAAATAAAGAGTCAATTTTTTTATTTTCTCCCAACCCAAAAAAAATATTATGGGAGGATGAGGACTGAAAACCTCTAGTTGTGATATTTTCCTTAACAAATTTATTACCATTTACATGTAGTTCAATTCTAGTTCCCTTTGTTAAAGGATATTTAGAATTTCCAGCTAGTTTTATAGAAATAAAGTTTGATTTTTCAGTTAGATTTTCAAGAATGGTAGCCTCAGAATTTAAATTATTAAGAACTATATCTAAATCTCCATCAAGGTCTAANTCTGCATATGCAGCTCCNTTACTGTATGAGGGAACACCAGTATCAGATGCATTTACTTTTTCAAAATTTAATTTTCCGTTATTCTTGAATAAAATATTTGGAATTTTAAGGGTTGGCATCTTATCAATAAGTTTTTTCTTTAGTACATCCTGCCTTGAATTATTATACTCTGTAAAATCCACATTGCTTAAGTAATTAATGTAATCTAAATCGTTGGGTCGTTTAAGTATTCCATTAGATATAAAAATGTCTTCTTTTCCGTCAGAATCAAAATCTTGTAATAAAACGCCCCAACTCCAGTCTGTTGCATGTGTATTGGTTTGAATAGCAACTTCAGAAAAGGTGTTATTTCCTCTATTTAATTGCATATGGTTTCTTGAAAATTGCTGNTCAAATCCTAAATCTTTTTTTATTCTTGAAATTTTATCTAAGTCTTCACCACCAGATTTTAAAAAAATTTTTGGATCATATGGCATCATATCAGTTGTAAATAGATCCAGCATTCCATCTTGATTCAAATCAGCTACATCAACTCCCATAGTAAAATGAGATGTATGACTCATAGAATTTTTTATTGACTCTGTAAATGTTTTATCTTTATTATTTAAATATATGTAGTCATTTTCATGAAAATCATTACCAATATATATATCTAACCAACCATCATTATTAAAATCAGTTGTTGTAATTGCTAATCCATAACCTAGAGGGCTGTTATAAATTTTCGATTCTTTAGTGACATCTACAAATTTTTTTTCTTTTTCGTTTAATCTGTTTTCAAAAAACTTATCACCAGATAATTCATCTGTTTCTTTTCTTTTTTTGGAACTTCCATAGCTTCTTACAGTATGAATTGCATGGTTCATTAAATACATGTCTAAATCTCCATCCCTATCATAATCAAAAAACGTAGAATGAGTTGAAAAGCCAGAAAAATCTAAACCTAATTGATTAGAACTTTCTGTAAAGGTCATATCTTTATTATTGATGTAAAGTAAATTGTGTGTTCCTTTAGGGCTAAGGGGACTAACTTTGCAAACGTAGATATCTAAATATCCATCGTTATTTACATCATCAAAGCTAACACCATTGGACCACGACATGTCGGTTTTGATTCCTGATGTTACAGTAATATCCTGAAATTTCAAATTCCCCAAGTTTAGATATAGACGGTCCGAAACTTGATTCCCGGAAAAATAAATGTCCTCTAATCCATCGTTATTTATATCTCCAATAGCCACACCCCCACCGTTATAATAGTACAAATACTCAATTATATTAACTTTCGTTTTATACGTCAGTTGATTTTTAAAATTTATACCCGTATCTGAGTAATTTAATGTCCTAAACTTAATAGTACTTTCACCCTGCTTCTCTAACTTATTACAACAAAGGATTAATAAAAAAGAAGCTACTAAGAGTATGTTTGATTTTTTTTTTAATCACAATAATTTTAAAATTTGAATACCTCTATTCTGTCATTATTTTTAGAAACAAAAACATTTTTATCAGAAATTAAAATATCTCTAATTTCTCCTTTCACAAAGAAACCTTTTCCATCTCGGTGATATTTAAACTTCAAATTACCAAGATTTTCTAGGTATACTCCATAAGAAGCATCATAAATACCAATTTCTGGTTTTACGTCATATAAGTTGCCTCCTAGTAAGATATCTTTATCTCCATCATTATCAAAATCATGGCTATTAATTGAATAAACTGGGCTAAATTGAGTTTCTTTTGGAATACTTATTTTCTCAAATTCAAATCCCTCCTTTTTTATATATATTGAAGTCTCTAGTGTATTAACACTATGGATATCAGATTGGTTAAGAATTTTTTGATCAAAAATCTTAGTTATATCTGCCGTTTTAAATGATTCATAATCGGGGAATTTTTTCTTTAAGCTTTTAATCTGATCAATCAAATCATGACGTAAGGCGTATGGGTAATCTTTTCCATTTTCGGCTTCAAAACAAATTATTCCTTCTCCAAAGCCATTTTTATCAAAATCATTATAATATAACCTTATAGGTTTAGACTTGCTCGCATTAAATCTTGAATTTAAACCATGATTACCAACGATCAAATCATTTTTACCATCATTATTTAAATCTGTAATGTGAATTTCGTTCCACCACCCTTTCTCATCTAAAAGTTTATTTTCAATTCGCACGAATTTTGACCCNTCATTTTTAAAAATATTGATTCCCATATATTCTCCNACTATAATAAGATCCAAATGGCCGTCAGAGTCTATGTCCTCAAATGAGGCATCTGTAATCATCCCGATGTTAGTTAGCTCAGGAGCTATTTTTTTTGTTTGATTTGAAAAGTTACCGTTGCCATCATTCATTAAAATAAAACCAGAGCCTGGTAAACCATAACTCCCGATTTTAATTCTTTCACCAACAAATAAATCTTGATCACCATCGTTATCAATATCACCAGATTTTACTACACCGGTGCTTATTTTGTTATTTATATCGGGAAGAGTTTGGTTTGAATCAATAAATTCACCCTTGCCATTATTTAATAGTAATCTATCATATAAAGTCTGGGAATATATTGAGTGCTCTACACTACCGCTGGAATAATATAAATCTAAATCTCCGTCATTGTCAGCATCGAAAGGTAAAATTTCAGAATTTTCAACATTCTTTAAATCCTCAAATATTTTTTTATTTTTTTTGTCTAGATAGTAATCAGAACCATTTTTTATTAATATTTGAATGGAATTACCTTTTGATGAGGAAATTAAAATATCTTCTTCATTATCGCCATTGATATCTCCTTTGGTCATTTTAGGTCCCTCACTACTACACATGTGATAAATGAGTCTCTCTCTGTTAAAGTCTACAAAATTACTCTCCTTGTGAATGACATTTGGTTTAATTTCATTTTTTTGAAACAAAGGTTTAGTAGCCTTGATACTTGAAGAATCTTTTGAATATTCGATCGCATTTTTTTCATATAGCGTTACTGTTTGATTGACACCTATATTTTTTAAAAAAGTTTTTTTACCATAAGGCCAAACAACTTCTACATCGACATTTATAGCATCACCTAATCCGAAATTTGGCCTCATATCAACAGTTGATTGGAAGCCTCTTGCAGGTTGGACTTCCTGGGTTTGTATACCGTTTTTGGTTTTTACAATAATTTTAGCACCTATTGCATTTACATTTTTATCGAGCCCCTTCNGTTCAAATTTTATATAATTATTTGAGTTTTTACTTTTGTTTTCAAAAATAAAAACAGGCATATTTACGTTATTTACAATTAAATCTAAATCACCATCATTATCTAAATCGCCGTAAGCAGAGCCGTTGGAAAAACTCGGTATATCTAAACCTGAATTTATGTAAGAATTGAAATTTATACCATTTACATTTTTGTAGGCATGATTTGGAACTTTTTCTGAAGGAATGATTTCAATTAATCTCTTATAGTCAACCTCGTTATTCATAACAATTGACTTAACAACTTCTGCATTAGATATATATTGCAAATAGTCTTGATCGGTAAGATCTTTATAAATTCCGTTTGCAATAAATAAATCTTTATATCCGTCGTTTTCCATATCAAAAAAAAGTGCTCCCCAGCTCCAATCCGAGGCTTCAACTCCTGCAAATCTTCCTATTTCACTGAAGCTTTGGTTTCTGTTGTTTAAGTGCAAGACATTCCTTGTAAATTGATGATAATATCCATTTTTTACAACATATTGGTATTTATTCCAATCCTCGAAAGTTGTAACTGATTTTAATCTTTCGTACTTTGAAGGAAGCATCTCTGTTACAAAAATATCATTGAAGCCGTCATTATCAATGTCAGCAAGATCAGCACCCATAGACGCGCCACTTATAGACTTCATTTGATTGGTTAGATCTTCGGTAAAAGTTCCATCTCTATTATTGATATACAAATAGTCCCTTTCAAAAAAATCATTGCTAACAAAAATATCCTCCCAACTGTCACCATTAGTGTCTCCGACGGTTACTCCTAAACCAAAACCAATAACACTTCCATAAATGTTTGATTCTTCACTAACATCTTTAAAAACCCCTTCCACATTTTCCATTAATTTATCACCACCAAGCAAATCTCTTTTTGGTCTTTCATTTTTAGTCAAATTAAAAGAACCTATAGCCTGATAAGAATTATTCAAAATATATACATCTAAATCTCCATCTTTATCGTAATCGAAAAAGCTTGCGTGCGTCGAATATCCTTTGTCGTCAAGGTTGTAATTTGAGGCGGATTCAGTAAAAGTCAAGTCTCCGTTATTTATAAAAAGTTCGTTTTGCTTATTGTCACCTTTGATGTCACCTGAATTACAAATATATATGTCTAATAAACCATCGGAATTAATATCCACCATGGTTACTCCAGTAGACCAAGCCTTGGTACCACCAACATTAGCTTGACTTGTAATATCCTGAAAATTAAAGTTGCCTTTATTTAAAAAGAGTTTATTTTTATTTTGATTTGATGTTAAGTAAAGATCAATTAAACCATCATTATTGATATCTCCTAATGCAACACCTCCTCCATTGTAAAAATTTCTATACTTGTAGACATTAAAATCATTATCAAAACCCAGATCATTTGAAAAACTAATACCTATTTTACTGTTGTCTTTTAATTCAAAAAGATTCTTATTTTTTTGACACGATGTCAAAAATAGAAACAAAAAAATAAAACGTACATTAGTCATATTTACCACTCATATCATCAATTCTAACAGCTACATCTTTAGAATTTACTAAATAGGCTAAAATTCTCCTATTCCCATCTATTTTTACTTCTGTTGAAAGATTATTTTCAAAGTTAACTTTAAAAAAATCATTTCCGGGAAACCACTGTCTTAAAGTATCTTTTAACTGAATTAAAAGGTTATCAGAGGATAAATCATTATTCCAATTAGACCATCCAGTAAAATAAAATCTCATTTCCATTCCCTTCATTATTTTTTTTTCATTAAAAATTCCATTGAAAGACATTTTAATATTTCTCCCTTTTACTGAATCACCCTTCGATTCAAGAATTAATTCTGGGTTTAAACTCCTCTGCCCAGAAACGATTAACTTTTTCTGATTAAGCTTGTAACAAATATCAAAATAATCTTGTCTTGACTGTCCAATTTTCATATCAAAAATTAAGTCATTAAACTCATTTTTGTTTTCCAGTTCCCGATTCAATACTTTTGTGTACTCAGATTGATTTATACAACCAAAAAAGAGCATTCCAATAATTACAACAATAGATATTCTATTTATATTCAAAAAATTTAGTTTTTTCATTGTTAATTCCAACAGCTACTGCTTTAATGTCTTTTAAATTAAAAATTTCAAACTTACGTATTTGACCATCAATATTTAATGATTCTAAATTTGAATAAGATATTGAATCATTTAATATTTCTATACTTAGGGAATATCCCTTGGAAGCGTCCTGTCTTCCAAATTGGGGTTTTATATTGTATTGATTTCCCCCCATGACAATTTTTATCCCTCTTTTAATTTTCTCAACTATTTCAATATCATACATTGTTGAATAATTAATCTCTGGAGGTAAAGAAATTCGTTTAAATTTACCTTTATCATTTATAAAAATTGAAGACTGTAGAGTGTTTAAATTAAGAACTTCTGAAGTTTCAATAGTTTCTTTCTCAAAAATCTGGTCTATACTAAGATTTGAATAATCTTTGTAATAGACAATTTTTTTCTTAATTGCTGGAAGTTGAGCTATTAACTCGTCTTTGTCTAGAATTGGATAATTTTTTCCACCTATTTCATAACAAATAATTTGTTCTTTAAACCCATTTAAATCAAAATCATTGACAAACATTTTCATGTTTGGCTTGTAAAAACTATTTTCTCCAAAATTAGCAGCAATAATGTCAAAATCTCCATCGTCATCAAAATCTACTACCTCTATGTCATTCCATAATCCGTTTGACTTATCAAGTCTATAATCCTCTGTTTTATCAATAAAGTCTCCATCAATATTTATAAAAACTTTAATTGACATCCACTCTCCGGCAACAACTAAATCTAAGTTGTTGTCAGAATTTATATCTACCCATTTTGCTGAGGTGATAAGTCCAATATTTTCAAAAGATTTTATTTTAATGTTTTGAAATTTATTTTTTCCTAAATTTTTATAAAGTCTACCAGATACAGGAACGCCGTAACTGTCTACATCAAATCGTTCTGCAACAAAAACATCATTTAGAGAATCGTTGTTGAAATCTCCAACTGCTACCGCACCTGTTGAAAAAGGCTTGTCAAATAAAAAAGAAGAATTAGAAAGTTTAAATTTTCCATTCCCTTCATTGACATACAATCTGTCATTTAAATTACTATCGTATCTTGAAAAAGATTTTCCTCCAGATGACACATAAAGATCATCATCACCGTCGTTGTCACTATCAAAGAAAACAGCATCGGTATCTTCAGATTTTTTATTAAAATTAAAAGGGGTTTCGATTTTTTTGTATGATAAACCACTAGACAAAAAAAGTGAAGATATTTGGTTTTTTGATGAACCGATAAAAAAATCTGGCACATTATCATTATTCAAATCGCTGGAAGTAATNGCAGGACCTTCGTTACTAAACATTTGAGGCACTAATCTTTCCTTATTAAAATCAACAAATTTATTTTCAATGTGCCTGTAATTTAATACATCTATCTGATTAAATTTTTCTTCATTTTTTATATTAGATATGGAAAACAAATTAGAGTTCGCAGAATTCTTTTGGTCAACATTATGAGTTATATTGGTTTTTAAGTTGTAAAGCTTTGAAATTTTGTTATTAGGCCAACTGACTATCAGACTATCAATTTTCTCGGTGTTCCCTACACCAAAATGTATTTTATTTGAAATTGAAGATTGGAATCCTCTGGAAGGAAAGTGCTCAGTCATACTTGACTTTCCCTTCCCATAATAAATTGTAAGCTTAGTCCCTATTGCATTTTTATTATTTTTAATTCCTTGTAGATGAAAAGATATGCTTTTTGATTTTTGATTGTTGTTTTGATTATTATATACAAAAGATCTCATGTTTACGTTATTAATTACAACATCTTGATCTCCATCATTGTCAAGATCACCATAAGCCATTCCGTTGCTAAAACTTGGAGTACCAAATCCCCACTTATCAGTAAGTTCCGTAAAATTAAAANCTCCGTTGTTTTTATATATATTATTTTTTACTGCTTTAGAAGGCATAATATCAATCAGTTTTTTTATGACTTCATCACCTGATTTCATTAAGTTCGAAATTCTCTCCTTATTGGCCATATAGGCGAGATAATCTCTGTCTAGAAGATCCTTAAATATTCCATTTGCAATAAAAACATCTCTAAGCCCATCGTTATCCATATCAAAAATCATTGAAGCCCAACTCCATTCCGTTGCAGCAAGATTCGAATATCTTCCAATTTCTAAAAACCCTGAATCTCCGTAGTTTCTCTGAAGCACATTCCTAGGATATTGATAGTAATATCCTTTTGATACAGCTAATTGGTGTTTGTCCCACGAATCGTACACCGCCTTTGTCTTTTTTCTTTCNAGTGATTTTGGAAGCATTTCAGTTACAAATAAATCGGTAAGTAAATCGTTNTCTAAATCAGCAGAGTCCGCTCCCATTGATCCAAGAGACATAGACTTAAAATATTTTGAGGAATTTTCAGAAAATGTTTTGTCCTTATTGTTTATGTATAAATAATCTTTTTCAAAAAAATCATTTGAAATAAATAAATCAGTCCATCCGTCATTATTAAAATCACTTAGTGTAATACCTAAGCCAAATCCAATGTTACTAGAAAAAATATTTACTTTTTGAGTAACATCAATAAATTTATCTCCGACGTTTTCAAAAAATTTATTGCCTTGACCATCAGGGTCAGGAATTTTCCTTTGCCCCTCAATTAAATCATAACCACCAACATTCCTAAAAGAATTATTTAAAATGTAACAATCCAAATCACCGTCTTTGTCATAATCAAAAAATGCAGAATGAACAGATAACCCCTTTATATTTAGATTATATTCTTTGGATTTTTCAGTAAATGTTAGATCTCCATTATTTATAAAAAGTTCATTATTTCTATTTTTACCTCCAGGTGGTCCGGACTTACAAACATAGATGTCTAAAAAACCATCTCCGTTGACATCTGCAAAAGTTGCACCGGTAGACCAAACGTCAGAACAAGCTACTCCTGCTGTGGAGGTGATATNCTCAAACTTAAAATTTCCCTTATTTAAAAATAACTTGTTATCAACAATATTTCCTGTAAAATAAACATCAATTAAACCATCGTTGTTAATATCCCCTAAAGCAACTCCTCCACCGTTATAAAAATTCCTATATGTGTACGGATTTAAATTTTCGGTGTATTCTAGATTATTTTCAAAAATTAAACCTGATTCTTCTTCAAATCTAATAAACATCTTTCCATGCTTTTCACATGACAGAAAAATAAATGTGATACTGATTAGCAGCTTTATAAATATTCTAATCAAAGCTATTTTATATTTTATTTTAAATTTAAAGCTAACATTTCAAATAAAAAAAGGCTCCCCCAAAGAGGGAAGCCTTTAATAAATCAAATTAATTGATTTTAGTATCCTGGATTTTGAGTTAAAGTTCCATTAGCTGCTTGGATAGCATCAAATGGAATTGGGAAAATAGTTTTATTAGCTGTTGATGCAGACTTTTCCCACCAAGCATTACCATAGGCTCCAAATCTAATTAAATCTGTTCTTCTAACAGCTTCAGAGAACATTTCTCTACCTCTTTCAGCTAAAAACTCAGTTTCTGTAAGCTGAGCAGCAGTATAAGCTGTAGCATTAGCTCTAGCTCTGATAATATTCGTATCAGTAAGTGCAGCAGCTCCATCCCATCCACCACCAACTCTAGCGGCAGATTCTGCTCTGATTAGGTATATTTGACCTAATCTTAAAAGAGTAAAGTCATTATCCATATCAGATCTTCCAAACTGCTTGTAGCTAAATTTACCAGGTCTTGCACCAGCTTCTCTTATACCATCAGGAAAAATTTCATTAATCGCAGGTGTATAATCTAATTCTGGATCTCCGTCGTCAGTAGCGTAATCTAGAAGTGTATTTCCAAAATAATCTAACTGAGGTCCAGCAATAAAACTGGCTTTTTTACGAGCATCGTTTTCATCAAAAGAATTATAGAAAGCCTCTAATGTAGAATAACCATTCCACGGCTGAGAATCAAAATTCCATGTTATTTGACTTGAGTAGTGAAGGGCCATCATAGCAAGATTAAACCCATTATTTACACCAGCCTCATAATTTACAGTCCAAATATGCTCTTGATTACCAGCATTGTTAGGAGCAAATACAGCAGCAAATCCCTCAAGTTCATCAGGGTCTGTTGCAACAGCAGGACGCTTTCCTAAGTTTTTAACTTTACAACCTACGCCACAAAGTGTGTATCCACCATTATTAATGATATAATCAGCAGCATCATGAGCTTCTTGATATCTAGGAGTCCCAGTATAAACTTCAGCATTCAAATAAAGTTTTGCAAGTATACCTAGAACACCATATCTGTTAAGTCTGTAAGGGTTTTTATCAGTTCCAAGTGCACTACCACTTAAATCCATTGAAGCTGAAACAGCACTTACACCAAGTGCAGATAATAACTCTGACTCAATAAAAGTAAATGCCTCCAATCTTGTAGATTGCTTTACATCCACTCCAGGAGATGTAGGTAATTTAATATTTCCGTACATATCCATTAACCTCCAAAAGTAATATGCTCTTAATGCTTTTATCTGAGCAGTCCCGTTAGCGTCAAGAGTACCTGCCGCTAAAAGTTCGTTGGTAGTTGCAACTGCACCATAGTGACTATTCCAATTATTGTTTACACTAGGATTAGTGTTTTTGTAATTGTGTTGATGGAAATCAATTAACCATCCTCCATCATAC
The DNA here is from genome assembly GCA_002171475.2 of Flavobacteriales bacterium TMED96. Taxonomy (GTDB): domain Bacteria; phylum Bacteroidota; class Bacteroidia; order Flavobacteriales; family Flavobacteriaceae; genus TMED96. The sequence goes on from NHEX02000027.1 coordinate 125,811, forward strand.
CAGTCACCACCCTTGGTTGTAACAACCATCTCATCAGAAGTAAGCTCTTGTGCAGAATACCAGTTAGTATGGCCACCAGTCCCGGTACTACGTAAACCAGCAAATGCTCCACCAAGGGCATCTCCACCTCCACTACCTCCATCATCAGTTGCGATTCCCTCTACACTAATATCAGAAGTAATCACACCTCTTAAATCCTCATCCAAATCGGTACAGGAGATAACAAATGTTATAATACTTAAACTAAGTATTGTTGTTATAAATTTATTCATTTTTATCATTTTTAAATTATTAATAATCTCCATCAATTAAAAGTTAACACTTAATCCAATAGAAAAAGTCTTACTCGCGAAGTAATCCTGTCTTCTATCTATACCAGGCGCGAGTAGAGCAGCTCCATCAGAACCTGCTTCTACACCTTCTTCACCACCACCAAGAGCGTCGAAAAGCTCAGGTGAAGGATCTGTACCTGTATAACTAGTTATCACAAAAGGCCTGAGGGCATTTAAAGATACAGTAAGATCTTTAATACCACTACCTTCTGGGAAGAAAATTTGCTTAGAGAGCGTTAAGTTGTCAAGCAAGAAAAAGTCTGCTTTCTCAACATAAAGTGAACTATACTGGGCAACAGCTAAGTTCGGTTCTCTAAGAGATGTGTTCATTTGGTTGTAAGAAGTCTGAGATGGTACATTAGGCTCATAAAAAGCTCTAAAAGTATTAATCAAACTATGTCCAAAAGCACCTCTAAAAAATGCATTTAATGTCCATCCGTCACCGAATTCTACAACGTTCGACCATGACATTTCAAGTGTAGGATAAGCAGTACCAAGTACCCTTCCATCATAATCATCTTGAAGTACGTTTCCAGAGTCAGTATTTAAGGTACCGTCACCAGTTACATCTTCAAACTGTGGTGAACCGTCTGCATTTACACCTTGAAATACAGGACCGTAAATATTACCAAGTTTATCTCCAACTTTTACTCTTACCATTGTAACAGCATTTTGTCCAGGAGAACCTAAGAATCCGTACTGGGCAAGTTCATTACTAAATTCATCTAACACAACTTTGTTGTTATATAGTATTAAACCAGTTTCGTAACTTAATTTATCATTTTTAATTACGTCATAATCAGCTTTAAATTCCCATCCACTAGAAGTAACCTGTCCAGCATTTTGAAATCTTCTATCAACACCATACACAGCAACATCTACTTGCTGGTTTAATATAAAGTCTTTAATTTTTCTGTTGTAAACATCAAAATCAAGGGATAATCTCTCGGTTTCATATTCAATACCGAAGTTAAATTCGTTTTTCTCTTCCCACTTCAGGTCAGGATTTGCACCTCTTGCAAGTACTGTAGAACCTCCAGCAGAACCCCCGCCGTCATATACAAATGTTCTTGCTTGAGCTGTTAAACCAGTAGCTCCAGGTAAAGCACCTGTTGTAGCTGTACTCGCTCTTACTTTTAGTTTTCTAATTCCTAGACCAAGAATTTCATTTAAATCAGCACCAACTCCAAAACTTGGGAAAAGTCCCCATCTGTTGTCCGCACCAAATCTAGACGATCCTTCTCTTCTTATAGAAGCATTTACAAAATATTTGTTATTTATCACAAGGTTAGCTCTACCAAACATACCAATTATTTTATCATCAGGAGAAGCATAACTATTTGCACCTATATAACCTGAATTTAATAAATCCTGAGAAGCTCCAATAGCGTCTGACCAGTCAATTGAATTGTCAGGAAAATCTCCTAATGAGAAAGTATTACCCGTTGTGTTAAATTGATTATAAGAATAACCTCCAGTTAAATTCAAATTCGAATTACCTAAATCCATTTCATACTTTCCATAATATTCAAAGACGGTAGATGAAAAGNTAAAACTTGAAAGATCAGCAAGACCTTTTCTTGTTGGACTCGTAGCGTTTCCTTCAAACCATAATGTAGTTGGTCTGTAAAGCTGGTCATTAGAAGAAGTTCTTTGCTCTGCAACAACTGCAGTAACTTCTAATTTATCTGTTATATCATATGTAGCTGCAACATTGTAAACAAAGTCTGTAGAAATTCTCGTATTTCTTGTTTGCTCTATAATAGCAACAGGATTGTAACTTCTAAATAGACCTAACTGCTCAAAATATCCTCCAAATTGGGTAGGACTAACTTGGAATCTTGCATTAGGATCGTTAGCATAAATAGGTGCAGTTGGATTGTAAAACTGAGCAAATTCAAATGCTCTTTCATCACCAAGATTACGATCAAATTTTGTGTATGATAAGTTAAAAGTAAGATCTAATTTATCATTAATAGCTTTTGTGTTTAGTGCAGCTCTTGTATTCATTTGGTCAAATCCCGTTCTATTAAGTATACCATTAGCTTTCCTTAAATTTGCGGACATTCTGTAGGTACTTTTATCACCACCTCCAGAAACTGAAAAATTATGAACAACATTACTACCATTTCTAGTAATTGCGTCCACCCAATCGGTTTCAGTTCCTAGGTCAGTACCACCGTTTGCTTTAAACTCAGTTGGAGATAAAACAGGAATTTCTTGCGCAATTGATGTTTGTGCAAAGCTTGTACTGTAGTTTACCTGCATAGGTCCAGATTTACCTTTCTTAGAAGTAATAAGTATTACACCACTAGAACCCCTTGTTCCATAGATTGCAGCACCTGATCCATCTTTTAAAACAGTCATGGATTCAATGTCATTTGCATCGATACTAGCAAGGGTTGCACCTGGCACACCGTCTATAACAACAAGTGGTGCAGTGTTAGCTCCTAAAGTTGAAAGACCTCTAATTCTAATTGTTGGACTCTCATTAGGGTTACCACCTGGTTTATAAATTGAAAGTCCAGCAACTTTACCTTGAAGTAATTGAACTGGATCGTTAATCGGTCCTTGGTTGAAATCTTCAGCATTAACGTTAACAGTTGCTGAGGTGATTTCTCTCTCGCTTTGAGAACCATAACCAGTTACAATAACTTCTTCAAGTTCACTGTCAGANACTAGATTAATNGTTATATTATCTTGTCCNGCAACAGAAACTTCTTGAGAAACAAACCCTACAAATGATACTTCAAGAACNTCATCTGGTCCGGCATTTATTGTAAAATTTCCGTCAAAATCAGTCGTAGTTCCATCAGTCGTTCCTTTAACAACAATGGTTGCCCCTGGAAGGGGTCCATCTTCACTGGTAACGACACCAGAAACCGACTGAGCATAGATTCCCACTGATACCATAAAGGCAATCAAAGAGAGAATACTCTTCATTACATTTTTTTTCATATAATTTCGATTTGATTAATTTAAATGTTTAAATAATTGTTTTTGATAAACTTTAATANTTTNAAAANTAAAAATTAAATTTCACTTAACAATAATTTAACAGTTATTTTTTACGTTTTGTTTAAAATTTTGGGTCGAAAACTATGAAATTCTTAAAAAAAAAAGAAAATAATTGATAAATGTATAAAATACAATTAAATTTTAAAGCTTAATAAAAAATCTAATTTGATAAACCATAAACTGCTCTTCTAAGTTCTTTTTGAATATTTGTATTGGAAATATTTTGTCTATGTCTAGACATAAATAAAGCAAACATTTCCTTCTCTGGGTCTATCCAAAAATGAGTCCCATGATAACCACTCCAACCATAAATACCTTTGGTACTTCCTGTTCCGTCGACCATAGGGTCATCAAGAACAAACATTGAAAAACCATAATTAAATCCAAGCTTACTTGTATCAGCAAATTCCTCCTCAGGATAAGAGTTAGAGTATTTTGAAGTCATTATTCCAATGCTTTTCTCTGAGATAATCCTTTTACCCTTATAAATCCCTCCATTCAAAAGCATAATGCAAAAATTTGAATAATCATTCATTGTAGATATTAATCCTTCTCCCCCAAAATAAGCCGAGTTACTTTCTTCATAGGTTAATTCATCAAGTTCGGTAGTAAAACCTTTAATCATTCCAAAATTTATATAAAGGGGCTGAAAACGTGACCTATCCTCTTGTGTTAAATAGAATTTAGTTTCACTCATGTCAAGGGGTTCAAAAATCTCTTCCTTTAAAAATTGATAAAAATTCTTTTTGGAAACAACTTCTACAACTCTTCCAAGTAAAGCCTGATTCACCCCATAATAATATTTTTCACCTGGCTCAAATTCCAAAACCACTTTTGATAAATCTTTAGAAAAATCATTTAGATTATTATACTTAATAGTACTTGTTAAACCATATCCATAGCCTTGATGACTGTAGTAACCAAATCCAGACCGGTGGGTTAAAAGATGAATGATTTTTAAAGGTTTTTTACATAAATATTTTCCTGTCTTCCCTTTACAGTATATTTCAGAAAATTCTGGTAAATATTTTGAAACATTATCATCAAGTTTAATAAGTCCTTTTTCAACCAAAATCATAACACTAACCACTGTAATCGGTTTTGACATTGACCAAATAGGAAACAATGTTTCTTGATAGGGCTTGTAACTTTGATTATTTATTTTCTTATCTCCAATCAAATTGGAATTTTCTGCATTTAAAAAAACAACTTCACCTTCTTTAAAAATCATTACCACATTACTTCCAGTTATTTCATTTTTAATTATTTCCTTTTGGAAATTTTTGACTGCTTGAAATTGAGAATAAGCTATGTTATTTCCAATTAAGATTAAAATAGACATTGTTAGGATTTTTCTCATCATTTTTCTATTTATTATTTTGGGATAAATTAAATATTTAAGCTTAATACTATTATTGGGCATGTTGTTTTAAAAACCCATTAACATCAAAAAAGTCTCTAAATTCATATATTTTACCTGCCTCATTAAACCAAACTAACGCCATCCATTTATGACTTACTTCCTTACCAGTTTCGGTGTGCTTGTGATACCAATCACCATAAACTCTAATACCTGTGTTGGGATCAGAATTAGGTACATCAGTAGAGTAAACACTTCCCCCATAAAACGTAGTGTTTTTTAATGCATGATCATCATAAATTTTCATATATGAATTAATTGCGTTGGCAAGATCTTCTTTAGAATCAAAATCATCACTTGTTTTTTTGTCTGGTCCAGACCATTTTAAAGAATCAGCAAAGTTGTTCATAAACATAACTTCATCTTCATTTACAAATGCATCAATTGCATTATTGAAAATTGACACATTTTTGTTAAATATTTCCTTGTTTATTGAATCATTAACCTTAACAATTTTACTATCGTTACAACTTGAAGTAGAAAAAATTAAGAGCGCCACAAAAACGATAAGTGTTTTTTTCATTTTAATTAATTTATTATTTATAAATCTCAATATACAAATAAGTATCTCAACTAAATTAAATTTTCCACATCTTAAAATAAAACTCTAGGTTGTTGAGGTTTCAATAATGATGACTATTTTATTTTAAAGATATTTAACCAATAATTTTTGCAGACACTAAACACAAGAGCTGTATAAATCCAACTTAATGAATATATTTCCAATTTGAATTATTTCCTTTTAAAAGATCATCTTCAGACTAATGCTTTCTTTGCAATGTAAATACTTAGACTACCAAATAACTTTTCTCTGATCTCAAAATCACAAAAACCGACTCTTGATAATATTTTTAAAAATCCTTTTCCAGATGGAAATACTTTTGATGACAATTGTAAATAAAAATAAGCACTTGGGTTTTTTGAAAATAATAGACCTATAAAAGGAATAAAAAAACTTGAAATAATTAAATAAAAAAATCTAATTATCACATTTTTTGGTAATGAGGTTTCATAAATAATTAAATATCCTGGATGTTTTAAAACCCTATGAGCTTCTCTCAGACATTTATCTAAATATCGAAAATTTCTAACTCCAAAACCAATAGTAACAATATCAAAATAATTGCTGTCATATTTTAATCTCTCAGCATTACCTATTTCTAAAGTTATTTTTTTAAATAAGTTTTTACTTTTTATTTTTTTTCTACCTATTGCAATCATTTTTTTTGAAATATCAACTCCAGTAATCTTACAGTTTTTGATTTTGGATAAGTTAATTGGTATGTCAGCTGTGCCAGTAGCAATATCTAAAATTTTAGTTGGACTTTTTTCTTTGACTATTCTTCCAATCTCTTCTTTATTTTTAGCATCTGTTCCAAAAGTTATTATTCTATTTAAGCAATCATATTCTTTAGAAATTGAATCAAACATCTCTTCGATTTCTTCCGCTTTTTTATTTTTATACATTTTGAAAAAGATGATATATGTCACTTAGATAATATCTCCGCTGTGAAATGGGAGTTGTTTTATTACCTGATTATTCAATTCAATTTTTATCAGACGCTTTAAATCTGCAATAGCCTCTAGATCTACCACTATTTTTAGAAGATTAGTATATTTAAATATAAAGAAACTAGCTTAAATGCCTATTATTTTACCTAATCACAAGCTTGAAGAAATTCCAAGCATTGTTTTTTCTGAACTTAGAAATGGTATTTCTAGAAAAAAACACCCATTTAAAAACGTAGTATTAACAACAGTAAATGAAAAAACACCAATGTCTAGATGGGTTGTTTTCAGAAAATTAACATTAGAAAACAATCTGCTTATTTACACAGATTCAAGAAGTGAAAAAATTAAAAATTTAAGAAAAAATTCGAATTGTGGTATTTTATTTTATAATAATAAACAAGGTTTACAAATATATTTTAGTACTGTATCGACTATTCATCAAAACAATGAATTGACAAAAAAGTATTGGCAAGGTGTTGTAGGGACTAGTTCTGAAAACTATACAACCATATATCCACCTAGTTCACCAATTAATAATATTTATGAAGGACACAAAACTGAAAAAGATTTAAATGACAAACACTTTTCAATAATAGAATTACGTCCCATCAATATGAGTGTATTACAATTAAGTAGAGATGGTCATATAAGAGCTAATTTCAGTAAAGCTAATAATGGTTGGGAAGG
>NHEX02000028.1 GCA_002171475.2 Flavobacteriales bacterium TMED96
TGGAAAGTCCCTTCACTTCCAGTAAAACCCTGGACTATAATTTTTGAATCTTTATTAACTAGTATACTCATCTTATCTTTATTATTGTATTCTTTCTAGATATGTTCCTTTTGAACAGTCAATTTTAATTTTGTCACCTTCGTTTATAAAAAGTGGAACTTTAACCTTAGCACCTGTTTCAACAGTAGCAGGCTTTAGAGCGTTTGTTGCTGTATTTCCCTTAACCCCCGGCTCTGTCTGAATAACTTTCAAAGTTACATTGGAAGGCATATCAACTGAAAGAGGAATTTGATCTTCTGAATTTATAGAAATATTAACAATTTCACCTTCTTTTAAAAAGCCTGAATTTTCTAATAACTTTGGATCGATTGCAATTTGATTAAAATCATCATTATTCATAAAGTGAAAGTTTTCTGAATCATTATACAAAAATTGATACTTAGAGGTTTCTACACGTATAGTTTCGATTTTATGACCGGCTGAAAATGTATTGTCAATGACTCTCCCAGTGCTAACACTTTTTAATTTAGTTCTAACGAAAGCTGGGCCTTTGCCTGGTTTTACATGAAGAAATTCAACAATTTTATAAATATCGTTATTATATCTTATACAGAGTCCTTTTCTTATGTCAGACGTGGTCGCCATAGTATTAACTTTTTCTAAAATAACCCTTCATAATTCCCCTATGAGAATTTTTAATAAAATCTAAGATTTCGTCTCTTTCAGGGCTAACTTCCATCTCCGCTTCAAGAATATCTGTTGCTTGAGTGTTATTATAATTTTTTTGATATAAAATACGATAAATAGATTGAATTTCTCTAATTTTTTTTGTGCTAAAGCCTCTTCTTCTCAAACCTACAGAATTTACACCAACGTAAGACAGTGGTTCTCTAGCGGCCTTGACATAAGGAGGAACGTCTTTCCTGACTAAAGAACCTCCAGTAATAAATGCATAATCTCCAACAGTACAATATTGATGAATTGCAACCATGCCAGCCAGAATTACAAAATTACCTATAGTTACATGTCCAGCAAGTGTTGAATTATTTGAAAAAATACAACTATCACCAACAATACAATCATGGGCTATATGACTGTAAGCCATTATGAGACAATTCTTACCTATTACAGTTTTTGTTCTGTCTTTTGTTCCACGATTTATTGTAACACACTCCCTTATGGTAGTATTATCACCAATTACAGCTATTGTTTCTTCTCCATTATATTTTAAGTCTTGAGGATTTGCCGATATAACAGCACCTGGAAAAATTGTACAATTTTTTCCTATACGAGCTCCTTCCATAATGGTTACATTGGAACCTATCCAAGTACCATCTCCAATTATAACATCATTATTAATAGTTGTGAATGGTTCAATTACCACATTTTTTGCAATTTTTGCCCCAGGATGAACATATGCTAGTGGTTGATTCATTATTTATTTCTTAAAATTAATTGAGCCATCAATTCAGCTTCAGTTACCAAACGTTCATTCGAAAAGGTAAATCCTTTCATATGACATATACCTCTTCGTATTGGAGAGATTAATTCAAGTTTAAAAACTAGTTGATCACCAGGATATACTGGGTGTTTGAATTTAGCGTTATCAATTTTCATGAAAAATGTTAGGTAATTTTCAGGATCAGATACAGTATTTAGTAATAGGACCCCACCAGTTTGTGCCATAGCTTCAATTATAAGAACTCCTGGCATAACTGGGGTACCTGGAAAATGGCNTTTGAAGAAAAATTCATTCATTGTTACTCCTTTTGATCCAATAACATGTGTTTTTGATATTTCATGAATCTTGTCTACAAGAAGAAATGGGGGTCTATGAGGTAACATTTTCATTATGTTACTAACACTCATTAGTGGTTCTTTTAAAAGATCAATTTCTGGAAATTTATTTCTTTTTTCTTCCTTGATGATTTTCGAAAGTTTTTTTGCAAATTGAATATTAGTTCCATGTCCGGGTTTATGAGCAATAACTTTGCCTTTAATTCTAGAGCCAACAAGAGCAAAATCTCCTATTATATCCAATAGTTTGTGTCTCGCGGCTTCATTAGGATAATGTAGAGATAAGTTATCTAAAATGCCGTTAGGTTGAACTGAAATTTGTTTTTTATTAAAGGCCTTTTTTAATCTTTCCATTGTATTTTTAGATAATGGCTTGTCAACATAAACAATTGCATTGTTAAGATCACCTCCTTTGATTAAGCCATTTTCTAATAACATCTCTATTTCATGCAAAAAACTAAATGTTCTAGATGAAGCTATTTCATCTTCATAATCACACATATTGTTAAGAGTAGCATTTTGAGTACCCAATATCTTTGTTCCAAAATCAACCATTGTTGTTATTTGGTAGGATTCAGATGGGATCATTGTTATTTCACTACCAGTTTTATCATCTTTAAATTTAATTACTTCCTTTACTACGTATTCATTTCTCTGGACTTTCAATCGTTTAATACCGCTTTTCTTCAATGCTCTCACAAAAAAAATTGAAGACCCGTCCATTATTGGAGGCTCAGGTGCATCTAAGTGTATATAACAGTTATCGATATCAAGTCCAACAAGTGCTGATAAAACGTGTTCGGTTGTGTTTATTACAACTCCATTTTTTTTTAGGTTAGTACCTCTTTGAGTATCGTAAACCCACTGTATATCTGCCTCAACAGTTGGTTTTCCCTCTAAATCATCCCTTACAAAACAGTATCCAACATCGGGTGGGGCTGGTGAAAAAATTATTGTTACATTTTTACCAGTGTGAAGACCTACACCGTTCAATTTTATTGATTTGTTTATTGTTGTTTGAAAGTTATCCATTTCTGTTTTTTTCTAAACTCTCTAATCTTTTTATAATTGAAGGGAAACGTCTAAAATAGACGTAGGACTTGTTATAATCTTTATAATTTATCGCCGGAGACCCTTGAATAATTGAGTCATCTTTGATGTTGCTTATAATTCCAGACTGCCCTTGTATACTTACGTTGTTNCCAATTTTTAAGTGGCCAATAATACCAACTTGCCCTCCAATAATACAATTTGAACCTATTTTAGTTGATCCCGCTATTCCAGTTTGAGCAGCAATAACGGTATTTGAACCAATTTCAACATTATGAGCAATCTGAATTTGATTATCCAATTTCACTCCCCTCATTATTCGTGTTGAACCTAGAGTTGCACGATCTACAGTTGAATTTGCTCCTATTTCAACATAATCAGAAATCTCAACATTACCGGTTTGAGGTATTTTTTTATAAGTTCCATCATCTTTTGGAGCAAAACCAAAACCATCAGAGCCTAAGATACAACCACTATGTATATGACAATTCGAGCCAATTTTTGTTCTGCTTTTTATTGAACAAAAACTATCAATTATGGTATTTTCATCAATCGCCACATTATCTTCAATAATAACATGAGACCCTATTATAACATTTTTTGATATTTTGACTTTTTTGCCAATTATCGANTAGTTTCCAATATAGCATGAATTGTCAATATTTGCAGTATCATCTATAATAGAAGATAGTTCAATTCCTTTTTTTATTTCTACATTTTTTTCATAGTGTTCCAATAATGTTGAAAAAGCTTGATATGCATCACTAACTCTAATTAAAGTTGGGTTAATTNCATTATCAAGTTTAAAGTCATCATTAACAATAACNAGAGAGGCATTTGTTGTNTATATATGCTGAGTATACTTAGGGTTAGCTAAGAAAGTTAGGGATCCGTGTGTACTTTCATCTATTTTTGATAAGCTTGTTACTTCAACCGAATCATCACCTTCGACTTTACCATCTAACAAATTAGCAATTTCAGCTGCTGTAAATNTCATTTTGTAAAATTATAAAATAAAATCAACTATTTTTATTGTTAATTGATTTATATGTTGTCTTTACCTATATTAAACATGGCTTTCTGAAAGTTTAAATAATAGGTGTTTTTTAAAAATTGTAATGGGAAAATTATTTAACAAAAAATTTAAAATTCTTTGGATTGATGATGAAATTGATTTGTTAAAATCTCACTTTATTTTTTTAAAATCAAGAGGATATNTTATTCAGCCATGTTCAAATGGCAGAGAGGGAATAACTGTTCTTGAAAATGATAAGTTTGACTTAGTACTATTAGATGAAAATATGCCAGGTTTAAATGGTTTTGAAACTTTATCAATAATAAAAAAAACGAAACCTAACCTTCCAGTAATTATGGTTACAAAAAATGAAGAAGAAAAAATCATTGATGATGCAATTGGATCCAAAGTTTCAGATTACCTAATTAAACCTGTTAATCCTAATCAGATATTACATTCATTAAAAAAAACTCTTAATCAAAAAAATTTAGTTTCAGAAAAAGCTTCAAATCAATATCAAAAAGATTTTAGAAAAATCAATCTTAATATTTTATCTGCAGGGTCCTTTTTTGAATGGGTTGATATTTATAAAAAAATTATTTATTGGAAAATAGAGTTAATTGAATCAGAAAATAATTCAATGTTGAATATTCTAGAAAATCAACTTAAAGAAGCAAATTTAGTCTTTGGCAAGTTTATCAAAAATAACTATTTAAAATGGATTAATTCAGAAGACAATAGCCCTACTCTATCTCATAATGTTTTCAAAAACAAAATTATCCCTTTTGTAAATAATAATAATTCAACATTATTAATATTAATAGACAACCTTAGGCTGGACCAATGGAAGATTTTAGAACCTATAATTAGCAAGTATTATAATGTACACCAAGAGGAATTGTATGCGAGTATTTTACCCACAACGACCCAATATGCAAGAAATTCCTTTTTTGCTGGTCTAACTCCTAACCAAATAAAAAACAAATTTCCAGATTTATGGATTGATGACATTCAAAAAGGAAATAAAAACAAATATGAAAATGAACTTTTATNAAAACAACTAGAATCACTAAATTTTAAAGATGATTTTAAATATTTTAAAATTACTAGCTTAACTGATGCAAAACGAATGGTTTTAAAATTAAAAGAGCTTAAAAAACTCAAATTAAACACGATAGTTTACAATTTTGTGGATATTCTTTCTCATGCCAAAACAGAAATGAATTTAATCAAAGAATTAGCATTTGAAGACAAGGGTTATTTGTCTTTAACTTTTAGTTGGTTTAAAAACTCTCCATTATATGAATTAATTCGAAAGGCTTCTGAACTTAAATTCAAATTAATAATTACAACTGACCATGGAACTATAAACGTAACAAATCCATTAGAAATTATAGGAAATAAAGAAACAAGCTTGAATTTAAGATACAAATATGGAAAAGGGTTAAAGTTTCATCAAAAAAAAGTTTTTGAAATTAGTGATCCTACAAATTATAAATTGCCAAAAGATAGTCATGAAGACAAATACGTCTTCGCCCTTGAAAACAGCTATTTTATTTATCCTAATAAATTTAATGAGTATGCTAAACATTTTATGAATACATATCAACATGGAGGTGTTTCATTACAAGAAATGCTTATACCGTTAATAAAATTATCACCAAGATAGATATGATTGAACTAAAGTATTCTATTGATGAACTTGATTTAATAGTATCAGACATAATAGTTCCAAAAATTAAGAGTAATATAGTGTGTTTGGAAGGCAGAATGGGAACTGGAAAAACAACTTTTATAAAATCTGTGTGCAGTAACTTAAATGTTATTGGTAAGATATCAAGTCCAACTTTTTCTCTTATTAATGAATACAAAACAAAAAATGGAGATTTAATATATCACTTTGATTTTTATCGGGTTGAAAATAAAGAAGAGGCATTAAATTTAGGAATAGAAGAATATTTTTATTCACCCAACCTGTGTCTTNTCGAATGGGGTTCTAAAATTGGGGCATTAATTCCTGAAAACAATCACAAATTAAATATAGAATATATTGATGATAGACATAGAAAATTAATTTTTATATAATGAACTTTAAAAAGAAAATAAAGTTTTTCTCCTTTGGATTGTTATTAGGAACGTTTTTTTTGGTGACAATTTTAAATGGTAAAAATCTAAGTTGCAATTATGGACCAGAAAGTCGAGTAATTAATAATTTAAAACAAAAAAAGTGGNCTTTTAATAACGAAAANAAAGCTTTAGATACTTTTAATCTAGTTGATTTCCTGGAAAATTCTAAAGTTGTTTTTAACAAAAGTAATACTAAAAAAGATAGCTGTAAGGTTTACTATTTAAANGGAATTAGTAAATACAAAGGAATAATCATAAACGCCGAAAATTGTTCTAAAATTGTTAATGTAAAAGTGATTGAGAATTAATCCTACGCCTTTCAAATTCTTTTTTTATTAAATCCAATTCTCTGGTTGACTGACCTCTTACAGATGAATTTTCTTCTGCCCTTCTAATCAAATATGGAATTACCTCCTCAACTGGTCCATAAGGAAGTAGCTTACATACATTATAACCTAAACTTGCAATATTAAAACTTATTTGGTCGCTCATACCATATAATTGTGCAAACCAAATGTTTTTATTATCATTTTTTATTTTATTTGTTTTCATTAAATCCATAAGTAAGTATGAACTGTCTTCATTATGACTACCGACTACTATATTGAAATACTTTAAATTTTTAACTAGAAATTTCAAAGCATCATTAAAGTTTTTATCTGTTTCAAATTTATTCATACAGATAGGGTCATCATAACCAAGCTTTTTTGCTCTTGATCTTTCTTTCTCCATGTATGCTCCTCTAACAATTTTTACACCAGGTACAAATAATTTTTTTTTCGAACAAATCAACAAATGTTCCAAATATTTAATTTTATTTTTTAAATACATTTGGACAGTATTGTAAATTAATGAATGCTCTTTGTTGTATTTGATCATAAATTTTTCAACCAATGAATCTACACCCGGTTGAATCCAGGATTCTTCTGAATCAATCAAAATTTTTACACCATATTTTTTACACGTTTGAAAACACAAGTCAAATCTTTTCTCAACTCTTCGAAGTTGATTTTTATCATTTTCATCCAGAATCTGACCCTGAGCCATTTTGTAAAATAACCCCAAGGAACCTAAACCTGTTGGTTTAAAAACTGTAAAAGGGACATTATCATTTTTTGAAGAGGACTTTATTGTGTTAATTGTGTTTTCAAGGCATTCATCGAAACTTTTTTCTGATTCATAACCTTCTACATGGTAATGAAGGATNGATTTTAAATTAAATTTAGATAATTTTTTAACAGTCACCATTGACTCCTTTTCATTTAAACCAACGCAAAATTGATCAAAAAGTAAATTTTTAATAATTGGAGTTACAGGCAATTTTAATTTCAAAAACAATCGTGTTAAAAATGAACCCAACTTGACAATCAAAGGATATTTTATAATATTAAATAAAAAAAGACTTTTCCTTAAAGAGCTATTACTTTTTAACTCAAAAGCTAATTTTGTATTTTCAAATAATTTTTTTGACACTTTATATTAAAGGATTATAACTAGAAATAATAAAATCATAAGATATTAAAATCATTTAAAATAACTTAATTTTGAATTGATATGCAAAAGATAAAAACAAGTGATTATGATATTTTATTCTCCAATCAAAATTCATCATTTATAAATGATATAATATTCAAAAATAAATATAGCAAAGTATTTATTCTAGTGGATTCAAATACAAAAAAATATTGTCTGAAACTATTTTTAAAAAAGCATCTAAGTGAAATAAAAATTCAATTAATAACAATTAAAAATGGTGAAGAAAACAAAAACACAAAAAGCTTGCATTCAATATGGATTAAGATTTCAAAACTTGGAGGTGACAGAAAAAGTCTTTTAATTAATCTAGGTGGTGGAATGATTTCAGATTTAGGAGGCTTCGTTGCATCTACTTATAATCGCGGTATCGATTTCATAAACATTCCAACCACTTTACTCTCAATGGTAGATGCTTCAATCGGCGGTAAAGTTGGAATAAATATCGAGAAATTAAAAAATATGGTTGGTGTTTTTAATTACCCAAAATTAATTTTGATAGACACTTCATTTTTACAAACACTGCCAAAAAGGGAACTTAAAAGTGGGTTTGGAGAAATGCTAAAACATGGATTAATTTTTGATAAAAAATACTTTAAACGGTTATCTGAATTAAAAAATATAAATTCAAAATTGAATAATGAATTAATTTATAATTCTATTAAAATCAAAAATGAAATTGTAAAAAGTGATCCAAAAGAAAAAAACATAAGAAAAATTTTAAATTTTGGGCATACACTTGGGCATGCAATTGAAAGTCATTTTCTTGGCAAAAAAAAATCAAAAACTCTTTTACACGGAGAAGCTATTTCAATTGGGATGATATTGGAAAGTTACATTTCGTATAAAATTTTAAAAATGCCATATGAACAATGCCTCCATATCAAGAAAACCATAAACAGTAAATTCGAAAAAATTAAAATAAATAGCGAGGATTCCAAGTCAATTACAAATCTTATAAAGTTTGATAAGAAAAGTAAAGGTGGAAAAGTTCTATTTGTTTTACTTTATGAAATTGGTAAAAGCAAAATAGATATTGAGGTTCCAAGGAAAACAATTATTGAATCATTAGATTTTTACAGTTCTTGACTATGCTGAATTTCTACTAGCATTAATGTTTCCGAAAAGGGATCTCAAAATTAATTTTTCGTATACCTTTTGTTCTGTAGTTGATTGATTACTCCTTATTTTCATAAGGGCAAATTGTTGAATTGTCAGTAATGGCAAAACTATTTCTTCCCTTATATCTATAGATTTTTTCCCGGCAGGTTGATCTTCCATAAGTTCATTTTGACCAGATAGATCTAAAAGCATTTTTTTAGTTAATAAAAACTCCGTGTGTAACATATTCCAAAATTCACCGTATTCTTTGTCTTTACTTATATGTTTTGTAAGGCCAAAAAATGATTTTGACAAACTCATCATACTATTTGCAATAAGAGTTTTGAAAAAAAGAGAATTATCATAAAGGGATTTAACAAGTTGGAAGTTCCCATTTTTTTTAAAATAATTTAAAGCGGTTCCAACTCCATAAAAACCAGGAATATTCTGTTTTGTCTGACTCCATGAACCAACGAATGGTATTGCTCTTAAATCTTCAAAATTTAAATCCTTAGACTTTGATCTTGACGATGGTCTACTACCAATGTTAGTTTGTGAATAATATCTTAGTGTAGTCATATTTTCCAAATAGCCTAAAAAATTTGGATGTTCTTTGAGTTCTAAATATTTATTGTAACTGATATTAGCTATTTTCTCAAATGTTTTTCTGTCTTTACTAGAAAATTTAGTTTTATTAGATTCAATTACGTTATTTTGAAATCCTGAACTCAATAATTGCTCCAAATTAAACTGACTGGAATCTAGTGTTCCGAAGTTTGAACTTATAGTTTGTCCTTGTACCGTTAATTGAATATCATTTGAGGCTATCTCTTCTCCTAATGAGGAATAGAATTGATGTGTGTTTCCTCCCCCTCTTGCTGGTGGACCTCCCCTGCCATCAAAAAAAGAAATTTGAAATTTAAATTTCTCAGATAATTGAGAAAGAGATTCCTTAGCTTTATATATACTCCAATTTGCCATAATGTATCCTCCATCTTTAGTTCCGTCAGAAAAACCGAGCATAATAATTTGCATGTTGTTTCTCTTTCTAAGATGGTTTTGATATAATTTAGTTTCATATAAGTTTTTCAAAACCTGTGTTGATTTTTCCAAATCATTAATAGTCTCAAATAAAGGAATTATATCTACAGAAGGTTTTATCCATCCAGTCATTCTAATCAAAGCGAATAGAATGAGAATATCTTCCAAAGATGAGCAATTAGAAATAATATATCGATTTGATCCTTTTTCGCCATTTAATTTTTGAATAATTTTCATCGCCTCAATCGAACCCAAAGTGTCAACTATAATCGGGTCTTTAAAAATAGATGAAGATATATTTCCACTAACTTTTGAGAGATAGTCTATCTTTTTTTCAAAGTCAAGTGAATTATATTCTTCATTTAAATGAATATTTAAAAATTTGCTAGACTCTCTAGATTCAACGATATCAACAAAAACTTTTTTTAAAACGCGAGAATCCTGACGTATATCAAGGCTGGCAAAATGATAACCAAAAATTTTGACTTTGTTATAAAGGTCTAATACTTCTTCAACATATATCCCATTATGCTTTTTACTTAAAATACTAACAACCTCACTTAAACTATGCTTAAAATCATTAAGACTAATCTGTTTACTTTTATTTAATAAAGAATTATACATTCTGCTTTCTGTTTCATCTATTATTTCTTCAACTTCATCAAAAGTTAGTTTCCTCCTTAGTTTTCGCAAGTCTCTGTAATAGTTTCTTTGGATAGAATATTTAAGTTTCTTAGCAGTTTTAATTGATATTTCTGGTGTAACGTAGGGATTTCCGTCACGATCTCCACAAGGCCAAAAGCCAAAGCTAAAAAGCTCATTTTTTAATTTTTTTCCATCTAAAATATTCTGTTCAATATAATTGTAAATTCTACTAGAAGAAGTGTAAAATATATTTTCTAAATACCATATTAAGCTCATTGCCTCGTCAAGTGGAGTGGGCTTCTTTTTTTTAAAAAATCTAGTTCTTCCAAGCTGTAAGAGCAGTTTTTTAATTTCATCAATATTTCCTTCAGAAATATAAAACGATAAATCATTAATTATTCCCAGAACACTGCCTGGGTAAAATTGTGTTGGATGGGCTGTTAAGACAAGATTAATTTTGAAAGACTCTAGATAACTAATTAGATTTTTTAATTTTCCTCTACCAACTGTTTCCTCTTTAATATATCTCAGAGTTCCTCTACCGTGCATGTTATTTACGATTGAGAAAGCAGAGTCTTCTATTGCGTCAAATAAAACAATTTGACGTTCAATGAATTGAATAAAAGAAAACATGAGGTTGATTCTTTCTTTATAATTTAATTCATTACAATACTTGTTAAAAAAAGATTCAACAATAAATAAAGGTGATTTTTTCTTATTATAGTAACTCTTACAATGGTCAGAAAATAATGGTAATAATAATGAAGTTTTTAGAATAGACTTAAAAGGAAGTGTAAGAAATAGTGAATTATAAATTTCAAATTTTGATAAAACATGTTCATTAAATCTTTCAAGCTTAGTTTTACGAGCCATTTAAATTTTATAGATCAGAAAATATTGTGTGCATTAATCTTTTTTTATCATTTATACTTTCTTCAAGTGAAATCATAGTTTCAGACCTTGATATACCAGGGATATCATCTATTTTAAAAATTAAATCCTTAGCATGTTTTGTATCTTTAGCCCTTAGTTTACAGTAAATATTAAATTTTCCAGTAGTTATATGAGCCACAGTTACGTTAGGTATTTTTTCTAATTCCGAAAGTACCTTCGCTGTCAAGTCATTTCTTTCAAGATATATTCCGATGTAAGCTATAAAAGAATAACCTAATTTTTCATAGTCCAAATTTAGAGAAGAACCCTTTAGAATTCCAGCATCTTCCATTTTTTTGACCCTAACGTGGACTGTACCAGCTGAGACAAGTAATTTTTTAGAAATATCGGTAAATGGGATTCTTGCATTATCAATTAATATGTCAAGAATTTGGTGATCTACCTCATCAAGTTTAATTTTTTTCATTTTTTAGGATATTCTCCTTAAAAATAACTCAAAATTTAAGAATAATTTTAATTTTTCTATAATTTTTTGATTATTCTGATTTAAATCTATTGGTTTGTTGGTGTATTTTGAAAAATCAATAATTCTACTTCCATAAAGAGTTTTAGGGGTTTTCTTTTCAATTTTTGGGAAAAAATAAATTTCATTCCCTTTCAAAATTTCATAAAACTGAATGAAAATTTTATTTCTAAATCCTTCTAAACACCTAATCTTAGTAATTTCAATATCCCTTAAATGATCATGGTTTTTAGGTATTGATAAGTATGTGTTAATATTAGAATTAGTTTGGTTCCCTTTAGCAAATAAAGTAAAAAAAATCAATAGGGATTTGTAAATCTCGTCTACAACCAAATTCCTTCCGAAATCATTTGGGTCATGTCCTGCCTCAATTAGAATAGTAGGTGTATTTTGAGACATGAAAAAATCACCAAAACAATTGATATTAAAATCATCATTATACCGGCCTATTGACCAATTTTTCTCGGGTTTGATTTTTTTGTAAATATTCCCAATCATTGCCATTGCATTCATTCTAACCTCGTTGATTGATTTCGATTTATCGAAACTAGGAGCCAAAAAAGATATTAATGCTGGTAAATTTGTATTTCCTGCAGCATAAATTGAACGTTGATCATGAAGATTTATGCAAAAATGTGGTTTGAAAACATTAAAAAGGGAAATAAGCAATTTTGATTCTGGTTGAGACCTCCTAATCGCATCCCGGTTCAAATCAATATCATTAGCATTTAATCTTGAATAACTATTAGATCCGTCAGGATTTAGTTGATATATAACCTTAATACTTAAATTATCCAATAAACTAGATTTTTTTAATGTTAATTCAGAAAAAAGTTTAATTAAAGCACGTGTAGTGGTACTTTCATTTCCATGCATTTGTGACCATAATAAAACTTTTCTTTTACCGGATCCAAATGAAGATACCAGAATAGGTCTATTTTCGACAGAATAACCTAAAGTAGAGGTGTAATCATAAAGATTATTTTGGACTATTAAATTGTCGAGGGCAGCTGGTGGCAGGTAACGTTTATTTTTAAATGTATACACATTACAAATTTATGAAATGAAAAAGTAATGAAATTCTTTAAATTGTATACATTTGTATACAAATTATTCGATTTCATAGGGAAAAATATAATTAAAAAATTTAATTACTGTAAATCAATACTTTATAACTAATATTTTAAACTATATGTTTAATATATTTAAAGGTGTATTATTATTTTTTTTTACTTTANTTTAGGTAAAAATATTTTTTTTATTAAATTGTATACAATGATAAACAATGAATTAATAGTTTCGAGAATTAAAAAATTGATGGATGAAAACAAATTAACCTCATCATCATTTGCAAAAAAAATTAAATCGACAAGGGCAAACGTTTCACACATCTTGTCAGGTAGGAATAAGCCAAGCTTAAATTTTTTAATTAAAATTGTAAATTCTTTTGATGGTATTTCATTGGACTGGTTTGTAAATGAAAAATTTAAACACTCAGAAGAATACGAAGAATCATTCAACTTAAAAGAAAATAATAAAGAGGATGATACTAGAAAAATTAAATCAATAGTACACTTTTATGAAAATGGAACTTTTAGGCTTTTCAAAAACTCAAACTAAAATTAACTTTATTTCTAAATACGTGCTTTTTTCAACGCTATTGTTAAACTTTTCGTGTTACAAAGTCAATAGGGACTGTTCAAATTTTAGATTTGGAACATTTAAATACGAAAGAGTAATTGGGAATAAATTATCTACCTCTTTTTTTATTAGAGACAATGACATAGAAATTGAATATTATAACAACAAAATAGATACGTCAAAAATAAAGTGGGTAAATGAATGTGAATTCATTTTAAGAAAACAAAATCCAATTAATAACATTGAAAAAAAACCCATATCAATGAAAATCATTAGCACGCACAAAAACTACTACATTTTCGAATTTTCGTTAGTTGGCGATAATGAAAAGCGGCAAAGAGGAAAGATTATAAAAATAAGTGAGGATTTGAATTTGCCTTTAAAATTTTAATTTAGTTTGGGTTTTATTAGAAGTCGTGAATGTTTCAGGTCCATTAGCCTCCAATTCAAAAGTTTCTTTGTTTTTTATGTTATCTTCATGTGGTAAACTCTCAAACAAAGAAATTTTATTTATCTTATTCTTAGAATATTTTTTTTCGGTTAAAAGTCGATTTCCACTAGCCTTGAATCCTTTAATATCAATGAATTCTTCAACATTTATTATTTTCTCTTGATTTGACACTTCACCCCTGTTCTTTTTAAATTGAATTTTTATAACTGGCCTCCACTCAGTTGTAGCAAATATTAATTTTCCATCGTCTTTTATATATGACAATTCATTCTTTTTATTTTCAACTATAAATCTTTTAATGAAATATTCTTTTTTATTTTGATTGTAATAAACCAAAGTAATTGGTTTTCTTTTAATCCATCTCTCAATAACAGTTGGCAATTCGTTAAAATGAGTTGATAATTCTGGTGTAATTGTTTTCAAAGTGCCATCCTCGTTTATAATTAGCAGTAAATCCTCAGCTCTGAATGCACCAAGTGGATTTCCTCTAGAATCCAAATTTAATTTTAAAACAATTGGATCAAACCAAATATTTCTTGGTTTTAAAGTGGATAGACCNTTTTCTTTAAAATCAACCTTTNAAAGGTTATGTTTTGATAAAATATTACCTCTAGCACTCCTACTTTTTATTTGATAACGTGAAAAATCTTCATCATATTCTCTTTTTCTTAAACCCTCAGTACTTTTAGATTTTTTGATATAATATCTTACTTTTTCAGCTTCTCCATTAGAATTAGCAGTGAAGTGAAGCACAGTGCTTCCAGGAGTGCCTTGCGTAATATCATATATCTTATCTCTTGTAATTCCGGTAACAGCAAATCTTTTGATATAAGAAATTTTCGTTTTTCCGTCTTTATAAATTAAATTATAAATTGTTCTAGAATCTTTTTTCTTGAAAACTGAAACATATTCAATTNCTTTTTCGATAAAAACCTTACTATCTACCCTCACTACTTTCATCTTTCCGGATTTAGTAAAAACAATTATATCGTCTATATCTGAACATTCACAAACATAATCATCTTTTCGCAACGAGGTTCCAATAAATCCTTCTTCTCTATTAACATAGAGCTTTAAATTCCTAGTGACAACTTTTGTTGCATCAACATTGTCAAAAACCCTAATTTCAGTTTTTCTATCTTTATTTTTTCCATAATCTCTCAACAAACCCTCAAAATAAGAAATAGAATATTCAATTAAGTTTTTGAGATTATTTTCAGCTATGGAAATAGATTCTTCAATTTGAGTAATTTTCTCAACTGCCTTATTTAAATCAAATCTAGAAATCTTTTTTATCCTTATTTCAGTTAATTTGATAATATCCTCATCATTAATTTCATTCTTAATTTGGTCTTCAAATGGAATTAAACCATTTCGTATCGCTCCTATTACTCCCTCCCATGTATTTTCTTTTTCAATATCTCTATATATTTTGTTTTCAATAAAAATTCGCTCCAATGTTAAAAATCTCCACTGGTCTTCTAAATCTTTGAGCTTAATCTTAAGTTCTTTTTTTAATAGCTCTACAGTGTTATCAGTAGAAATTTTTAAAATATCACTTATTCCCATAAAACTTGGCTTATTATTAACTATAACACACCCTTGAGGGGAAACAGAAGTTTCGCAGGAAGTAAACGCATAGAGAGCGTCTATAGTCTTGTCAGGGGAAATTCCAGAAGGAAGATGTATTAAAATTTCTACTTCAGAAGAGGTATTGTCTTCAATTTTTTTAATCTTAATTTTCCCTTTATCATTTGCTTTTAGAATTGACTCTATTAATGAGGTAGTTGTTGTACCAAATGGTATTTCTGATATAATTAAAGTATTCTTGTCTTTTAACGAAACTCTTGCTCTAACTTTAATTCTTCCACCTCTCCCACCATCATTGTAATTTTGAACATCCATGATTCCTCCCGTTTGAAAGTCTGGAAAAATTCTAAAATTTTTGCCTTTTAAATAAGAAACACTAGCTTTAATTAGCTCTTTAAAATTATGTGGTAGAATTTTTGTTGAAAGCCCAACTGCTATACCCTCTGCACCTTGCTCTAAAAGTAAAGGGAATTTTACTGGAAGGTGAATAGGTTCTTTTTTTCTACCATCATAAGATAATTGCCATTCTGTAATTTTTGGGCTAAAAACAACTTCAAGAGCAAACTTCGTTAGTCTTGCTTCAATATACCTGGACGCAGCAGCTCTATCTCCTGTAAGAATATTGCCCCAATTACCTTGAGTTTCAATTAGTAAATCTTTTTGTCCAATTTGTACAATTGCATCTGAAATACTTGCATCACCATGTGGATGAAACTGCATAGTGTTACCAACTATATTAGCGACCTTGTTAAAACGACCATCATCCAATTCTTTCATTGAATGCAAAATTCTCCTTTGAACAGGTTTTAGTCCGTCAAAAATGTCTGGTATTGCTCTTTCTAAAATCACATAAGAGGCGTAATCTAAAAACCACTCTTTATACATACCAGTAACTCTTACGAGATTCTCCTCAGAACCTAAATAATTTTCTTTATTGTAGAAATCTAAATTTTCATCCATGTCATTCAAACAGAATCAATTAAATCAGCTTCAACTTTTAAATTATCAATAATGAAATTTTGCCTATCGGGTGTATTTTTCCCCATATAAAATTCTAAGAGCTCCTCAATAGTTGTCTCTTTATCCATTCTAATTGGATCTAAGCGCATAGTTTCTCCAATAAAATATTTAAATTCATCTGGAGATATTTCACCTAAGCCTTTAAATCTAGTTATTTCAGAATTGACACCTAAACCATCAACAGATTGCTTTTTTTCAAACTCAGAGTAACAATATTCAGTTTTTTTATTATTTCTAACTCTAAATAGAGGCGTTTGTAAAATATACAAATGTCCTTCTTTAACTAATTCTGGGAAAAATTGTAAAAAAAAGGTGATCAACAAAAGTCTTATATGCATACCATCTACATCAGCGTCAGTAGCAATCACGATTTTATTATATCGTAGATTCTCAAGACTACTTTCGACATTCAGAGCTGCTTGTAAAAGATTAAATTCTTCATTTTCGTAAACTATTTTTTTTGACATGCCATAAGTATTCAAAGGTTTGCCTCTTAGACTAAATACTGCTTGTGTATTGACATCACGTGATTTTGTTATTGATCCACTAGCCGAATCACCTTCTGTAATAAAAATTGTTGAATCTAGTNTTCTATCCTTGCTAATATCTCCAAGATGAATTCTACAGTCTCTTAATTTTTTATTATGCAAACTTGCTTTTTTAGCTCTTTCTCTGGCTATTTTCCTNATTCCTGAAAGCTCTTTTCTTTCTTTTTCTGCTTGAAGTATTTTTCTTTGAATAGAATCTGCAACTTCTTTGTTTTTATGAAGAAAATTATCTAATTGTGTTCCTAAGAAATCAATTATATAAGAACGAACCGAAGGTAATCCATCACCCATTTCAGTTGAACCAAGTTTTGTCTTAGTTTGTGACTCAAAAACAGGCTCCATAACCTTAATGCTAATAGAAGACACAATAGATTTTCTTATGTCCGAAGAATCATAATTTTTTCCAAAAAACTCTCTTATNGTTTTTACATATCCCTCCCTAAAAGCAGATAAGTGAGTTCCTCCCTGAGTAGTGTTTTGCCCATTAACAAATGAATGATATTCCTCGCTGTACTGAGTTCTGCTATGAGTTAATGCCACCTCAATATCTTCACCTCTTAAATGGATTATTGGGTATAAGAAATCATTAATATTAGATTGATCCTCTAATAAATCACGTAGACCATTCTGAGAGAAAAAAGTTTTATCATTATATAAAATCTTTAGTCCAGGATTTAAGAAAACGTAATGTTTCAACATTCTTTCAATATGTTCATCTCTATATTTATAAGTTTGAAAAATAGATTTATCTGGAGTAAAAGTAATTTCTGTACCATTTTTTTTAACTGATTTTTCATCATCAATCTGGTCAGTCAAAACGCCACATTGGAAACTAGCCAATTTTGACTTTCCATCTCTAATTGATTCAACAGTAAATGAAGAGGATAAGGCATTCACAGCCTTAGTCCCAACTCCATTTAAACCAACAGATTTTTTAAACGCCCTAGAGTCATATTTACCTCCAGTATTCATTTTTGACACAACATCAATCAGCTTCCCCAATGGAATACCTCTTCCATAGTCGCGAACAAGAATTTCAAAATGGTTTGTTTTAATTTCAATTTTTTTTCCAGACCCCATAATAAACTCATCAATAGAATTATCTAAAATTTCTTTTAAAAGAATATAAATTCCATCGTCAACATAAGAGCCATCTCCTAACTTTCCGATATACATTCCTGGTCTAGTTCGAATGTGATCCTTCCAGTCTAAAGATTTTATGTTATCCTCAGTATATTTAATTTGTTCTGGCATAATAAGTAAATATAGTGGTTGAATCGCTAGAAATATATGAGAATACAGTAAAAGTAATTAACAGATTTGGGTTGAAAACTATCTGATTTTAATATAAAATATTAATGATTTTCAAGAAAATTTAAAATGTTAACTTTTACCCTATTTTCTATATTTTGCATTTGAGCTGGAAAAAATTTTTTTCCAGTAATAGTTTNATACAACTCAACATATCTTTGAGAAACCATATTGGTAAAATTATTATCTATTAGGGGAAGTTCCTGGCCTTCAAGGCCTTGAAAACCTTTAGAAATTAACCATTGTCTAGCAAACTCCTTTGACAATTGCTTTTGAGCTTTAAAATTTTTTTGTCTTTTTTCATATCCATCTAGGTAAAAATATCTAGAAGAGTCAGGTGTGTGAATTTCATCAATAAGTAAAATCTCTCCATCTTTAGATTTACCAAATTCATATTTTGTATCAACCAAAATTAAGCCTCTTTCACTAGCTATTTTTGAGCCTTCTTCAAAAAGTATATTAGTATAACTTTCCATTTTCTCATAATCACGTTCAGAAACAAGACCTTTATCCAAAATTTCTTCTTTGGATATATCCTCATCATGACCATTATCAGATTTTGTTGAGGGTGTAATTATTGGAATTTCAAAAGGATCATTTTCATTCATATTGTTAGGAATTTTTACTCCAGAAATATATCTTTTCCCTTTTTTATATTCTCTTGCTGCGTGTCCTGATAGATATCCTCTAATTATCATTTCCACCTTGAAAGGCTTACACCTTTTCCCTATAGAAACAATTGGATCAGGAGACGTTATTAACCAGTTTGGCACGATACTTTTTGTTAAATTAAGCATATGTAATGAAATTTGATTTAATATTTGGCCTTTATAGGGTATCCCTTTTGGTAGGACAACATCGAAAGCAGAAAGACGGTCAGTCGTTATTATTACTATCAAATCGTTTTCAAGATATATTACCTCTCTTACCTTGCCTTTATATTTTGATAATTGATCAGGTAATTCAAAGTTAGTTGATAATAAAGTATTCATGTCAATTTAATTATACGCAGCAATGATTTTTTTAACAAGTTTGTGTCTAATTACGTCTTTTTCATCAAGATGTAAAATTTTGATACCACTAGTTTTTTTAAAAATATTAAGAGCTTCATTTAAGCCAGACTTAATTTTTTTAGGAAGGTCTACTTGGCCTGGGTCACCAGTAATAATAAATTTTGCTTCGGGCCCCATTCTGGTAAGAAACATTTTCATCTGGGAATGTGTGGCATTTTGAGCTTCATCAAGAATTACAAAAGCGTTATTAAGAGTTCTTCCTCTCATAAATGCCAGAGGTGAAATTTGAATTATTCCTTTTTCAAGATATGAATGAAGTTTTTCAGTTGGAATCATATCGTAAAGAGCGTCATACAGGGGCTGAATATAAGGATCTAATTTATTTTTTATATCACCGGGTAAAANCCCAAGGTTTTCTCCTGCCTCAACAGCAGGTCTAGTCAATATAATTCTTTTAATTTTTTTTTTCTTTTAAGGCTTTTACTGCTAACGCAACACTAGTATATGTTTTCCCAGTCCCTGCAGGACCTACTACGAAGAGCATGTCGTATTTATTTGATAATTCAACAATCTTCATTTGATTTTTAGTCTTTGCCTTTATTAAATTTCCTTTAACCCCATAAGTAATAATCTTGTTTGTCTCGGAAATAAATTCATAATTTTTAGAATCTGAACTAAGGACCTCATCTAAAATATTGGATGACATATGATTATACTTTATGAAATAATTGATAAGTGAATTGAATTTATTTTTAAAATTATTTAACTCTGACTCATCGCCATAGGCTTTAACAAAAGAGCCTCTAAATACTAATTTTAACTTAGGAAATGTTTTTTTTATTTTACTTAATGAATTACCATTATCAAAAAAACTTTGAGGATTGATTTCCTTAAATTCTATTTTTATCTCGTTCAATTAAAATAAATTATTTTTCTAGTATTTGTAAGTTTGTAAGCAAATTAACATTTTTCAAAATAAAAATTACATTTAAATTAAATTCTTTATGCCTATAATTACTTTAACGACTGATTTTGGAACTAAAGATTATTTTGTTTCTGTAATAAAGGCATCCATTTATAAAGAAATACCTAATGCTAATGTAATAGATATTTCAAATTCAATAAGCCCCTTTAATCATTCTGAGGCGGCATATATTTTAAAAAATGCATACTCGGCATTTCCAAAAAAATCTATACATATTGTCGGTGTTGATTCTGAATTTTCACCTGAAAATAAACATATATTGATGAGCTTTGATGATCATTACTTTATAGGTGCAAATAATGGTATTTTTTCGTTACTGCTAGATGGAAAAAAATATGATAAAATAGTAGAAATCAATATACATGAATTATCTGTTAGTTCATTTCCTGTGTTAGATGTATTTGTTAAGGTTGCAGGACACCTAAGTAGAAAAGGAAATATGGAAATAGTTGGAACTGAAACGAAAAAATTAAAAGAGATAGTTAATGTTAATCCTGTACTTAATGAATCCAAAACTCAATTAATTGGAAGTGTTATTTATATAGATAATTTTGGTAATGTAGTTACAAACATCAAAAAAAAATATTTTTTAGATGTTAAAAAATCTAGAAAATTCATTATTTATGCAAAAAGTGTAAAGTTTCATAAAATTTACGATTCATATTCCGAAGCTATTGATTTTGATATTCCAAAAAGCAAAAGAGAAGAAGAAGGAAAAAAAATTGCAATTTGGAATTCAGCAGGTTATTTAGAAATTGCTATATACAAGAGTAACCCATCAATTGTAGGAAGTGCAAACAGCTTGTTTGGTCTTGAGTTTAGGACAACTATAACTGTGGAATTTTTATAATATAACTAATTTATGCAATCGAAGATTCTATGAAACTATAGTTGTTAGATTAAATTATCAATCATATCATATTTTTTATAAAAATATAATGGTAAATAACTTTTTATAACTAAGTTTTATTATCTATTTCATTAAACTTATATTTGGGACAATAATAGATTTATGAAGTTTATTGTCTCAAGTCATACTCTCTCAAAAAATTTGCAAATACTTTTAGGGGTTGTTAATACAGCAAATACTTTACCTATACTGGATAATTTTTTATTTCAAATAAATAAAAATTCTTTGAGGGTTACATCTTCTGACTTGGAAACCACAATGTCGACTGTTATTGAAATTGAATCAGATAGTTCTGGAGAAATTGCTGTTCCAGCTAAATTATTGGTTGAAGCTTTAAAAAACTTCGCAGAACAACCTCTTACATTTTCTACTCAAGAGGAAAGTGTCTTAGAGATTAATGCAAATGATGGAAAATATAGAATATCATTTGTTCCAGCAGAAGAATTTCCAAAGCCAATTGAGATAAAAGACTCCTCATCAACTTCTATAAATGGTGGTGTTCTCTCTAAAGCAATTAATTCAACTATTTTTGCCACTGGAAATGACGATTTACGACCCGTAATGAGCGGAGTATTTTTTCAATTTAGTTCTGAAAATATAACTCTGGTTGGAACCGATGCTCACAAATTAGTGAAATATGTAAGAAATGACATAACTTCCGATGGCGATTTCGAATTCATAATGCCCAAAAAAGCTTTGCAGGTAATAAAAACAACTTTAAGTGACTTTGAAAATGATCTATCAATTGAATTTAATGAAACTAATGCAAAATTTACATTTGAAAATTTTACACTTAGTTGTAGATTAATTGAGGGTAAATATCCAAATTACGAAGCTGTTATACCAAAAGAAAACCCAAATAAACTAATAATAGAAAGAGTTTTGTTACTCAATTCTGTAAAGAGAGTGGGTGTATTTTCAAATAAAAGTACAAATCAAATTAAATTTAAAATTGCTGGGTCTGAAATGAATATTTCTGCTGAAGATTATGACTATAGCAATAAAGGCGAAGAGAGGATTAGCTGTAATTATAATGGTGATGATATTGAGATAGGTTTTAATTCTAGATTTTTAATTGATATGTTAAACAATTTAGATTGTAACGAAATTTGTTTGTCAATGTCCCTGCCAAATAAAGCAGGAATAATAACTCCAAACGATAAGGACGATAATAAAGAAGGAATAACTATGTTAATTATGCCAGTTATGCTTAATAATGATTAAAGCGCTGGAATTGCTTCGGACATAGTTTTATAGGTTCCATTTTGAAGTTTTTCCCTAATTACTGAAAATGCATCTAATGTTATTTCAATATCTTTTATTGTATGTGATGCTGTTGGAATTAATCTTAACAAGATTAGTCCCTTTGGTATAACAGGATAAACTACTATAGAACAAAAAATCCCATAATTCTCTCTCAAATCCTTAACTAATACCATAGCCTCGGGAATGCTTCCTTTCAAAT
Source organism: Flavobacteriales bacterium TMED96 (assembly GCA_002171475.2). GTDB lineage: Bacteria > Bacteroidota > Bacteroidia > Flavobacteriales > Flavobacteriaceae > TMED96. The sequence goes on from NHEX02000028.1 coordinate 22,661, forward strand.
AGACAGGTGTAACACAGCTTTGAGTATTTCCAATATCAAAACCTCTATTTTTGAGTCCCTCCTGAAGCGAAGAAACATTTTCCCACAACTTGTTTTTAAACTCTGATCTTGATTTCATCATTTCTACCCTTTTAATAATGCCATAAACCAAAACACTCTGTAGGGATTTCGCGAACATTTGAGAACGCATATTATATTTAAGAAAATCAATTACTTCCTTAGACGCTGCAATAAAAGCACCTGTTGAAGCAATTGACTTTGCAAAAGTTGCAAAATACACATCAATTTCATCCTGAACACCTTGCTCATCACCTGTTCCAGAACCATTTCTTCCAAGTGTTCCAAAACCATGAGCGTCATCAACTAAAAATCTAAATTTATATTTTTCCTTTAATTTTACAATTTCCTTTAATTTACCCTGTTCGCCTCTCATTCCAAAAACACCTTCAGAAATAACTAAAATNCCTCCTCCAGTCTTATTAGCAACCTTAGACGCTCTAATAAGATTCTTTTCTAAACTTTCTATATCATTATGTTTATATGTAAAGCGTTTTCCTAAATGAAGTCTCACCCCGTCAATAATACAAGCATGAGAATCAATATCATAAACTATGACATCATTTTTAGAGACTAAAGTGTCAATTGTAGATAGAATACCTTGATATCCAAAATTTAACACATATGAAGACTCCTTGTTAACTAAATCAGCAAGTATCTTTTCTAACTTTTCATGTAAGTCAGTGTGACCAGACATCATTCTTGCACCCATGGGGTGGGCTGAACCAAATCTCTGAGCCGCTTCTGAATCTATTTCTCTTACCTCAGGGTTATTCGCAAGCCCTAGATAGTCATTAACACTCCAAGTAATAACCTCTTTACCATTAAACTTCATTCTATTAGCAATAGGTCCTTCTAATTTTGGGAATACAAAATATCCCTCAGCAATTGAAGCCCACTTACCTAAAGGCCCCTTATTTTTNATAATTCTTTGAAATAAATCATTCATATTTTACGAATATATTTTAATTTATTATATATATTCAACTTTAGACTGTTTTTCGATAAGATTATATTGACTAAATCCTTGCTCTTGCATCCATTTTTCACTATAAATTTTACTCAAATACCTTGAACCATGATCTGGGAAAATGACAACCACTTTGCTTTTACTAGAAAATTTATTTTTCTTATTCAATAATCTAACTGCTTCAAAAGCAGCACCTGAAGTGTAACCCACGAATATTCCTTCTTCCTTTGTTATTTTTCTAGCCATATATGCACTTTTTTCGTCAGATACTTTTATAAATTCATCAATCAACTCAAAATTGGTAGTACTTGGTATATGATTTTTTCCTAATCCTTCAATCCTATAAGGGTATATTTCATTAGGATCCAATTCATTAGTCTCATGGTATTTTTTTAAAACAGAGCCGTATGCATCAACACCTATTATTTTTATTGAAGGATTCATTTTTTTCAAATATTGGGCACAACCTGAAATAGTGCCACCGGTACCGCTGCAGGCTACCAGATGAGTTATTTTACCCTTAGTCTGATTCCAAATCTCNGGGCCGGTGGTTTTGTAATGAGCTTGAATATTTAATTCATTAAAATATTGATTTATATAAATTGAATTTTTAGTTTCATTTAGTAGTTTTTTCGCGACTTGGTGATATGACCTAGGATCATCAGCTTTAACATTTGCCGGACATACATATACTTCTGCACCTAACGCTCTTAACATATTAATTTTATCATTTGAGCATTTTGAGTTTACAGCCAAGACACATTTATAACCTTTAATTATTGCTACCATAGCTAAACTAAAACCAGTATTACCAGAAGTAGTCTCAATTATTGTAGAATCATGAAAAATTTCACCTTTTTTCTCTAGATTCTCAATAATATGTAAGGCAATTCTATCTTTATTTGAATGTCCAGGATTGAACGCCTCCCATTTAGCAAAAAAAGTTCCTTTGTAATTTGAAGTAATTTTATTCAATTTTATGAGAGGGGTTTTCCCTATAAGCTTTAGTAAATCAGGATAAATTTTAGAATATAAATTCATTATGAGCGGTTTTAAACCGGTGCAAATTTAAATAATTTATTTTTTGTTCTCAAGTCCTAAAATAAAAGCATATTTCTTTGAGGTTTCTTTAAGAGAATTAAATCTTCCCGAAGCTCCTCCATGACCAGCTTCCATATTTGTGTATAGAAAAATTTTATTTTTATTACTAGATTTGAGCCTAAGCCTTGCTACCCACTTTGCAGGCTCCCAGTATTGAACCTGGGAGTCATGCAATCCAGATGTTACAAGTAAATTGGGATAGGTTTGTTTTTTAATATTGTCATAAGGAGAATAAGATTTTATGTAATCATAATATTTTTTGTTTTTGGGATTTCCCCATTCATCAAATTCTCCAGTTGTTAAAGGTATACTTTCGTCTAGCATTGTTGTAACTACATCAACAAAAGGAACTGCAGCAATTACTCCATTATATAAACTTGGGGCTTCATTTACAATAAATCCCATAAGCAAACCACCAGCAGAACCCCCATAAGCATATAGATGCTTAGAAGATGTATAATTTTGATTTATTAAATAATTTGAAACATCAATAAAATCAAAAAATGTATTTTTTTTATTAAGCATTTTACCATCATCATACCAACTTCTTCCTAAATATTCGCTTCCTCTAATATGGGCAATAGCATAAATAAAACCTCTATCAACCAAACTTAAGATATTAGACGAAAAAGATGGATCTATCGTAGATCCGTATGATCCATAACCGTATTGTAAAACTGGGGTTTTCGAATTAATTTCAATATTTTTTTTGTATAAGATTGAAACAGGTATTTTTTTACCGTCTCTAGAATCGATCCAAATTCTTTTTGAAGTATAATTACTTACCTCAAAATTACCTTTAATTATTTGCTCTTTCAATACCTCCTTTTTTAAAGTATTCATATCAATTTGAATAACTTGACTTGGCTGAGTCATAGAAGAAAAAACATACCGCAGATAATTTGTGTCAAACTCTAGGTTGGTTGAGGTGTAACTTGTATAAGTTTCACTATCCATATCTATTTCTATTTTATTTGAATCTTTCCAGTTTCTAATAAATATTTTGGTAAGCCCGTTTACTCTTTCTGTAGTTACCCAAAAATTTTTGAATAAATCAATATCTTCTAAAAAAACCTCCTCTCTATGAGGTAAGAAAGTTTTCCAATTTTCCTTTGAAGGATTTGATAAAGGAACAACGTCGATTTTAAAGTTTTTGGCATTATCTGCGTTGGAGTATATGAAAAAATTATCTTTATAATGTGAAACACTATATTCTAATCCCTCTATTCTTTTTTGAACCAATTTAAAGTCACCAAGAGGTTTACGAGCATCTAAAAAACGATATTCAGAAGTTAGAGTACTAAATGAGCCAATCAAAATATAAGAATCCGACTTTGATTTACTCACAAAAGTGCTAAACGTACTGTCTTTTTCTGTGTAAATCAATTTATTTGAATCTTTACCTTGAATAATCGATTGTCTAAAAACACTTTCTGCTCTTAGTGTTTTTGAATTTTTCTTAGTATAAAAAATATGTTCATTATCATTAGCCCAAACACCATATCCAGTTGTATTTTTTATTTGAGTGCTTAANAACTCTCCAGATTCAAGATCTTTTATCATGAGAGTATATTTTCGCCTTGATAAAGTATCAATACCAAATACAGCTTTTTTATTGTCAGGACTTATATTAATTCCAACTAACCTAAAATAATCATAANCCTTTGCTAGTTCGTTGCAATCAAATAAAATTTCTTCAGAGGCAGACAATTTTTCTTTTTTTCTAGTATGAATGGGGTATTGTTTGTTTTTTTCATAACGAGTNATATACCAGTAACCATTATAGAAATAAGGTGCAGAAGAGTCTTCCTCTTTAATNTTGCTCCTCATTTCTGTGAATAATTTATTTTCTAAATTTTTTAGATGCTTAGTTGATTTTTCATAATAGTCATTTTCTCTCTCTAAATAGTCAATGACTTCTGGGTCTTCTGGGTTATTAAGCCAATAAAATTCATCAACTCTAATATCATTATGGATTTTATGCTGATATATTTTTATTTCAGCTTTTGGTGGATACAATTCTTTTTCTTGATTCACTATTTTTTTTTTCATACAACCAAATAATAATATAAAAACTACAAAAGTTGCAATATTAAAAATTCTATTATCTTTAAACAATTGAATTAGCATAACTTTTTAAGTGATTCCAAAACATATCCATGTTGTTCTTCTGTATAGTCTCTGTGTGTTACCATTCTTAGCTTTTNTTTATCCATACTAATAATTTTTATTTTCGAATTGTTCATTTTTTTCACAAAATGGGTTTTTAAATTTTTGTTTTCAAATTCAAAAATTATAATATTAGTTTCAACTGGATAAATCTTTTTTACTCCCCTTACTTTTATCAGTATTTTGGATAATTCTTTTGCTTTTCTGTGATCTTCTTTTAATTTATCCCAATTATTTTCTATACCATAAATTGCTGCTGCTGCAAGGTAACCAGATTGTCTCATCCCACCACCCAAGATTTTTCTGATTCTAAGTGCCTTTTCATAATTTTTTTTTGAACAAATAAGTGCAGACCCCACTGGTGCACCCAAGCCCTTGCTAAAACAAACTGATATTGTGTCAAATATTTCACCATAATCGGAGGGTTTTGAATCCGTTGCAATCATTGCATTCCACAATCTTGCTCCATCTAAATGAATTGGAAAACCATATTTATTACAAATTTTATTTATTTTTTTTAATTCTTTTATATCGTAACACGCTCCCCCNCCTTTATTTGTAGTATTTTCAATTGAAACCATTGATGTTCTAGGTGAGTGATAAAAGTCACTTGGATTTATTTTTTCTTCAACTTGTTCAGCTTTAATTCTACCTCTATCTCCTTCAATTAAAGAACAGGAAACTCCGCTATTGAAACTTACACCGCCACCTTCATAATTAAAAATATGAGAAAAATGATCACATATTAATTGATCGCCTGGCTGGGTATGAATTTTTATAGCCGTTTGATTTGCCATTGTCCCAGAGGGAAAATAAAGTGCAGATTCTTTACCAAATAAATCACATAGCATTAACTCTAATTTATTTACAGTTGGATCTTCCTTGAAAACATCGTCACCCACGTCGGCATTTAACATGAAGTCAATCATTTTTTTATCTGGTTTTGTGACCGTGTCACTAATTAAATTGACATGTGCTTCCATCTACTCGCAACTTAGGGTTTGACCAAGAGGAGATCCATCTGGAATTTTTAATTTCGTTTTCGATTCAAACTTTAATTTACCTTCAAAAAATCGTTTTAAAATAAACTTAAAATAATCATTTCGTGTATTTTTTTCGTTTTCAAAAAAGGTATTTAATTCGTGAANCTTACTCAATACAACAGATTTAACTTCAACTGGAGAATTTTTATCTTCAAATAAATCGATCATTTTAAAAATTAAATTATTGCGTATAATTAAGCCAACTTGCTCGACATTATCTAACGTTTTTGTTTTAAAAAACTTATTAATCATAAAATCTAAACTTTCGCTTAATCCAAGCTGGTTTTTATAATAAACTTTTTGCTGTGCAAGTCTGCTGGCNCTTTGTGGGTTTAGAATGAAGGAGAAAATTATGTCACTTAAAGAGTTTACAGGACTTAACAAATCAAAAGTTGGTCCTGTAAATCCTGAAAAACTTTCACGAGATTGACTAGATCCAAATGCAAAGGGTGGTAAAACCTCCATTATTTTTTTTGAAATTATTAAATGATTTTGATTTAANGATNCACATAACGCATTAAGGGCTTCTCGTTGAGTAACTTCATTTACAGGTAAAACTTTTTCATTTGTGTTACCTTTAACTGAGTAATTAAAGGTTTGTCCACCAATTAGTTTTGAAACTGCTTCAATTTGATATCTATGTAGAAAGTATAACGGGACAAGCCTGTCTCTAAGTATTGAAATTGGTTCACCTCTTTTTAGTTGATGTGTTGAAAAATTATCCATTGCGACTTTTCTCACTTTGAGCAAGTGGTAGAATTCCTTAATAGGGTTCTCACCATTATCCCAAAGATGAGCATTCGGGTGGGCTCCACCGAGGGGTCTCGCATCTTTGTCGGTTATGAACCTCTGACCCTTATTATAACTATCATTCAGAATATTATTTAGTTCATTTTGTTCATTTTGTTCAGTTGTAAAATCTTGATAAGAGTAAAGTACAGATGTTTTATCCCACTCACCAATTCCTTCATCGTAAGCATTATCTAGTTTAATTTCACCATTTACGAGTTCAATCAATGGGTGTGGATAATCCATAACTGACTCCCTATTGTTGACACTTGACGCAAAATTGTGCGCAAAGCCAAGTGTATGACCTATTTCGTGAGCGGATAATTGCTTAATTCGATTAATTGACATTTTNAGCATTTCTACATCATTTTCATCACTGTATTTATATGGATCTTTCGACAGAGATTGTGCAATCATAAAATCTTGACGTATTCTTAAACTTCCTAAACTAACATGTCCCTTAATAATTTCTCCAGTNCTTGGGTCGACAACACTTGATCCATAACTCCACCCTCTAGTTGATCTATGGATCCATTGAATCACATTGTATCTAATATCTAGCGGGTCAGCATCCTCNGGTAAAATTTCTATCCTGAAAGCATTTTTATAACCTGCATTTTCAAAAGCCTCGTTCCACCACATTCCACCTTCTATAAGGGCAGAGCGAACAGGTTCGGGTGTCCCATTATCTAAATAGTAAATTATCGGCTCAATAGCTTCGCTTTCCCTCTCAGAGGGATTTTTCTTCTTCAATCGGTGCCTTAACACATAAGTTTTCTTTGTTGATTCATTTACNGGTGTAGAATAATCAAAAAAATGTAAGCCATTGGCTCCAGATCTTGGGTCAAATTCTCGAGGAGTGTAATTTTTGTCTGGTAGCTCAACGAAAGAATGATGCTGATGAACTGTGACGCTTTTCGGAGAAGGGGTAACTGTTTGCAGTAGTTTTCCTGTTGGAATTCCAGAAAATGTTATCATTACATCAAACTCACTATTTTTAGGGAAATTTTTAGTTCTTTCTAAAAAAATAGCAGATCTGTTTTCNTCAATAATATATTTACCCTCTCCCCTTTTTTCTAATCTGTCTGAAACACCATGCATATCTTGCATTAAAAAAGGAGTAAGATCAATAAAAATATCAGTTTTTGTAGATTTATGAATTTTAAAACCAAAAAGGACGGACTTCGCAAATGCTTCCTTAATAGATTTTTTTTCGAGCTTGTTGCTAGAACTACTTCTAAAAATTAGATTTGGTTGAACTAGCACTATTTTATCCCCCATCTTCTTAAAATAAACTAATCTTTCTTCCCCAAGTTGACCCCTGTCAAGACCAATATCATTACTACCTATTCCTTGACTTAGACTGCTTACGTATAAAAATTCTTTCTTTAAATCTTTCGCTTTATTTAATTTTAAAATTATACGACCATCTTCTGAGCTATATGAAAATTCAAAAAAACCTTGTAGGAGTTTTTCCCGTGGCCCAAAAGAATTAGAATTATCAATTATTATGTCATGGGGACTTTTAAATGAATAGAGGTTAAAATTTAAAAAAAACAGTAAAAAAAACATGATTTTAAGAAGCATTATTTTTATATTTTGGGTCTACTAAAATTAAAGAAAAAAATAACAGTAAATTTATTTTTTAAATTTAAATGCAAATGATTACAAATGATCAAAAAGCAAATCTTAAAAAGCGACTGGATGCGTTAAGGGGGTATCTTTGACATAGATGGAAAAGTCGAAACGTTAAAAGAAATAGAACTCATTACTTCAAAATCAGACTTTTGGAACGATTCAAAAGAAGCTGAAAGGGTAATGAAAAAAATGAAAACTATCAAAAAGTGGATCACTGATTTTAATCAAATTCAAACTATTTTTGATGATATTGAAATTCTTTGTGAATATCATGAACAAGGTGAAAATACAATTGACGAAATTGAAAATTCTTACTCTAAATGCATAAAATATCTAGAAGATTTAGAGTTTAAAAATATGCTGTCTAGTGAAGGGGATAATTTGAGTGCTATTGTTCAAATTAACGCTGGAGCTGGAGGAACAGAGAGTTGTGACTGGGCTGAAATGCTTATGAGGATGTATCTAATGTGGGGGGAAAAGAATTCATTCAAATTAAAAGAACTAAATAACCAATCTGGGGATGTTGCAGGAATTAAAACCGTTACAATTCAAATAGAGGGAGACTACGCTTTTGGTTGGCTCAAAGGAGAAAATGGGGTACACAGGCTAGTTAGAATTTCTCCTTTTGATAGTAATGCAAAACGTCATACTTCCTTTGCATCAGTTTACGTTTATCCACTAGTTGATGAAGAAATCGAAATTGAAATCAATCCATCCGATCTTAAATGGGAAACCATGAGATCAAGTGGAGCTGGTGGACAAAGTGTAAATAAAATTGAAACGGCAGTAAGATTAAAACATTTACCAACAGGAATAATCGTTGAGAACTCGGAGAGTCGTTCTCAACTTGATAATAAAAATAAAGCATTACACCTTCTAAAATCTCAGCTTTACCAAATAGAGCTAAAAAAAAGAACTTCAGAAAGAGACAAAATTGAAGCTACAAAAATGAAAATTGAATGGGGTTCTCAAATTAGAAACTATGTTTTTCACCCATATAAATTGGTAAAAGATTTGAGAAGTAATTGTGAAGTATCAGATGTAGAGTCTGTTATGAATGGCAATCTTGACATATTCCTTAAAGAATTTTTAATGCAATCAGGACAAAAAGATGAGAAAAAAAGTAATTAAAAATATAATTTTTGATTTAGGGGGTGTATTAATTGATTGGAATCCAGATTATGTTTTTAAAAAACTAATTAAAAACAAAACCGATCGTGAGTTTTTCTACAATAATATTTGCACATTTGAGTGGAATGAAAACCAAGACATGGGATACCCTTTAAAAAAAGCAACAAGCGAAAGAATAAAATTATTCCCTGAATACGAAAAATTAATTCTCGCATATTATGGAAGATGGGAAGAAATGCTTGGAGGTGAAATATCAGGAACCGTCAAAATACTAAAAAACATTTATCAGAAAGAAGAATTCAAACTCCTTGGGCTGACTAATTGGAGCTCAGAAACTTTTCCAGTAGCTTTAAAAAGATTTAAATTTTTAAGATTATTTTCAGGAATTGTAGTTTCAGGGGAAGAAAAAACAAGAAAACCTTTCGA
>NHEX02000029.1 GCA_002171475.2 Flavobacteriales bacterium TMED96
ATTTAGGTGTTTTTTGTGTTACTACAGGTATCGGAGTAGACAAATTATCCAAATACTATGAAAATAATAACGATGATTATAATTCAATAATGGTAAAAGCTTTAGCCGATAGATTGGCTGAAGCATATGCAGAATATTTACATAAAAAGGTGAGAACTGAACACTGGGGGTATTCACCAAAAGAAAAATTTAACAATGATGATTTAATTAAAGAAAAGTACTCAGGCATTAGACCTGCTCCAGGATATCCTGCATGTCCAGATCATTTAGAAAAAAAAACAATTTGGAATATTCTTAATGTTGAAAAAAATATTGGTGTTTCGTTGACAGAAAGTCTAGCGATGTGGCCCGCATCCTCTGTTTCAGGATATTATTTTGCAAATCCTAGTGCGAAATATTTTGGATTGGGAAAAATTTCTAAAGATCAAGTAGAGGATTATGCATGTAGAAAAAAAATAACTCTTGAAAATGCAATTAAGTGGTTAAAACCAAATTTAANCTTTTAAAATATGAAAATTATAGATCATCTTAAAAATAAGAACGATTCATCTCAATTTACTTTTGAGATTTTACCGCCTTTAAAAGGACAAAATCTTGAATCGATTTTTNATGCAATTGATCCNCTTATGGAGTTTAAACCACCCTTTATAGATGTAACCTATCATAGAGANGAGTNTGTTTACANAGAGNTAGATAACGGTTTGTTGCAAAAACATGTNATAAGAAAAAGACCAGGAACAGTAGGAATATGTGCTGCCCTGCAAAANAAATATAATATAGATGCTGTTCCACATGTTCTTTGTGGAGGGTTTTCAAAAGAAGAAACTGAAAANCTGCTCATAGATTTAGATTTTTTAGGAATTGAAAATGTTGTAGCTCTTAGAGGGGACTCATTAAAATCTGAGGTATATTTCAAACCAAGTGTTGATGGAAATTCTTTTGCAAGTGATCTTGTTAAACAAATTGTTGACCTTAATAAAGGAAAATATTTAGACGAAGAAATTCAAAATAAAGCAAAAACAAACTTTTGTATTGGAGTTTCAGGTTATCCAGAAAAACATATTGAAGCTCCAAGTTTTGACAGTGATATAAATTTTTTGAAGAAAAAGATTGATGCAGGTGCCCATTATATCGTTACCCAGATGTTTTTTGATAATCAAAAGTTTTTTGACTTTCAAAAAAAATGTTTGGAAAATAAAATCAATGTTCCAATAATCCCTGGGTTAAAACCAATTTCAACAAAAAAACAACTAAACGTTCTTCCCCAAAGATTTTATGTTGACCTACCAGATGATTTAATAAAATCAGTTATAAAATGTAAAAANAANGATCAGNTTAGACAAGTTGGAATTGAATGGTGTATTGAACAAAGTAAGGAATTAAAAAAAGCTGGAGTTCCATTTCTACATTACTATACTATGGGACGTTCAGATAACATTAAATCTATCGCAGAATCTGTTTTTTAAATTTAAAAACATATATTTTTTAGGAAAAAATCGTCCAAGAAAAATTAAAGATATTCGTCGTTTAATTTGAAATTTGGAATGATCCTAGCTTTTGAAATTTGTTCGAAATCAAATGCAATTTCGATTAACACACTCTCACTCCAAGCTCTGCCAAAAAATGAAATTCCAACTGGAAGTCCATGAACATTCCCCATAGGGATAGTGATATTTGGGTAACCAGCTCGAGCTGCTGGGGAAGAACTTCCAATATGATAATTGTCGCCGTTTAAAAGATCCGAACTCCAAGCAGGGCTACCTGTTGGAGATATAATTGCATCTAGATTATNTTTATTCATTACCCTATCAATACCNTCTTCTTTNCTATATTTATTAAGCAANAAAAGTGAATTTTTGTATTCANCACTTTTNATCCCACCNGTTTCATTTGCTAATTTTAAATATGCCTGATTAAAGTATTTAAGTTCAATTGAGTCTTTTTCATTGAATTNAATTAAGTCATCTAAATTCTTAATTTGAGAATTGCTTTTTAAACTTTTAAAATATTTGTTAAGTCCGTCTTTATACTCGTGAAGCATTACNTTNTAAGAATGAATACCATTATCTCTNTGATTTATTGTATCTATCTCGATTATTTCTGCTCCAAGTGAACNAATCAATTTAATTGATTTTTTAAATAAACTNTCAACATCTGCATTATATCCTTTCCTTCTGGATTTATTTCCTAGTGGTAAACTGTATACTCCAATCCTTTTATTTTTTATCCCTCCTNGTNTTAAAAATTTAGTGTAGTCNAATTTTTTATTNGGGATGGATAATGTTTTGGAATCTANAGAGTCTTGTCCCTTCATAACATTTAAAGCTATAACCGCATCACTTAATGTTCTTGCCATTGGGCCAGAAGTATCTTGAGTAAATGAAATAGGTATNATTCCTGTTCTACTGATTAANCCAACTGTAGGTTTTATTCCCACTATCCCNNTGGCATTAGATGGACACATNATTGAACCATTAGTTTCAGTGCCTATAGCTAAGACAGTTAANTTAGCTGAAACAGCAACCCCAGACCCTGAGCTTGAGCCGCANGGGTTTCTTGAAAGCACATAGGGGTTTTTGGTTTGACCGTTGATNCCACTCCATCCACTTGTTGAATTTTGACCCCGAAAATTTGCCCATTCACTTAGATTTGCTTTCCCCAATATCACTGCGCCTGATTCTCTTAGCTTTTTTACAATAAATGCGTCCTCATTTGCTTTTGAATTAATTAATGCCCTTGAACCAGCAGTTGTATTCATTTTATCTCCACTGTCAATATTATCTTTTAAGATTACTGGGATCCCATGCAAAGGCCCTTTCAATTTACCTTTGGATGATAGATTATCAAGTTCAGAAGCAATTTTAACTGCATCGGGATTTATTTGTATTATAGATCGAAGCCTAGGACCAGCCATGTCAATTTTTTTAATCCTGTCTATATATTCTTTTATTACATCGACAACTTTAAAATCTCCATTTTTATATCCATAAATTAGGCTTTCGACTGTTGTTTCCAAGTAAATAAATTCATTTAAATCCCTTTTTTTACTTGCTTTATGACAAGAGTTGACTACTATAAAAGATAGTATTAATGCTAATCTTAATCTAAAATTCGATAAATTCATAATTATAAGTTTACAAATCAATTTAATAATTGTTATTTAATAAACATATTAAATATTTTGTTTTTATCTCTTAGGATATTAGATTTGCACGTTAATGAAAACAAAAATTACAACTTATTTTTACTTCTTATACTTTTATTTTTATAATAGTTAGGACTATGGTATATAATTGTAAGTAAAATAATAGTCCTGATTTTTCAGGGCTTTTTTTTTAAAAAAAATTGAAATGAAAGTAGCTATTCAAGGAATTAAAGGATCTTTTCACCACTTGGTTGCTCTTAGTTATTTTGGACCAAATGTTGATATAATTGATTGCAACACTTTTCAAGAAATTATTGATAAGCTAAATCAAAAGAAAGTTGAAAGGGGTGTAATGGCTCTTGAAAATTCAATTGCAGGGTCAATTTTACCAAATTATGCTTTGATTGATGATTCTAATATGCATATAATAGGTGAATATAATTTTTCTATTGATCATAATTTGATGTGTTTTCAAAACCAGACTGTCGAAGATATCAAAGAAGTTCATTCTCACCCAATGGCCCTTTTACAATGTAAGGAGTTTTTTAATGATCATAATCATATTAGTTTAGTCGAGGCAAGTGATACAGCAAAAGTAGCTCAAATAATATCAGAGAAAAAATTAAAAGGAATTGCTGCTATAGCATCAAAAGAAGCTGCCAAGATCTATAATTTAAATTTAATATCAGAGTCTATTCAGACAATCAATAATAATGTGACGAGGTTTGTTATTCTAAAAACTAACGTGCAGCCATTCAAAAAAGAATCATATAATAAAGCATCTCTTAAATTTATATTGGACCATCAAAGAGGAAGTTTAGCTGCTGTACTGAATGTTTTAAGTGATTGTCTTTTAAATCTAACTAAAATTCAATCACTCCCAGTAATAATAACACCAGGCAAGTATGCTTTTTTTGTTGATGTAAAATTTGAAAACACCGGTTTTTTTCAAAAGGCTGTTTCAATCCTTAAAATTATGGCTTTAGAATTTAAAATAATTGGACTGTACTTAGAATACAAAAAATGATGTTTACAGCTGAAAGATTAAAATACGTCGATGAATATTATTTCTCGAAAAAAATGAGAGAAATAAATAATTATATTTCTTCAGGAAGGCCCATAATCAACATGGCTATTGGAAGCCCAGATTTGTCACCTAGTCTTGAAGTAAAACAAGCTTTGTCAGAGAGCATAGGTGATTATAGATCGAGCATGTATCAAAGTCATAATGGATTGCTAGAACTGAGGGAGGCTATTTCGAATTTTTATTATAAGCAATATGGTGTTGAAATAAATCCCACTAATGAAATTTTACCTCTAATGGGATCAAAAGAAGGTGTTATGCACATTTCTATGGCTTTTCTAAACAAGGGAGATAGGGTATTAATTCCAAATCCAGGATATCCAACTTATAGAGCAGTTTCAAAATTATTAGGAGCAGAGGTATTGAATTATAATTTATCAGAGGAAAATAACTGGTATCCAAAAATAGATGACCTAGAAAGCTTGAATCCAAAAAATATCAAATTAATGTGGATTAATTATCCCCACATGCCAACGGGTGCAGATTTTGATGAAAAAAAATTAAATGAATTAATTTTTTGGGCAAAGAAAAATAATATCATTTTAATAAATGACAATCCATATAGTTTTATTCTAAATAAAAAACCTAGAAGTATTTTAACTCTAAAGAATTCAAAAGGAGTTGCAATAGAACTGAATTCACTTAGTAAATCATTTAATATGGCGGGGTGGAGAGTTGGTATGATGGTAGGTGAATCAAAGTATATAGATGCTGTGTTAAAAGTAAAATCAAATTTTGATTCAGGAATGTTTTATTGTGTACAGCATGGAGCAATAAAAGCCTTAGCTAGTAGTCAAAAATGGTTTGATAGCCTTAACAAAGAATATTTTAAAAGAAGAAAACTAGCAGAACAAATTGCTACTAAACTTAAACTATCATTTTCTAAAAATGGGGTTGGTATGTTTGTATGGTGTAAAATTTTGAATGGATCTTTCAAATCAGAAGATTTTGTCGACCATCTGTTGGAAAAATATAATTTTTTTATATCTCCTGGATCAATTTTTGGATCTCAAGGTGAGGGATATGTTAGGATTTCGTTATGTACAGATACAAAAAAAATGAATGAAGTCTTAAAAAGATTGAGGTCATGAAATTTTTTTTAATTGGAACCGGTTTAATAGGGGGTTCTATCTCGAAAGATATAAGAAACCTCATAGATAAAGTTCAAATTCATGGAGTTGATAAGAATCAAATTAATATTCAACATGCTAAAGATATTGGGTTGATTGATAGTATTGATAGTTTAGAAAATTTAAATATTGCTGATAGGGTGATTTTATCTGTCCCTGTAAGTGAAAGCTTAAAAATTTTACCCTTTGTTCTCGATAATTTGAATAAAGATGCTTTAGTATGGGATGTTGGTTCTACAAAATTTAGTTTATGTAAATCAGTGGAAAATCATTCTAAAAGGGACCAATTTTTAGCCACTCACCCAATAGCAGGTAATGAATTTTCTGGTCCCATGGCATGTAAAGAAAATCTCTTCAATGGAAGAATTCAGATTCTTTGTGAGACGAATAGGACAAGGCCTGATTTACTAAAATGGGCAGAATCAATTTTTAATTTGATGGGGATGAAAATTAGATATATGAACCCAGAAGAGCATGATAAAAAAATGGCAATAGTTTCACATTTGTCTCATATAAGCTCTTTCATGCTTGGTAAAACAGTTATGGAGTCCGAAAAAAATGATCAAAATATATTGGATTTTGCAGGAAGTGGATTTGAGTCTACTGTAAGGTTGGCAAAAAGTTCGCCGGAAATGTGGTCTTCTATTTTTAAAGATAATAGAAAAAATATACTTGAAATTTTGAACGCATATATTGAAAATCTAAATCAATTTCGGTTGAAAATTGAGAATGAAAATTATAGAGACTTAAAAGGTCAAATGATTAAAACAAATAAACTAAAGAAAATACTTGATACAATTAAACCTAAAAATTAAATCAAAATGGAAATAAAATTAAAAGCAAACGATTGGTTAGAAAAATTTAATTTATCCCATCCGCTTGTTATTGCTGGTCCTTGCAGCGCTGAGACCGAACAACAGGTTTTAAAAATAGCCCATCACTTGAAGGAATCAGACGTTACAGTATTTAGAGCCGGAATTTGGAAACCCCGAACTAGACCTGGTAACTTTGAAGGTGTTGGTTCCATAGGTTTAAAATGGCTTCAGAAGGTTAAAAAAGAAACTGGGCTTTTAACAGCTACAGAGGTAGCTAATAGAGATCATGTAAAATTAGCATTAGAACATGATATTGATGTATTATGGATTGGAGCCAGATCAACAGTTAGTCCTTTTATAGTTCAAGAAATTGCAGATTCGTTAAATGGGACTGACAAAATAGTCTTAGTAAAAAATCCAGTCAACCCTGATCTCTCACTATGGCTGGGTGCTATTGAAAGACTTCAGTCTGCAAATATTAGCAGGTTAGGGCTTATTCATAGAGGTTTTTCATCTCAAGGAAAATCGAAGTATAGAAATAATCCAGAATGGCAAATTGCTATTGAAGCAAAAAATAAGTTTCCTGACATNCCAATTATNTGTGACCCATCTCATATTTCAGGACGAAGAGACTTGATATTTGATCTTAGTCAAATGGCATTAGANCTAAATTTTGATGGTTTGATGATNGAAACTCANATAGATCCTGATAATGCATGGAGTGATGCTGCACAACAGATAACTCCAAACAGATTGATACAAATAATGGAAGATTTAAAAATGCGAAAGACAACGATTGATAAGAAGGACTATGTTAATGAACTAGAAAATTTAAGAACTCAAATTGATATCGCTGATCAAAGTCTACTTCAAATTCTTGGAGAGAGAATGAAAATTTCTGATTCTATAGGAAAGTTGAAAAAGAAAAATAATGTTGCTGTTCTTCAGAACAAAAGGTGGAACGAAATACTCGGTAAAATGGTACTTGACGGAGAAAACCATGGATTATCTGAAGAATTTGTTTTAAAATTATTTAAAGCAATTCATCAAGAATCAATTAATCATCAAGAAAAAGTAATTGTTAAATAAATTAATGATTTGCTAAAAGGTTTTTGATTCTANTAACGGCTTCTGTTATTTCTTCTTTTGAAGCTGCATATGAAATNCGTAAGCAATTTTTATTTCCAAATGAATCACCAGAAACNGTGGCTACATTTGCTTCTTCTAGGATTNTCATTGCAAAATCATTTGNATCGTTNATTATTTTACCCTTTATTTTTTTTCCAAAATAAAACGAAATATCTGGGAAGAGATAAAAAGCNCCCGAAGGCTTTAAAATTTTAAATCCAGGAATTTTTGAAATTAAATCAAAGATCAATTCCTTTCTAGAATTAAATTCATTAATCATATATTGTATTTTAGAAACTGGGGCTTTAAGGGCTGTTATAGCAGATCTTTGAGCTATACAATTTGCAGCGCTGGTAATTTGACCTTGAAATTTGTTACAAGCTTTAGCAATAAATTCAGGTGCCCCAATATANCCAATTCTCCACCCTGTCATAGAAAAAGCTTTTGCAAGACCATTTACAGTTATAGTTCTATCAAACATATTAGGGAGGCTGGCAAAGCTAAAGTGTTTTTCTCCATAAATAATATGTTCATATATTTCATCAGATAAAATGTAAGTGGAGGGATAGTCTTNAAGTATTTTAGCAAATTCATTTAGTTCTTTTTCCGAATATACTATTCCACTAGGATTATTTGGTGAATTAAACATTATTAATCTTGTTTTAAATGTCAATTCAGATTTTAACTGTGCTGGAGTTATCTTAAAGCCATTTTCCATTGAAGTTGGGATGATTTTGAATTTTGCCTCGGATAAAGAGACAATTGCAGAATAGCTAACCCAATATGGAGCGGGAAGTAAAACCTCGTCTCCTTTGTTTAAAAGAGCCATACACACATTAGCTATAGACTGCTTAGCTCCGGTTGAAACTACAATTTGGGAAGGTTTATAATTTAAATTATTATCTCTTTTAAATTTTTCACAAATTGCTTCTTTTAGTTCAAAATACCCATCNACTGGAGGATAGGAATGATAATTTTCTTCAATTGCTTTTATGGCCGCTTCTTTTATAAAATCTGGTGTGTTAAAATCAGGTTCACCAAGACTTAAACTAATCACATCTACTCCGCTATTTTTTAATTCTCTAGCTTTGGCTGCCATAGCCAGGGTTGCTGAAGAAGGCAAATTTTCAATTCTTTCTGAAAGTTTGTTCATTATGGTTAAGTTTGTAAATTAAAACGTAAAAATAAATTAATTGTTTCAAAATTTGTGGAACTTAAAAAGAAATTTCCTTTATTATCTAAAACGCAAATTGATAAGTTTCTATTATTCGAAAAATTAATAAAAAATTGGAATAAAAAAGTAAATTTAATTTCTAGAAAAGATATAGAATTTTTATTTGAAAGGCATATATCTTATTCTTTGTCAATTACATTTTTTTTTAAATTTAAAACTGCAACAAAAATATTGGATGTTGGGACTGGCGGTGGTTTTCCAGGAATACCTCTCGCAATATTTTTTCCTAACGTTGAATTCACATTAATTGATAGAACTAAAAAGAAAATTAAAGTTATAGATTCGATCAAAGAAGATTTAAAAATTAAAAATATAAAGACTATAGTCGGAGACGTTAAAAATATAAAATGTAAGTTCGATTTTATTTTAGGTCGTGCTGTTACAAAAATGGAAAAATTTGTCCCACTTGTTAAAAAAAATATTTTGCTGCAAAAAGATGGATCTGGTATAATCTACCTAAAAGGAGGAAAACTCGATTATGAAGAGGAAAGATTCCCTAACCTTAAAGTATTTAGTTTAAAAAATATGTTTGAGTCAAATTTTTTTGAAACAAAAAAAATTATTTATATACCTAAAAATGATATCTAATTTTTCATCCTAAAAATGGATATTTGTAGTCCTTTGGAGTCAGTAATGGTTCTTTTATAAGCCTTGGAGAAACCCATCTTAGTAAATTTAATTTTGAACCGGCTTTATCATTTGTCCCCGAAGCTCTTGCTCCTCCAAATGGTTGCTGACCTACAACAGCACCACTGGGTTTATCATTTATGTAGAAATTACCAGCCGAGTTTTCTAATTTGTCTAAAGCTTCTTTAATAGCATATCTGTCTTTTGCGAAAATTGCACCTGTTAACGCGTACTCTGAAGTTGTGTCAACAAGTTTTAAAACCTTACTATAATCTTTATCGTCATAAATATAAACTGTTACAATAGGTCCAAACAATTCTTTTTCCATTGTAATATATTTAGGATCTGTTGTAACCAAAACAGTAGGCTCTACAAAATAACCAACTGAATCATCACAATTTCCACCGAATAAAACTTTAACATCTTTTGAAGATTTTGCATCTAGAATTGCATTTTTTAACCTTTCAAAAGCAGCCCTGTGAATTACTGCTGTTATATAATTTTGAAAGTCATTTGGAGGTCCCATTTTGATTTCACTTAATTTATTACCAATTATATCCAAAACTTTTTTTCCAATTGATTTTGGAAGATAAACCCTTGATGCTGCTGAACACTTCTGACCTTGAAATTCAAATGCGCCACGAATTATAGCTGTTGAAACTTCTTTAGTATTTGCAGATGGATGTACCATTATAAAGTCTTTTCCTCCTGTTTCTCCTACTATTCTCGGATAATTTTTATAAAGATTAATATTATTTCCAATTTTTTTCCAAATATTTTTAAATACTGAAGTAGAGCCAGTAAAATGGATACCAGCAAATTCACTTGAGGATAAAGCCTGATTTGTAATCATTTCTGGATCACCAAAAATCATATTTATAACTCCATCTGGAAGGCCAGCTTCCTCAAATATATCCATAGTTACCTTTGCAGAAAAAATTTGATAATCACTCGGTTTCCAAACAATAGTGTTGCCCATTAGGGCTGGAGCTGCACAGAGATTACCACCTATTGCGGTAAAATTAAATGGGCTAACGGCGTATATAAATCCTTCCAATGGGCGATAAGACAATTTGTTCCAAGTAGCATCAGAAGAAACAGGTTGTTCATTGTATATTTCTTCAGCAAATTTAACATTAAACCTTAAAAAATCTGCAAATTCACAAGCGGCATCTATTTCTGCCTGATGAATTGTTTTTGATTGGGAGATCATAGTAGATGCATTTATAATTTTTCTAAATGGACCACAAATAAGCTCAGCTGCTTTTAAAAAAATACTTGCTCTTTCTGAAAAACCTAAATCATTCCATTTTTCCTTTGCACTTAATGCACTTTTAATAGCTAAATCAACATGATTTTTATCTGCTATTGAATAGGTACCCAAAATGTGGTTGTGATCATGAGGAGGTGTTATCTTATTTTTTTCTTTAGTGTCTATTTCTCTTCCATCAATTTTAAGTTTTATGTCGATTTTTGAGTTGTAAAGATCGTCGTATGCATCCAGGACTTCATCTTTTTCCTTACTTCCTGGTGTGTATAAAAGTACCTTTTCATTTTCTATCTTTGGGCTTTTGATAAAACTATTTTTCATATTTAAGATTTAATTTAGCGTGAAGGTTGCTGCTAAATCAAAAACAGGAATTTCTACCTCAAAATCTTTAGCCGTTGAAAAATTTATCATAGTATAAAACCCACTCATAGATCCAATTGGAGAGGTTAATAAACAATTAGAACTGTAAGTATGAGAAACACCTGATTTTAAAATAGGTTTTTGTCCAATCACACCATCTCCTTCGACAAAGTAAGGTCTTCTATTTGTTTGTAATATTTTCCAATTTCTATTAATTAACTGAACAACATCATTACTCTGGTTTTCTATTTTGACAGTATAGGTGAAGGCATAATTAATTAAGCCATCATTTAAGAAATCACCATTATATTCGGTAATTACCGAAATCCTTATACCTTTTGTTATTTGTTGAAACATAATAAATATTCCTCAAGTTAATCAAAAAAAACTTTTCAAAAAAGAAGAAATAAATCGATGATTAATATTTGAGTTCATATGAATTTGTTCGACCAACTCCAATTAGCATATCATATAAATCCTCAAACCCTTTTTTGTATACAAGAACTGTGTAACTATTTTCAGTTTGAAAAAATGAACCTGAAATTTGATTTTTTGATATCATATTATTTTTTTGGATAACATATTTATAATTATAAAATCCTTGCTTAAGCAATAAAATGCCTTCAAAGGTTTCCAAACTTGGGTTATAAATCATTTCATTTTCTTCAGTTAGCTCATAGTTGTTAAACTTCCCATATATATAAATTTTTGAGTCATCAATTTCAAATTGTCTTGCTAGGCTAAAGTAAACTATGCTGTAGTCTGATTCATAATAAGGATTTTCCCCTAAAGTGGTATTAGGAATAAAATTTCCATTTATGTCTGAATAATTTGAATAAGTTAAATTACCCCTAGGATTATCTGTAAATAAAAAATGTTGATAAATATTCTCTTTTCTTACAAAACTAATTTTTTGATTAGTTGATCTTAAATCTTTACTGTCAAAAAAGAGATACTCATTTCCTCCTTCAAATTCTGATTCATCATTATATCTATACACAAGCCTATCTTTTTCAATGAATTGAGGTCTAAATATTATTTTCGAACTATCCCATTGATCATTTTGAAGAACAACAACTTTAATATCGTTATTTGGATTTCTAATTTTATATCCGCTTGTATTAATAATAAACTGAACATTTTGATGTGTATAAAACCTATCCTTATTTTGAGAGGGATAAACGTTTAAATCAACACTTAATTTTTCATTTAATATTAAAAATTTTCTTTCAAGAATTATATTATCATCTGCATCTAAAATTTCTAACTTAAAATTTCCTGAAATTTTAAAGCTCACGTCATTATTTGGAAGTGACAATTTATAGTTTGTATATCTTTGGAGGGTTCCATAAGAGCTTTCCATGTCTTCGATTAAGTTATTATCATTTCCTTCTAAGTATTCAGATTTTAAAAGTCTACTTCTTTTCCAATCAAAGTCACAATGAATTATTTTATAATAATAAAAATTTTCATCACCACTTACATCGTCAAAAGAAAGGGATAGAACTTGATTCATTTTTATTATTGGAAATTGAGAATTGAAGGATCCTCCAGATAAAATTACTGTTTTGATGAACGGATTTTCGTCTATTTTCTTTTCTGATTTAGAAAAAAGTAATGTTAACGAACAAAAAAATGATAAAAAAAACATCTCGATTTTCATCCAACTAATATATAAAATCAACTCCAAAATGTATTAACATATAATCTATCTTAATTGCACTATTGACAATAAGAAAATTATATAATTTAGTTTAAAAATATTTTTTAATAGACATATTAAATTATTAAATTTACGATCGATTTGAATTAAATAGTAGGCTATGTCAGTAGACATAAAAATTAGAAATGGGTTTAATTTAAACCTGAATGGGGAGGCAAATAAAATTCTATCGGAATCAGAGCATTCTAATACATTTGCTTTAAAACCAACTGATTTTTTCTGTTTGAAACCTAAGCTTTTGGTAAGAGAAGGTGACAAAGTAAAAAAAGGAACTCCTTTATTTTTTTCCAAAGATAACCCCCGAATACATTTTGTATCACCAGTATCTGGAGAAATTCTGGCAATATCTCGAGGAGAAAAGAGAAAAATTCTTGAAATTGTTATATCCGGTCAAAATACCAATAATGATTCAGTAAAATTTAAAACAACCAATTTCAAAGATTTTTCAGTTGAAGAAATTAAGGACGTTTTATTGAGATCGGGTTCATGGCCATTCATATTACAAAGACCTTATGGGATTATTGCTCAACCTGAAGATAATCCTTCCGCTATTTATATTTCAACTTATTCAACCTCACCATTAGACGTTGATTTTGATTTTGTTTTAAAAAATAAAAAAGAGGATTTTCAATTAGGTGTAAGCATCTTATCTAAATTAGCAGATAACCTTTATCTGACTGTAGATTCAAATTTTCCTGGTTTTTTTGAAAACATAAAAGATGCTTCGATACTAAAAGTCAAAGGACCCCATCCAGCTGGTAACATTGGAGTTCAGATTCATAATCACAAGCCTATTTCACCTGGTGAAAAAGTTTGGACTGTTAAACCTGAAGATGTTTCAAATATAGGGTCTTTATTCAGAAATGGAGAGTTTTGTTCCAATCGAACAGTAGCTGTTGTTGGCCCAACTGTTAACAATCCACAATATTTTACATCTAAAATTGGTTCATCTATTTCTAGTGTTTTGAAAAAAATAGAAGTTGATAAATCAAAAGAATGTAGATTAATTAATGGAGATGTATATTCAGGTAAAAAGACCGACATTGACGGTTATTTTTCCTATAGTAACAATTTGCTAACTATCATCCCTGAAGGAAAAAGCTACAGAATGTTTGGATGGTTGCCATTTAAAGACAATTTCATTCCAAGCCTTTCTAAAACATCGTTTTCCAGATTTCTAAATAAAAGTAAATTAGAAGTTAGTACAAACCTAAATGGAGAGGAAAGAGCAATGGTTGTTACTGGAGAAATGGAGAAAGTTTTTCCAATGAATATTTTTCCAATGCAATTAGTAAAGGCTTGTTTAAACCGAGATATAGAAAGAATGGAAGCCCTTGGTATATATGAAGTTGTTCCGGAAGATTTTGGATTAATCGACTTTAGTAGTTCTTCAAAAATTGAAGCACAGGAAATAATTAAAAAAGGAATCGAATTAATAATTAATGAAGAAAGTTAATGTTTTATGGAATTTATTAGAAAAAGATTAGATAAAATTAGAAAACCCTTTAACAAGGGAGAAAAGTTCGAGAGATTCGCTCCAGCGGTAAATGCTTTTGACACGTTCCTTTTTGTCCCTAATCACACAACTAAGTCTGGTTCACATATTCGTGATGCGGTCGATTTAAAAAGAACAATGGTTACTGTTATCATAGCTTTGTTACCTGCTCTATTCTATGGTATCTATAATACTGGATATCAGTATTTTATTCAAACTAACCTTGACTTTACTTTTTTGGATGCCATGCTCCATGGATCAAAAAAAATCCTTCCAATGATTGCAGTATCCTACGCTGTAGGATTACTAATTGAATTTATTTTTGCTATATATCGTGGACATGAAGTTAACGAAGGATATTTGGTAACGGGTTTACTAATACCTATGATTATGCCTGTTGACATCCCCTTATGGATGGTAGCTGTATCTGTAGCTTTCGCAGTTCTAATAGCTAAAGAAGCCTTTGGAGGAACGGGAATGAATATTCTAAATCCAGCTCTAACAGCAAGGGCTTTTGCATTTTTTGCATATCCGACTTACATGTCTGGAAATAAAGTTTGGGTTTCAGAAGCATCAAACTTAGACGGTATATCAGGTGAAACAATTTTAGGATTTTTGGCTGCTGGTAATAACATTGACTATACCTTTAATGAAATGTTTAATGGTTCTATTCCTGGGTCGATTGCTGAGACTTCTACTTTGTGGATTCTCGTGGGTGCAATTATTTTAATTTTCACGGGTGTTGCTAGTTGGAGAATTATTGTTGGGGGTGTTTTAGGTGCATCTTTAGTTGGTGTTTTATTCAATTTTTGGGGAATAAATCCTTTAATGCAATTTAATTGGATAAATCATTTGGTTGTTGGAGGCTTTGCTTTTGGGATAGTTTTTATGGCTACAGATCCGGTTTCTGCCTCTCAAACCAAAACTGGAAAGTGGATATATGGATTTTTAGTTGGTGTTTTCTGTATTTTAATAAGAGTATTTAATCCAGCATATCCTGAAGGTGTTATGCTCGCAATATTATTAATGAACGTTTTTGCTCCAACTATCGATCATTATGTAATTGAGAGAAACATTAAAAAAAGAAAGTTAAGGTGGGAGTCATCAAAAATTAAATTAATATGATATGAATAAGGATAGTAATTTTTACACCTTTTTGTTTTCACTTTTAATGGTTTTAGTTGTTGCTTCTTCTTTAGCTCTAACTTCCGAATCGTTGAAAGAAAAGCAAAATCAAAATGTTGTAAAAGAAAAAATGCAGAATATTATTTCAACCATAGGTATAAAGGCTAGTAGAGATGAAGCCCAAGAGCTCTATAAAAAATATATTAAAAGTGAACTGTCACTTTTAAGGGATGGTTCTGTTGATGAGAACCAAAATGCTTTTTTGATTGATCTATCAACAGAAATAAAAAAAGATATTAATCAGCAAAGATACCCACTTTTTGTTGCTGAAATGAACGAAAAAAAATATTTCATAATTCCTCTTCGAGGCTCAGGACTTTGGGATGCAATATGGGGATATGTCGCATTAGAAGAAGACATGTCAACAATAAAAGGAATTGTATTTGATCATAAAGGAGAGACTGCTGGATTAGGTGCTGAAATAACCCAGCAATGGTTTCAAGACAGGTTTATCGGTGAAAAAATTTTCAATTCAAGTTCTAAACTTGTTGGAATAAATGTTTCAAAATCAAACAATGATCCAAAAAATCTAGATAAAAATGACCATGAAGTTGATGCAATATCAGGTGCAACAATTACTGGAGATGGCGTTTCTGACATGATAATTGAGAGATTAAATCATTATATCTCGTATTTCAATAAATATAAATCTGATAATATTGTTATAGCAATGAAGAATCATTTTATTAACCATACAATAAATGGATAGCAATAGTAAATTAAATTTATTTTTTATAAATAAAAAGAGTGAACCACTACTTTCAAAGAAAAATAGAGCCCTATTAAGTGATCCACTAGATGATAATAATCCAATTACAGTTCAAGTTTTAGGTATTTGTTCAGCTTTAGCAATTACAGTTCAATTAAAGCCAGCATTGGTTATGACATTGTCAGTTGTATTTGTAATGGGTGCTTCAAATGTTATAATTTCTATTTTAAGAAACTTAATTCCAAATAGAATTAGAATTATTGTTCAACTTGTTGTTATTGCATCTCTAGTGGCATTAGTTGAACAAGTATTAAAGGCCTTTTCGTATGACGTTTATAAAGAGTTGTCAATATTTATTGGGCTAATAATAACAAATTGCATTGTTATGGGTAGACTGGAGGCATTTGCTCTTGGTAATGGAGTATGGAAATCTTTCCTTGATGGTATTGGAAATGCTGCTGGTTATGGTATAATTCTAATTATTGTAGCTTTTTTTAGGGAATCACTTGGATCAGGGAAACTTTTGGGTTATCAAGTAATACCAGATTTTGTATATGCAATGGGTTATGAAAATAATGGCCTTATGCTTTTATCACCGATGGCCTTAATTACTGTAGGTATAATGATTTGGATTCAACGTTCAAGAAACAGAAAATTAATTGAGGAAAATTAAAACATGGAATATTATCTAAATCTTTTCGTCAAAAGTATTTTTATTGAAAATATGATTTTTGCGTATTTCCTTGGAATGTGTTCTTATCTCGCTGTTTCAAAGACTGTTAAGACTGCTAATGGTCTAGGTCTGGCTGTTATTTTTGTTTTGTCTATCACTGTTCCAATTAATTTTTTATTGGACAATTATCTATTAAAACCTGGTGCTCTATCTTGGATTGGCAGTGAATATTTATCCATTGATTTAAGTTTTTTAAGATTAATTATGTTTATAGCTGTTATTGCTTCAATGGTTCAGTTGGTTGAAATGATAGTTGAAAAATTATCTCCCGCACTATATGGAGAACTTGGAATATTTCTCCCTTTAATTGCTGTAAATTGTGCAATACTTGGCGGATCATTGTTTATGCAACAAAAAAGTTTTTTAGGAATTTCTGAATCAGCTGTTTATGGTTTTGGTTCGGGCGTTGGTTGGTATTTAGCCATAATAGCTATCGCTGCAATTAGAGAAAAAATAAGTTATTCTAATGTTCCAGCACCTTTGAAAGGTTTAGGGATAACCTTTATAATTACTGGGTTAATGGCAATAGGATTTATGAGTTTTATGGGAATTAAATTATAATTTTAAGAATGGATATTACAATAATTATTTCGAGTGTTTTGGTCTTAACAAGTGTGATTTTTTTATTAGTAACATTGTTATTAGTTGCTAAATCTAAATTACTACCATCTGGTCCAGTATCTCTAAAAATAAATGGTGAAAATGAAGTTGAAGTTTCTTCAGGTGACACCTTACTGAGCACCCTTGGAAATAATAAAATTTTTCTACCATCTGCATGCGGAGGGGGAGGTACCTGTATACAGTGTAGGTGTCAAGTATTAGAAGGAGGAGGGGAAATCCTACCTACTGAGAAACCTCATTTTTCAAGAAAAGAAATTGCTGACGGTTGGAGGTTAGGGTGTCAAGTTAAAGTTAAAGAAAACATGACAATAAAAGTTCCAGAAGAAGTTTTTGGGATAAAAAAGTGGGAAGCAACTGTAGTTAGAAACTGGAATGTAGCGTCCTTTATTAAGGAATTCGTAATTAAATTACCTGAGGAAATGGATTATACAGCAGGTGGATATATTCAAATCGAAATCCCAGAGTGTGAAATAAATTATAAGGAAATGGATATTTCAGCTCATCCCGATGAACACCCAGAAGACGCAAATAAATTTAAACTAGAGTGGGACAAATTTAATCTTTGGCCCCTAAAAATGAAGAATGAAGAAGTAGTCGAAAGAGCCTATTCAATGGCATCATACCCTGCTGAGGGAAAAGAGGTAATGCTAAATGTAAGAATTGCGACACCTCCCTGGGATAAAAATAAAAACGATTGGATGGATGTAAATCCTGGGATAGCATCATCTTACATCTTTAGTAAAAAACCCGGTGACAAAGTTACCATTTCAGGTCCGTTTGGAGAGTTTTTTATTAATCACTCAGATTCTGAAATGCTTTATGTCGGAGGAGGCGCCGGTATGGCTCCTATGCGCTCTCATTTATATGAACTCTTTAGAACATTAAAAACCGGTCGTAAAGTCACTTTTTGGTATGGAGGAAGATCAAAAAGAGAGTTATTTTATCTAGATCATTTTCGTGCTCTTGAAAAAGATTTTCCGAATTTTAAATTTTATGTAGCCCTATCAGAACCTCTAGATGAAGACAACTGGAAAGTTAAAAAAGATTTAGACTCTGAAGGAGACGGATTTTTAGGATTTATTCATCAGTGTGTAATAGATTTCTATCTCTCCAAGCATGATTCACCAGAAGATATTGAAGTATACTTCTGTGGACCACCTATGATGAATCAAGCAGTTGAAAAGATGGCCGATGATTTTGGTATACCCCCAGAAAATGTTCGATTCGATGATTTTGGAGGTTAAAATCAGTTTGTATCACTTTTGAGAAAAATCTTACTTTTAGTTGTTCTTTTAACTTCTTGCTCTAAGCATGAATTAGTTTTAATTGATGGTCAAGCACTAGGCACATATTATAGAATCAAATACCTTGACATAGCTTACGCTAGAGAAAATTTTCAAAAAGGCATTGATTCAATTTTCAATGCACTAAACAACTCTATGTCCACCTACATTCCTAATTCAGATATTTCCAAGATAAATAGTGGTGATAGCACTATAGTTGTTGATGAACATTTCGAAAAAGTTTTTCAAAAAGCAAATTTAATGTGGTACAAATCTCAGGGTTACTTTGATCCCACAGTAGGTGCATGGGTCAACGCGTATGGATTTGGACCAAGTAAAAAACTTAAAAAAATCGGATTGGTAGAGAGAGACAGTCTTATGGAAATAACTGGTTGGCCTAGAATTAGGTTAACAAAAGATAAAAAAATAATAAAAGATGATAAAAATATTTTTATTGATTTCAATGCGTTGGCTAAGGGATATGCAGTTGATCAAATAAATTTATATTTTGAAAAAGCGGGAAGTAAGAACCATTTAATTGATATAGGAGGTGAGCTAATATCTCGAGGCAAGAATTTAGTAACAAATAAATTCTGGAGCGTTGGTATTGAAAAACCTATTGAGTCAACTTTACCTAGAAAAATATTTGATATTATTGAATTAAACAATCAAGCTCTAGCAACATCTGGGAATTACAGAAAATATAGAATTGATAAAGAAACAAAACAAAAGTATGTTCACTCAATTAACCCATTGAATGGGAGGCCTGCTAGATCAAATATTTTAAGTGTTTCAGTCAAGGCTTTAGATTGCATGACTGCTGACGCCTTTGCAACTGCGCTAATGGTAATGCCTTTAGATATGGGTAAGAAATTGATTAATGAGACACCCGATGTGGATGCGTTTTGGATTATTTCTAAAAGTGATAAATTTGTAACTGATTCATCAAAAAATTGGTAATTTATTTTATTGCAATTCCAACGGGTATTTTTTCATCTTTGGGTAAACAATATTTTATTTTTTCCTCATTTGACATTTCTTTTAAGATATCAATTTTTTTAGGCGTAAAACCTGACTTAGCAAGTCTTGTGTAAAAGTCCAATCCATAAACTCTTACATGATCGTACTGACCATAGTATTTGTTCCTTTCCTTAGGATTCATAATTTCTTTATTTTCAAAGGTTTTTTTAAGATTTTTATCAAGAGGTACCTGTGCAATCAAGGTTCCTTTATTTTTTATCACTCTGTGAAGTTCATTTAAAGCTTTGTAATCATCTTCAATGTGTTCTAAGACATGGTTACATAAAATAAGATCAAAGCAATTTTCTTCAAATGGTAAATTATACACATTAGCTTTTATGTCTGCTAGTGGAGACTTAAGATCAATTGAAACGTAATTCCAATTGGTGATTTTTTTAAATTTTTTTATAAAAATTAACTCAGGCGCAACATGTAATACAGAAATATTTTTCTCTAAAAGTTTGGTTTTTTTTTTAAGATACAACCACAGCAGTCTGTGTCTCTCAAGAGACAAAGTTCCTGGACACAAAGCGTTTTTTCTGAGCCTATTATAACCATAAGGTAAAAAGGTTCTATAAGAACTTCCATCAATTGGATCTACAAATTTTTTGCCTCTGTATAGGATTCTTAAAATAGGCCTTAAAATCAGACTTATCCTTAGTAAAAATTGTCTCGAAAAAAAATTAAGAATTAATTTCACGACTCTTTTTAAAGGGTTTTTCTTCATCACTTTGAATGCCCATAGCCTCATATATAAAACTGTAAGTTGAAAGTAATTCTGGTCTTCCATCAATTAAAGCTACGTTATGTTCAAAGTGTGCAGAGACTTTATTGTCATATGTGACTACCGTCCAACCATCATTCAACTGTTTTAGTTTTTTGCTTCCAAGATTAATCATAGGTTCAATAGCGATAACCATTCCATTAACGAATTTTTTTCCTGTTCCTCTTACCCCATAGTTGGGAATTTCGGGCCCTTCATGCATATTTTTACCAATGCCATGACCTACCAGTTCTCTAACTACACTATACCCTTTTTTTTCGCAAAAGTCTTGAATTGAATGCCCAAGGTCACCGACTCTGTTTCCTTCTTTAAAACGTTCAATGCCAATGTATAACGATTCCTTAGTCGTTTTTAAAAGAGTTTCTATTTCAATACTAATTTCTCCAACAGGAAAGGTATATGCATGGTCACCGTAAAAACCGTTTTTGTAAACACCGCAATCAATAGATATCACGTCTCCTTCTTTAAGAATATTTTTATTGGGTATTCCATGTACAACTTGCTCGTTAGGACTCACACACAAAGTATTTGGAAAATCATATAAACCTAAAAATCCAGGTTCTGCTTTGTTATCTCTAATATATTCTTCAGCTTTTTTATCTAATTCAAGTGAGGTAATCCCAGGTTTGATTTCTTTAGCTAACATACCAAGAGTTTTCGAGACAAGAAGTGAGCTTTCCCTAATCAATTCAATTTCATCTCTAGATTTTAGTATTATTTCACTCATTTATAATATGCGTGTTTGTACGTTTTTCCGGTGAGAATATCTAAAATATCTTCTTCAATACTTTTAATTGGAAACTCGACAATTCTATTAATTTCATTTTCATCATCATAAAAAATTATTGTTGGAATATTAATTAATTCATAATCTTTTTCAATGAAATTTGGAGTTATTTTATTCTCATCTACTGCAATGATTCTCATTTTTTTAATATCATAATTTATAGATTCCAAAATCTTAATAAAACCTGGTATTTCTCTCTCGCTGTCTTCGCACCATGTGCCCATAATTAAAACTATACCTCTTTTTTTAATTAAGGGTTTTATTTTTGCAAGTATATCAGAATTGGGATTGTAGTTGCTTGACCAATGTTTTGTAAATTCTTTGAGCTGATCAATATTTATCTCCCCTAAAAGAATTTCATTTCCTTCTAGATCTTTTCCTTTCAAACTGTCGGGGATTTGGATGTTTTTAAAGTAAACGTTCTTTTTTTGAGTTAGATTTGAATCACAACTTATTTGGGTGAATGTTAGAAAAAAAATAAAAAACAATTTAATTTTCATGTTTTTAAAATTAATAAAACTCAATTTGATAATAATGATTTTTGATCCATTTCATTTGGTTTTTCAATTCCCATGATTTCCAATATAGTAGGTGCGACATTTGCTAGGATACCATTAATTATTTTTCTTTTTTCCTTTTCTACTAAAATTATTGGAACCGGATTAGTCGTGTGGGCTGTGTTAGGAGTCCCATCTGAATTTTTCATTTTTTCACAATTTCCGTGATCAGCAATAATAACTATTGAGTACTCCTTTTTGATACCTTCTGAAACTATTTTATTAGTGCAATGGTCAACAGTTTCACAAGCTTTAATTGCTGCATTGAAGTCGCCCGTATGTCCAACCATATCCGGATTTGCAAAGTTTACGCATACGAAATCAAATTTATTTTTTAAAATAGAATTGACAACTGCATCCCTAACTTCAAAAGCACTCATTTCAGGTTTTAAGTCATATGTTGCTACTGGAGGTGACTGGCATAATATTCGTTTTTCATTTTTAAAAGGAGTTTCTCTACCACCATTAAAAAAATAAGTTACATGAGGGTATTTTTCTGTTTCAGCTACTCTGAGTTGTTTTTTACCATTTTTTGAAATCACTTCTCCAAGAGTATTTATAATATTTTCTTTTTCAAAGAGTATTTTAATTCCTTTCAGGGTGTCATCATAGTTAGTCATAGTTAAATAATAAAGATTGAGAGGCTTTGAGCCGCCGTAAGAAAAATCCCCCTGTGACAACATTCTTGTAATTTGCCTCATTCTATCAGATCTAAAATTGAACGAAATAACAACATCTCCTTCTCCAATTAAACAACTTTTTTCTCCTATAAATAAAGGTTCTAAAAACTCGTCTGTTAGATTTTTGTTATATGATAATTCAATTTCTTTTATGAAGTCATTTGTTTTTTTTCCAACACCATCAACAATCAATTTATAAGCTTTTCTTGTCCTGTCAAAATTCAAATCTCTGTCCATTGAATAGTAACGACCGATGATTGAGACTATTTTTCCTGTTGTTTTTTTTAAAAAAGTCTCTATCCTTTTTAAATATTTGACACCTGACTTCGGATCAACATCTCTTCCATCTGTGAATAGATGTAAATAAATATTTTTGCAAGAATTTTCGCTAAGAATTAATAATAATTCTTCTAAGTGACTAATATGTGAGTGAACACCTCCGTCTGACAACAAACCCATTAAATGTATTGATTTATTTTTTTTCTTGGAATAATCAATAGCATTAATAATGAGCTTATTTTTTCTAAATGATTTATCATAAATAGATTTATCTATTTTTAATAAATCTTGATATACGATTCTTCCTGCGGATATATTCAGGTGTCCTACCTCACTATTTCCCATTTGATTACCCGGGAGACCAACAAGATTTCCATTTGTAATTAATTCTGCGTTAGAATATTTATCTAGAAGTTTATCTATAAAAGGTGTTTTTGCATTTGCTATGGCTGATTCATTTAGATTTGAGGATTTACCCCAACCATCTAAAATCAATAGAATTACTTTTTTTGCAAGCAATATTTTTCTTTTAAACAAATATAGCAATTCAAGGTATAATTGTTTGTTTTAAATAACTAGACTATATTTAGAATAAAAGATAGGTAATTAAAGGAATTGTATATAAGTCAACTGGCAACAGCTACATTGTAAAAAGTGTAGTAGAGAATAAAATTTACAAATGCATAGCAAGGGGTAAATTAAGATTACTTAATGTTAAGCATACCAATCCAATTTCTGTTGGTGATTATGTAAAATTTACAAAATCCCAAGAGGAAAGTAAAGGAGAAATTTTGAAAATTTTTCCTCGAAAAAACTATATAATAAGAAAATCAGTAAACCTTTCGAAAGAAACCCACATTCTGGCAAGTAATTTAGACCAAGCAATTTTAGTGATTACATTGAAAAGGCCTACAATCTATTATGAGTTTATTGATCGTTTTTTAATTACCTCAAATGCTTATCAAATCCCTACTACAATTGTTTTTAGTAAATCCGATACATATCTTAAGGAAGAACTTGACGAAATTGAATTGCTAAGAAAAATTTACTTTAATTTAAATATTAATTGTCATTTAATTACTTGTCACAAAAAAAAGGATATTTTAAAAATCTTGGATTTGATAAAAAATAAGACTACTCTTTTTTCAGGTAATAGTGGTGTTGGAAAATCAACCTTGATTAATTATTTAAATCCAAAACTAAATCTCAAAACGCAGTCTGTTTCTAAATCAACGAATAAAGGTCAACATACCACAACATTTGCTCAAATGTATGATATAGACAAAAATACTCGTGTAATTGATTCTCCGGGTATAAAAGGATTTGGATTAGTTGATATGAAAAAAAATGAAATCTATCGATACTTTCCTGAATTGCTTGAAGCTAGTAAAAAATGTAGATTTAAGAATTGCATTCATATCGATGAACCTGGATGTGAGGTAAAAAAAAGATTATTAACTGGTGAAATTTCAAGTCATAGGTATGAAAGCTACATTAATTTAATACACGATAAAAAAACAATTAGATAACAAGTGAGGGCAGTAATACAAAGGGTTTCACACGGATCTGTAACGGTAGAAGATAAAAAACTTGGAGAAATAAATCATGGTTTGGTTGTCCTATTGGGTGTTGATGTTAATGATAATGAAGAAGATGTTTCATGGTTAGCTAAAAAAATAGCTAATTTGAGAATTTTTCGAGATGAAAAAAAATCAATGAATAATTCTTTAGTTAATGTAAATGGTGACTTGATGATAATCAGCCAATTTACATTATTTGCTAAAACGAAAAAAGGAAACAGACCATCTTTCATTAATGCAGCTAAGCCTCCAAAAGCAATTAATTATTACAATTCTTTTTGCAATGAGATAGAATCTATATTACGTAAAAGAGTTATAAGGGGTATTTTTGGTGCAGATATGACTTTAAATATAGTCAACGAGGGTCCGGTAACAATTCAAATAGATTCAAAAAATAAAGATTAATTATAATATTTCAACTTCAGGTTGTAAGGTTATTTTAAAATTATTATAAACCTCCGAAGTTATTTTGTTTGCTAGAGTTAATAACTCTTTTCCAGTGGCACCCCCTAAATTCACCAAGACCAAGGCTTGATTTTTGTAAACACCTACGTTTCCAATTGATCTTCCCTTATATTTAAGAAATTCTATAAGCCAAGCTGCTGATATTTTGTATTGATTTTTTTCAACTTTAAATGCAGACAAAGATGGAAATTTTTTTTTAAGCTCAAAATATTTTGATTCGTTAATCACTGGATTTTTAAAAAAGCTTCCGCAATTGCCTAAAATATTTGTATCAGGCAATTTACTTTTTCTAATTTTAATTATCGCTTTAGAAATCGATTCTAAGTTTATTTCCCTGTTACCGATTTCCTGTTTTACAGATCCATATGAGATGTTGTATTTATGTTTTTCTTTTGTTAGTCTTATTTTAATTGATGTAATTATATAAATATTTTTATCTATGGTTTTAAAACGTGACGTCCTATAACCGAATAAACAATTTTTTTGATCAAATTCTTTTTCTGTTTGATCCTTAATATTTACTGTGTTACAACTTATAAAAATATCTTTCAATTCAACACCATAGGCACCAATGTTTTGTATTGGTGCGGCACCCACAAGACCAGGAATTAGAGACAAATTTTCAACACCTCCAAAACCCTTATTGACACACCATTGGACAAAATCATGCCAATTCTCACCAGCCATTACATTAATAACAACATTATTTTTGTTTTCTTCAATAATATCTATCCCTTTTAAATCAATTTTTAAACATAGCCCATCTAAAAATTTTGTGAATAAAATATTGCTACCTCCACCAAGTACAGTTATTTTTTTTGCTCTATTCTCCCATAAAATATTTTTTAAATCTTTTAAATTTTTAACAATGTAAAAGGATTCAGAAACTACATTTAAGCCAAAAGTATTTGATTTTTCAAGAGAATAATTGCTTTTAATATCCAAGTCAAAATTTCTATTTAACATTTCCCGTAATCTTGAGGGATACTGTTGGAGAGTTAGTTGCATTAGATAAAACAGTTATAATTTTTCTTATTGGTCCAACTCTGTTAGTATCATATTTTACTTGAATTTCGTCATCTTGACCAGGAGTAATTGGTGAAGAAGGCTTTTTTGGAATGGTACAACCACAAGAAGAATATACTTTATTGATAATTAATGGCTCTGACCCAAAGTTGGTAAATTTAAAAACTCTTACTCCGTTATCACCCTTTGATATTTCACCATAGTTAATTTCAACAGATTCAAATTCTATTTTTGGCCCAACTTCTTGAGAAAAGATATAGCCACTAGTTATAACAATAAAAAAAAACAATAAATTTTTCATAGCCTTTATTTGAATTAACAAGATACGAATTTTGATATTTTTATCAGATGGTGATATAGAGTGCTATTTTTTTTTTAATTAAACTAAAAGTATTTTTGTAACAAATTATTTAAAGAACTATAACTTAATGCCCTTATCTACAAAGTTTGATTTTTCTGAAATTGAAGAAAAATGGTATAATTATTGGCTAGAAAAAAAATTTTTTCAGTCAAAACCTAATTCAAAGAAACCTTACACTATTGTGATTCCTCCTCCAAATGTAACGGGAGTTTTACATATGGGACATATGCTTAACAATACTATTCAAGATATATTAATAAGGCGATCTAGGATGAGTGGTATGAATTCCTGTTGGGTTCCTGGCACAGATCATGCATCAATAGCAACTGAGGCTAAGGTGGTTTCTTATTTAAAAGAAAAAGGTATTGAAAAGAAATCTCTTTCAAGAGATGAATTTTTAAAACATGCCTGGGATTGGACTGATAAATATGGAGGTATAATTTTAGAGCAATTAAAAAAAATAGGGTGTTCATGCGATTGGGACAGAACCAAATTCACCTTAGATGACGATTTATACAAAGCTGTAATAAAAGTTTTCATCCAACTTTATGAAAAGAAATTAATTTATAGAGAAAATAAAATG
Source organism: Flavobacteriales bacterium TMED96 (assembly GCA_002171475.2). GTDB lineage: Bacteria > Bacteroidota > Bacteroidia > Flavobacteriales > Flavobacteriaceae > TMED96. The sequence goes on from NHEX02000029.1 coordinate 26,665, forward strand.
GTCAATTGGGACCCCAAAGCTGAAACGACTTTGTCAGACGAAGAGGTGATTTATGAAGAAAAGCAAGGTTTATTGTTTTATATTTCATACCAAATTGAAAATACTAGTAATCAAATAGCAATTGCTACAACTAGGCCGGAAACAATTTTTGGAGATACAGCAGTTTGTGTAAATCCGACAGATGAAAGATATAAAAATCTCATCGGTAAAAAAGTTTTCGTACCAATTTCAAACAGGTTGATACCAATTATTGGAGATGAATATGTTGATTCAACATTTGGAACAGGTATCTTAAAAATAACACCTGCCCATGATTTAAATGATAATCTTATTGGTAAAAAACATAAAATAAAAAGTATTAATATTTTTAATTCAAATGGAACCCTAAATGAAAATGGTATGCATTATGAAGGGATGGATAGGTTTGCTGTTAGAAAAAAAATCCATAAGGAATTGAAAGAAAAAGGTTATTTAATAAAGGTTGAAAATTATAATCACAATGTTGGGGTTTCAGAAAGAACTAAAGTTGTAATCGAACCAAGAATTTCAAAGCAGTGGTTTTTAAAGATGAATGATATTTCAAAACCAGCGCTAGATGCTGTTTTTAAAACTAAAAAAGTAAAACTACATCCAAAAAAATTTCAAAATACATACAAGTATTGGCTTGAAAATATTAGAGATTGGAATATTTCTAGACAGTTATGGTGGGGTCATAGAATACCCGTTTTCTATTATGGAAAAGGGGAGGAAGATTTTGTTGTTGCGGAAAATATGGATAAGGCTCTCGTTAAAATCAGAAAAATCCCTGGTTTTGAAAATATTGACTTTAATCAAGTCACACAAGATCCTGATGTATTAGACACATGGTTTTCATCTTGGTTGTGGCCAATATCAGTTTTTAATGGAATTTGTGAACCTGAAAATTCAGAGTTTAAATATTATTATCCCACCCAGGATCTTGTAACTGGACCAGATATAATATTCTTTTGGGTTATTAGAATGATAATCTCAGGTTATGAATTTACAGGCAAGGCACCTTTTAAAAATATTTATTTTACTGGATTAGTGAGGGATAAAAAAAGACAAAAAATGTCAAAGCAGCTAGGTAATTCACCTGACCCTTTAAAATTAATAGGCAAATACGGCGCTGACGCTGTAAGAGTAGGGCTTATGTTAAGTTCTTCCGCAGGCAATGATTTATTATTTGATGAATCTCTTTGCAAGCAAGGTAAAAATTTCGCAAATAAAATTTGGAATTCGTATAGGTTGATTTCTTCATGGGAAGTAGATGAAAAATATCAAAATTTTGAGAAAAATTCTAAGATTATAAATTGGTATGAAAATAATCTAAGCCATACAATAAATCAAGTAAATAAAAATCTTGATAATTTCAGAATTTCAGATTCATTAATGCTCATTTATAAATTAATTTGGGATGACTTTTGTTCATGGTTTTTAGAAGCAATTAAACCTGAATATGGTAAACCTATTAGCAGACAATATTTGGTTAAGATAAAAAAATTATTTTTGATTAATCTTGAACTACTCCACCCTTTTATGCCATTTATTACTGAGGAATTGTGGCAAAAAATAAAGGACAAAAAAGATGAATCTATAATGGTTACTAGTTGGCCTATTGAAAAAAAGTTTGACTCTAAAATTTTAAGTCATTTTGATCGAGCAAAAAAAATCATTTCAGAAATTCGAAAATTTAGAAAAGAAAAACTTATTAAAGGAAGCACATTACTAAATTTAAAATTTATTGGCAGTGAAGAAAAGTTACCCTATTCTGAAGTTTTGAAAAAATTAGGTAATTTAGAAAGTATAAAATCAATGAACTCAGGAAAAGATATTACAGACTATACTTTTATAGTAGACGGTATGGAATTTGCGATTCCAGTAAATTTTGATTTAGATTCAAAGTTAGAGCAAGAAAAGCTTGAAAATGAATTGTCTTACACCGAAGGATTTTTAAAATCAATAAGAAAAAAATTAAATAACAAAAAATTTACGGATAATGCACCAAAAAATGTAATTGAAAAAGAAATAAAAAAAGAATCTGATGCAATCAAAAAGATTAAAATATTAAAAAAAAATATTACATCAAGATAATCTAAGCTATCTCGCTTATCCCACCCTTTACCGTTTGATTTATACTTACATTCACTTTAGTTTTAAGTGGTAAAAAAATATCTAATCTTGACCCAAACTTGATAAATCCCGACTCATCACCTTGCTTAATTTCCCTTCCTTCAGATGCATAATTTACTATTCTTCTAGCTAATGCGCCAGCTATTTGCCTGTAAAGAATATTTCCGAAAACTTTATTTTTAATTACTATAGTAGTCCTTTCATTTAATTCTGATGACTTTGGGTGCCAAGCAAATAAATATTTACCTGGGTGGTATTTGCTAAAAATAATTTCACCACCTACTGGGTATCTTGTAACATGTACATTAAAAGGAGACATAAAGATTGAAACCTGCAATCTTTTTTCATTATAAAATTCTTTTTCAAAAACTTCTTTAATTATTACTATTTTTCCATCTGCAGGAGCTAGTATTGATTTATCGTTAGCCATAATTTTTCTTTTCGGATTTCGAAAAAACTGAAGGATTAAGACAAAAAACATTAAAAACAATAATTTTAATAAAAATTTCAGTTCAACGATGTTTATTGAATATTCTAAAGTCACGATTAAGCAAGATGTTATTAGTAACGAAATAATTATTATTCTATGGCCTTCTTTGTGGAACATACCTATATTATTTTTAGAAAAAGATAGTAATAAATAGCTGAATAAATCACACTATCCATTCTATCATAAACCCCGCCATGACCAGGTATTAAATTTCCACTATCCTTTATTTTTGCTCTTCTTTTGTAAAATGATTGTAGAAGATCACCAATTAAAGACAAAACAGGTATTATTATTCCTAAAGCAATCCAATAGGTATCAAATAGATTAAAATTATGCTCCATAAAATATATAAAAGTCAATGATGCAAAAAATCCTCCAAAAAATCCCTCCCAAGTTTTATTTGGAGAAATTTCCTCCAAAATTTTATTCTTACCAAATTTAGAACCTATCAAATAAGCAAAAATATTATTTATCCATGTCGAGGAAAAAAATAAAAATAAGTATAATGGACTAAAAACGTTTCCGTGTTCATGAATTTGTACCATGAAAAAGAAAGAAGAAGTTATCTGTAACAATGAAAAGAAAAAATTAATTTCTGAAAATTTAAAATTCCTTTTGAAAAATAGCAAACTTGTACAATAAATACTTGAAATTAAAGAAACAACACAGGTAGTTATTATTAGATAATTATTTACCAGTAAATTTATAGGAGTCCAAATAAAAAATAAAACAAGTATTAAAAAAAAATAACTTTTGAAGTTGATTAGATTAAAATATTCTTTAATTACTATAATTGAAAAAATTGTGATTAACGCTTTAAAAGAAAATTTAGAATAAAAAACTGATATTGTTATTAATAAAGCATATAGAATTCCAGAAAAAAAACGAGCCCAAAAATTTTTCATTTATTAACATCCATTAAGAGCAAATATAAATCTTTTGATGTTCTTTTATAGGAGATGAAATTTGATTTTGTTTGTCTGTTTGTAGGATGAATATTTGTGATATTTGACGGGATTGATTCACCGTATTTATTTTTAATTCCACTCATGGCTTCACTAACATCATATTTAAAGTCTGAAGTTTCAGCTCTTATAATTAAAATATCTGGTAGTTGGTTTAGTTTTTTATCCAAAATTTGATGATTGGAAACCATAATGGAACCTTGATTCGAGATTAAAAATTCGCAGTTCATTACGAAGGCCTTTGGGTTTATGCTACTATTATCAATATTAAAATATTCTATAATAGAGTTTTCGTTAGATAAAAGCTCAGAAAAAGAAATTTCATTCTCAATTAGAATATTTTGAAAATTAACTCTTAATTCATCTTCATTTTCACAATAAAGAAATTTTCCTCCATTAAGGGTAAACTTTTTCACAAATGAAATTTCAAGAGGTTCTCTTTTTTCTGGTAGATATTNGCTTTTTTGGGGTTTTTTCTTCCAAAAAAATATATCTAAGAAATTCACTTTAAACTATTTTTTTTTGGGTGTAATAACAGTTTCTGTCTTTTCTGAAAAGGGCCTAGTACCTAAAATGCTTATAAGATCATCCTTAAAAATAACTTCTTTTTCTAACAATCTGTTTGCTAACTTATTCAATTTGACCTTGTGGGATTTAATTATTTTGCATGCCCTAATAAACTGCTTTTCCACAATTTTAGAAATTTCCTTGTCAATTGTTTGAGCTGTTTCTTCTGAATAAGGTTTTGAAAAATTATAATCACTTTGTCCACTAGAATCATAAAATGTTATATTTCCAATTTGATCATTTAAACCATAAACTGTTACCATAGCTTTTGCTTGTTGTGTTACTTTCTCAAGATCACTTAGGGCTCCAGTAGAAATTTTATTAAAGATTATTTTTTCCGCGGCTCTTCCACCTAATGTTGCACACATTTCATCCAGCATTTGTTCAGTTCTAACTATCATTCTTTCTTCCGGTAAATACCAAGCAGCACCTAAAGATCTACCCCTTGGAACTATTGTAACTTTAACTAATGGTGCAGCAAATTCTAAGAGCCAGCTAACTAAAGCATGGCCTGCCTCATGAAATGCAATTGTTTTTTTCTCTTCTTGAGAAATAATTTTATTCTTTTTTTCAAGCCCTCCTACAATTCTATCTACTGCATCCAAAAAATCCTGCTTACCAACATTTTTTCGATTTTTTCTAGCAGCAATAAGAGCAGCTTCATTGCATACGTTTGCGATATCAGCCCCTGAAAAACCTGGTGTTTGTTTAGCTAGAAAATCAATATCCAAAGTTTTTGATTTTTTAAGTGGTTTTAGATGAACCTCAAAGATTTCTTTTCTTTCTCTAAGATCTGGTAAATCAACATAAATTTGCCTGTCAAACCTTCCCGCTCTCATTAAAGCCTTATCTAAAACATCAGCTCTATTAGTCGCTGCTAAAACAATTACATTTGTGTTTGTTCCAAAACCGTCCATCTCAGTCAAAAGTTGGTTGAGTGTATTCTCCCTTTCATCATTCGAACCTGTAAAATTATTTTTACCTCTTGCCCTTCCAATCGCATCTATTTCGTCTATAAATACAATTGAAGGAGATTTATCTTTAGCTTGTTTGAATAAATCCCTAACTCTTGAAGCACCAACACCTACAAACATTTCAACAAAATCAGAACCTGATAAGGAAAAAAATGGAACTTTTGCTTCTCCAGCTACAGCTTTTGCTAATAATGTTTTTCCTGTACCCGGTTGACCAACTAAGAGCGCCCCTTTTGGGATTTTACCCCCAAGAATTGTGTATTTTTTTGGATTTTTTAGAAAATCAACAATTTCTTGTACCTCTTCTTTTGCACCTTCAAGTCCAGCAACATCTTTAAAAGTTGTTTTTATATCTTTTTTTTCGTCAAATAACTTAGCTTTTGATTTTCCAATATTAAAAATCTGTCCCCCAGCTCCACCTCCAGCATTGCCAGACATTCTTCTCATAATAAAAATCCAAACAGCTATAATTATAATTATGGGGAGGAAACTTAATATTATGTCAAAAAATTTATTTTCTACCGTTATAAATTCGTATTGAAAATCTAAATTTCTTGATTTTGCCTTCTCAAGTTTTTCTTGAAAAAGTTTCAAATCACCAAATTCAAAAGAATAATGAGGACCACTTTCGTTAACTTGTCCTAAAAAATTTTTTTTCGAAACAATTTTATGTTCATTTCTTTCTAATGCTTCCCTTTTGAGGTAAATTCTAGCGATTTTTTCATTTTGAATAAGAACTTTATCAATATCGCCATTTAGAAGGAATTTTTCAAAATCTGATGTATTAGTCTTATTAGAACTTTTAATGCTCCCTTCTCCTAAGAAACTAATGCTTATAAGAATAACAATAATTATACCATAGATCCAGTACGGGTTAATTTTTGGAGTTTTATTTATATTTTTAGACATATTGATTAATTTTAGTTGGAATCATATTGATTTTACAGTCTCCCCATAAATCTTCTATTTTGTAAAATTCCCTTACTTGTTCANGAAAAATATGAACCACCACGTTAATATAGTCTAAAAGTATCCATTCTGCATTTTCTTCTCCCTCAGTATGAGATGGCTTTTCCCTTAAACTTTTACTAACCTTTTTCCTAACTGATTCTAATATTGCTGAAGCATGTGTATTTGAACTTCCTGAGCAAATAATGTAGAAGTCACAAATTCTGTTTTCAATTTTTCTTAAATCAATAATTTCAACATTTTGTCCTTTAACATCTGAAATACCGTCAATAATTTTTTCAATTAAATTATTAACTCCGTCAGTCTTTTTTGCCATTAATGCTTATTTATAAAAATATTATATTAGTTAATATAAACTACAAATTTGTGATTCCTTACAAAATAATCAAAATTAATGCCATTGACTCTTCAAATAATGAAATAAAAAGATTGTATAATAAAAAACAACATTCAAACGGATTAGTTATATGGGCAAAGAATCAAACTCAAGGAAGAGGTCAGGGTAGTAAAATTTGGCTCTCTCAACCCAATAAAAATCTAACATTTTCAATTTTTTTAAGTGGTGAAAACTCATATTTTTCATCACCATTATGTTTGAATTTAATTGCCTCACTTTCAGTAAAAAAAGTTTTGGCATATTTTGGAATTAAAAACATATTAATTAAGTGGCCAAACGACATTTTGTCAGTAGATAAAAAAATATCAGGTATACTGATTGAAAATTTGTTTAAAGGAAAAAAATTAATGGGGTCAATTGTTGGTGTTGGGATTAACGTTAATCAGATCACTTTTCCAGAAAACTATCACGCAATTTCAATGAAAATTATCATGAAAAATGTTTTTAGTTTAAAAAAAGTACTTCATAAATTTTTAGATATTTTTAGTCATAATATAATTCTCTACGAGGATTTCGACCTGCTGATAAAAGATTTTAATAAAAGTTTTTATCGAAAAAACGAATTATTAGAATATAAGATTAAAGGAAATTCCAAAAGAGGAAAAATAATTGGGCTTTATGATTATGAAAGATTCCAAATCTTGAATCTAAACGGAGTAAAAGAAACCCCAAAAATTACTGATATTAAAATAATTTACTAAACTATCCAGTTGGTAGGACTTTTTTTCCAATTGTTTACTTTCTCAAGATCATCTTGAGAAAAACCTATATGTTTTTTTGAACAATCTACAAGTGTTGAAAAGTCACTGAGGGAATAAAATTTTTGATTGGCTTTTTCGAAGTTAATTTTAGCAACTTCTAACCCGTAGGAGAAAATAGCGAAAACACCTAAGACATCAATATTATTTTTTTGGAGTGCTTCAACTGCATTTAAAGAGCTTTTCCCAGTGCTAATAAGGTCTTCAATAACAACCACCGGTACTTTTTTTAAAATCATACCCTCGATTTGTTTACCAGCGCCATGTGCTTTTGGTTCTGGCCGAACATATATAAAGGGTTTTTTTAAAATTTCTGCAATAAGTACTCCTATTGCTATTGATCCTGTTGCAACACCAGCAACATAAAAATCTTTTTGGATTTTAGTTTTTATGAATTTTGCAATTTCATTTGAAATAAATTTTCTGATTTTGGGATAAGAAAGAATCAGCCTGTTATCGCAATATATTGGAGATTTTATTCCACTTGACCAAGTAAATGGGTTTTCAATATTTAATTTTATTGCATTAACTTGTAAAAGTAATTTAGATGTTTGAATTGCCAATTTTTCATCGAAAATCATACGCAAATGTATAAAGTATTTTTTAATCAAAAGCTTATATTATTAACAACAGATATAATATCCCCTAGAGAGGATTCCCCTTTTTTTTATGTAAAATTCACTAATAAAAAATTTGTTGTACAAATGTTAAAATCAAAAAAAGTAAAAATGCTTTATTTATATCATTCCAAGGAAGACAAATTATGGTATTATTTTTTAAACATGTTTAAACTAATTGAAGCTGCTGGAGGTTTAGTTAGAAATTTAAAAACAAATCATTTCTTATTTATATTTCGAAATAAGAAATGGGATTTACCTAAAGGAAGAATAAACAAAAACGAAGAGGTTCAAAAAGCTGCAATTAGAGAAGTAGAAGAAGAAACAGGTGTAGAAAGTTTATCAATAACAAAACCTTTAAACACCACTTATCACATATTTAAAAGGAATAGGAAATATCGTTTGAAGAAGACTTTTTGGTATTTAATGGAAACTAATTATAATGGAGAACTCACCCCAGAAATAAAAGAGGGAATTGAAAAGGCGATATGGATTGATAAAAAATTAATCGTTTCTCTTAAAAGTCAAATGTATCAAAATATCAATCTTATAATTTCGACCTACATTAATAATTAAAAGTTTAGTTTTTTTAATTCGAACGGCAATAGGTGGTCATATTTTCCACCAAATTTTATTAGATCCCTAACTAAAGTACTGCTAACATAAGAAAAGTTTTTACCTGATATGAAATATACAGTTTTTATACTTGAAAAGGTTTCTTGAATATCTTTAGTGTCTTTTTCAAACAAAAAATCGTTAATATTTCTTAATCCACGAATTAAAAAATTTATATTTTGTGATTCACAAAAATTTATCGTTAAATCTGAATAAGACTCAATTGTGACTTTAGAATTAGTCTCTAATGATTTTTTGATAAAACTTATCCTCTCTTTAAAACTGAACATGCACGACTTTGATGAGTTTTTTCCGACCGCAATAATTATTTCGTCAAAAACATTTAATGCTTGGTCTAAAATATCTTTGTGACCATTAGTAAAAGGATCGAATGATCCAGGGAATATAGCTTTTCTCATTTTAATCCTTCATTTATCATAGCTAAAATAATTTTTTTTAAGTTTTTATTTGCAGCTTTAAATTGTTGTGGTATGATGCTCTTTTCCGTCATTCCTGGAATTGTGTTAGTTTCTAAAAAGTAAGGAATATTTTTTTTAAAAATGAATTCACTCCTTGTAATTCCTCTTAAATTTAATTTATTATATAAATTCAGTGCATCTTTTTTAACTTTTCTTTCAAGCTCTATCGGCAGTATTGCAGGTGTTATTTCATCGGACTCGCCCTCATATTTTGCTTTGTAATCAAAAAAATCATTTTCACTAACAATTTCTGTTATAGGGAGTACTTCAACTTTCCCATTTAATTTATATACTCCCACAGTAACTTCTCTTCCATTTAAATATGATTCTATAATAATTTCGTTGTCTTCTTTTAAAGCTTTTATAATAGCTGGCTTCAGTTCTTTCTGAAGATACACTTTACTGATTCCAAAACTACTGCCTGATTGATTTGGTTTTACAAAACATGGAAATCCAATTTTATCCCCAATTTCTTTCTCACTAAAATCATGGTTTTTTTTGATTAATATACTTTTTGCAGTCTTTATTCCAATTTTTTTTGCTATCTCTTTACATTTTTTCTTGTTAAAAGTCAATTCTGCTATTGATGAATTGCATGTCGAGTGAGAAATGCCTAAATCTTCTAATTTTTTTGTAATCTTTCCGTCCTCTCCTGGACTTCCATGCACTAAATTTATAATGTAATCGAACGAAAAACTCAAATCATTTTTAAAAAATTGGAAGTTTTTTTTATTAAGTAAAAAATTGTTTTCGAATTTATCAATTACTGTATATTTCTTTTTATTTACATCAATTTTATAACATTCAAATTTTGAATCCTTAATTAAATTAAACACAAGGTTTCCACTTTTAAGAGAAATTTCTCTTTCAGAAGTGTATCCACCACAAGCTACTCCTATTGCTTTCATCTGTAAAAAACAATAAAGGTAATAATTGAATTGATGAATTCATTCGCTTTAATTAAATTATTATAGATTTGAGATATGAAATTGTTTAGGTTTATAATAAGTAATGTTTTCTTCAAGAACTTATTTTATATCATTATTTTAACTCTCCTTTTAGCCTTTATAATCTTTTTTGGACTTGGCTTTGTAACTGAACATAACAATTATGTTAAAGTTCCAAAATTGTTCGGTCTTAATGTTTCTAAAGCTATTGAAGCTACTAAATTTAAATCTTTAAATATTATAATTCTAGATTCTGCAAAATTTAATCCGAATTACCCTCCTTTGACAGTTTTAGAACAGTTTCCAAATCATAAAACGGAAGTTAAAAAGGGAAGAAAAATTTATTTAACATTAAATCCAGTTGGATATAAAAAAATGAAAGTTCCAAATCTTATCCAGATTACTCTTAGAAACGCCGAAACTCTCCTAAATGCTGTTGGATTTGAACTTGGAGAATTAATTTATAAGGACAATATAGGCAAGGATATGGTTCTTGAGATGCGTCATGAAGGAAAAAAAATTGAACCAGGTCACACTCTTACACAAAGAAAAAAAATTGATTTGGTATTAGGTAATGGAAAAAAATAGAATCATCGAAGAAGAGAATCTGTATGAGCATTTCACTTTTGAGGCAGATGCAGGACAAAAACCCTTAAGGGTAGATAAGTTCTTAATAAATAGGATTGAAAATTTGTCAAGAAATAAAATTCAAATGGCAGCAAAATCTGGTTTTATTTTTGTTAATGAAATTTCTGTAAAACCTAATCACAAAATTAAACCAAAAGATAGAGTTAAAGTAACATTACCTCATCCGCCTTTCGAAAATTTATTAAAACCAGAAAAAATACCTTTAAATGTTGTTTTTGAGGATGAGCACCTCATAGTCATAAATAAACAAGCAGGATTGGTCGTTCATCCAGGACACGGAAATTACTCAGGAACATTAGTAAATGCATTACTATATCATTTCAAAAATCTACCTATTAATTCAAACGAAAGACCTGGACTCGTTCATCGCCTAGATAAGGATACAAGTGGTTTAATTTTGGTTGCTAAAAGTGATGTAGCTATGAAAAGTCTAGCTGATCAATTTTATCGAAAAACGGTTGATAGAACATATCAAGCCTTGGTATGGGGGAATGTACATCAAGATAATGGAAGTATAAATGCTAATATTGCACGAGACAAAAAAAATAGATTAAGAATGTTTGTCTATCCTGAAAATGAAATAGGAAAAAATGCAATAACCCATTTTAAGGTAGTTGAAAGGTTTGGATATGTCACTTTGCTAGAGTGTAATTTGGAAACGGGAAGGACTCACCAAATCCGTGTTCATATGAAACATATCGGCCATATATTATTTAATGACGAACGGTACGGTGGAAATACTATTTTAAAAGGAACAAGGTTTTCTAAATACAAACAGTTTGTTGAAAACTGTTTTAAAATTCTACCAAGGCAAGCCCTCCATGCTAAAACAATTGGTTTTATTCACCCAGAAAATGAAAAAAAAATGAAATTTACTTCTGATTTACCAGAAGATATTTCAGAGGTTTTAAAAAAATGGAGGATATATTCCAAGCATAGAGATTTACTTTAAGGAAACAAATTTTGATTTTGATTTTTAAAAAAAGCTATTAAATTTGAAATTAAAAGTAAATGATGAAAATTCTAATTTCTCCAGCAAAATCTTTAAACTTAACATCCGAAATACCTTTTGATAAGTTTACAAAACCAATTTTTTCAAATCAAACTAGTGAAATTATTTCCAAACTTCAAGAAATGTCAGTAAGTTCTTTAGGAAATTTACTAGGTGTTTCAGAAAAATTAGCTCAGCTAAATTGGAATAGAAATCAAAATTTCAAACTTTTAAATAATCTAAAATCTGACTCTAGTTTTAGACCATGTATTTATACATTTGATGGTGATGTATATTCCGGTTTTGATGCGTATTCTATTTCAGCTTCAAATATAAAAACCATGCAAAATAATTTAAGAATTCTTTCCGGATTGTATGGGATTTTAAAACCTCTTGATTTGATCCAACCTTATCGACTCGAAATGGGAACAAAAATCAAATTAGGAAAGACAAATCACCTTCATGAATTTTGGATTGATCTAGTCACCGATCACCTAAATTCCGAATTATCTGGGGATGATATTTTGCTAAATCTAGCTAGTAAAGAATATTTTAATGCTGTGGATTCAAATAAAATAGAAGCTCAAATAATAAGTCCAATATTTAAGGATTATAAAAATGGAAAACTAAAAATAATCTCTTTTTATGCTAAGAAAGCTAGGGGACTCATGGCTAGATATATTATCGATAATAATCCAAAGAGTTTAGAACAGATACTTGGATTTAACTCAGCTGGATATGCTTTCAGTGAAAATGAAACTAAGAATTCCAGTGAGCCGGTTTTCATAAGGTAATTATCTAAATTTTTTAATAAATTTCCCTATATACTTTATACCATTTTGTTCGATAAAATTTATAAAGGCTGATCCTATAATTGCACCTTTACTCTTTTCTATGACTTTTTCATAGGTTTCACGATTACTTATACCAAATCCAACTATTGAAGGATTATTTAAATTCATATTTGAAATTTTATCAAAATATTTAAAACTGTTATCTTCTAAATTCTTCTTTGATCCTGTTATTGACGAACTGCTAACCATATAAATAAACCCTTTTGAATTTTTATCTATTAATTTAATTCTTTCTTCAGATGTTTCAGGAGTAATTAAAAAAATATTTAATAAATTATTTTTGTTAAAGAGACTTTTGTACTCTTCAATATATATCTCAACAGGTAGGTCCGGGATAATTAATCCATCAATACCGATTTCTTTAGATTTGACACAGAATTTTTCAATACCAAACTGCATTATTGGATTTAAATACCCCATAAGTATGACTGGAATTTTCACTTTGTTCCTTAAATCTTTTAGTTGATAAAAAAGTGTATTAATTGTCATACCATTTTCAATAGCTTTTTTTGAGCTTTTTTGAATAGTTTCACCATCAGCTAAAGGGTCAGAAAAAGGAATTCCAACCTCAATTAGATCTACATCATATTTTTCAAGTATAGATATAATTTTTTGAGTGTCGTTCAAATTAGGAAAACCAGCAGTAAAATATATAGAAAGTATTTTTTTTTCTTCTTTTAATTTTTTCTCTATCCGATTCATTAAAGTTTAAAATATTTAATATAAGTTTCTAAATCCTTGTCACCTCTTCCAGAACAATTAAAAACAAGTATATCATCTTTTTTGAAATTCATTGTATCCAAAATAGAAAAGGCATGCGCAGTTTCAATTGCAGGTATAATTCCTTCTATTTGAGATAAAGCTAGGCCCCAATCCATCGCCTCACTATCATTAACTGAAACAAATTTTGCTCTTTTTGTCTCATACAAATGAGAATGGAGAGGACCTATACCAGGATAATCTAAGCCTGCTGAAATTGAATAAGGTTCAATTATTTGTCCGTCATCGTTTTGCATAAGTAATGTTTTACTACCATGCATAATTCCAATTTTACCCAATTTAATTGTTGCTGCACTTTCACCAGAATTAATTCCTTTACCAGCTGCTTCAACTGCGATTATTTTCACTTTATCATTATTCAAATAATGATAATATAAACCTGCTGCATTACTTCCACCACCAACACATGCAATAAGATAGTCTGGATAATCTCTTCCTTCCTTTTCTATAAGTTGTATTTTGACTTCTTTGCTAATTACAGATTGTAAACGAGTAACCATATCTGGATAAGGATGTGGACCTACTACTGAACCAATAATATAATGAGTATCTACAGGATTATTAATCCAGTCTCTCATTGCTTCATTAGTTGCATCTTTGAGAGTTTTGCTTCCAGACTTTGCTTCCCTCACCTCTGCACCAAGCATTTTCATACGTGCTACATTTGGTGCTTGACGCTTAATATCAACTTCGCCCATGTATACCACACAATCAATTCCCATTAATGCACACACTGTTGCTGTGGCAACTCCATGTTGTCCAGCTCCTGTTTCAGCAATAATCCTCTTTTTATTTAAGTTTTTTGCTAATAAAATTTGCCCAATAGTATTGTTTATTTTGTGAGCTCCAGTATGACAGAGGTCCTCTCTTTTTAAGTAAATTTTTGTATTATATTTTTCAGAAAGTCTTTCTGCAAAGTATAGAGGAGTAGGTCTGCCTACGTATTCGGTTAATAATTTTTCAAAATCTTTTCTAAAGTTTTGTGAATTAATTATTTTAAGATAATTCCTTTTTAATTCATCAATGTTTGGATATAACATTTCAGGAATGTATGCCCCTCCAAAATTGCCATAAAAACCCTTTTCGTCAACTTTATATTTCATTTTCTAAACTATTTTTAAAAGATTTAATCAATTCTATATTCTTTTCCCCTGGATTTAATTCAAACCTGCTATTAATATCAACGCAGAATAAGGGTAGGGAAAGATTTTTTATTTTTTTTATGGCATTTAAACTTTCAATACCAATTCCTCCACTAAGAAAAAACTTTTTTTTGTATTTGTAGTTTCTTAAAATTTCCCAGTCAAACGAAATACCATTACCCCCAGGAGATTTTCCTTTTGTGTCAAATAAAAAATAATCACTACATAATTCATAGTTTTCTAGAATATTAAAATTAAAATTTTCGTCTATATTGAAAGCTTTAATAATTTCTACCCCTAAATTCTTTATTTTTTCACAAAATTCAGGAGATTCAAGCCCATGAAGCTGAATAGCCTCTAATTTGTGTACAAGTACTTTATTCTTAATTTTTTCAAAATCAGCATTTACAAAAACTCCTGTTTTTTTTATTTTGGTTTGTGAGAGATTAGGAGTCGAACCCATAACAAATCTTTTTGATTTTTCCCAAAAAATAAAACCCATGTATTCTGGTTCTAATATAGAAAGACCCAAAATATTTGATTTAAATTTTAATCCACAAATTTTAATTTTCATAAGTTAAATTTTCTAAAGTTTTTTTTAACTCTTTACCTGGATCATTAGATGCCATAAATTTTTCTCCTATCAAAAAGCCCTGATAACCAATTTTCCTTAATTTTTTTATAGAATTATCGTTATTTAATCCACTTTCTGAAATTTTTAAAAATTCATTGGGTATTTCATTGAAAAGTTTTTCACTTATTTTTAAATCAGTCCTAAAAGATTTAAGGTTTCGATTATTTACTCCTATAATATCGACGTTTTCAACTAACCCTTTTTTCAGTTCGTCTGTATTATGAACTTCTAAAAGAACCTCTAATTTCAACTCTTTTGCTTTGTTTGATAAATTGACTATTTCGTCTCTTGTAAGTATTGAAGATATAAGTAGAATTATGTCAGCCCCGTAGGCTTTAGCCTCATAAATTTGATATTCATCTATTATAAAATCCTTTCTTAATATCGGCAAAGTACATGTAGATCTAGCTAAGACCAAATCTTCTAAACTCCCACCAAAATGCTTTAAGTTAGTTAGTACTGATAATCCGCTTGCACCAAAAACTTGATAATTTCTACAAACATCGTTAACAGATAATTTATTGTTAATTTCATTTTTTGATGGAGAACGTCTTTTGAATTCGGCTATAATTCCATAATTATCCTTTTTAATTGAATCACTCATTGAAATTGTATTTCTTTTAAAAAGAGACATTTTTTCGTACTCCGATATAGGAATAATACTTTTTTTAAGTCTCAGTTCTTTCTTTATATCAATTACAATATTTTTTAAAATAGACATGTTTAAATTTTAACTAGTTTTTCAAAAGACTTGAGAGCTTTTTTATTATGTAATGAATCCTCAGCTATTTTTATAGATTCATCAATATTTAATTTTTTAGATGTGGATATTGCCATCGCCGCGTTAGCACAAACAACATTATTTTGTTCCTCTGATCCATTTCCTTCTAATATGGATTTAAAAATAAAAGCGGATTCTTTTACACTATTTCCTCCACTGATTGAATCTTTTGTTACACTGTTATATCCAAAATGATGAGGCTCGAAAATAAATTCTCCAGAATTTCGAATCAATTTTGTTGGACCAGTTAGAGAAATTTCGTCGTAGCCATCTAACGAATATGTAATTGTATAGTTTTTATTTGTTTTTTGGAAGAGATAGCCATATAATCTTGCAGTTTCTAGATTATAAACGCCAGTAAGTTGATTCTTAGGATTAACTGGATTTACAAGGGGGCCCAAAATATTAAAAAAGGTTTTAACCCCTAAGTTTTTTCTAACAGAAGCTACATTTTTCATAGCTGGGTGAAATAATGGAGCGTGTAGAAAACATATTCCAGCTTTATCGATACAACTTTTTAAAAAACTTTCATCATTCGAAAAATTGATCCCCAAAAATTCCAAAACATTACTTGAACCGCAATTGGAGGAAACTCCATAGTTTCCGTGTTTTGCAACTTTAATTCCAGAACCAGCAGTAACGAAAGAGGACAAAGTTGAAATATTGAAAGTATTTTTTTCATCTCCTCCTGTACCGCACAAATCAATTGTATTGTAGTCTGACAAATCTATCTTAACACATAAATTAAGTAAAGCATTTCTAAAACCATTTAATTCATCAATAGAAACACTTCTCATCATGAAAATGGTTAAAAAAGAAGATATTAAAATATCATCATGTTTTCCTTCAGTTATTTCAATAAGAGATTTTTCCGCTTCTGATGCGGTCAAGTATTCTTTAGCGATTAATTTTTCTAAAATATTTTTCATACTAATCATTTATCCAATTTTGAAGAATTTTTTTTCCGTATTTGGTCAATATCGATTCGGGATGAAATTGAACTCCAAATACTTTATAATTTTTGTGTCTTAAAGACATTAGGTGACCTTTGTTATCGAATGATGTCGCTTTAAGACAAATTGGTAAGGGATGCTTAACAACCCATGAATGATATCTTCCTACCATTATGTTTTTTGGAATATCTAGAAATAATTTTTCGTGATCAATAATTTTAATGCTTGTTTCAACTCCATGATATACATTTTTTAAATTCTCAATTTCACCACTAAATACTTCGCCTATTGCTTGCATCCCAAGACAAACTCCCAAAATACTTTTAGTTTTATGATATTTTTTAATTACTTCATTTAATAATCCCGATTCTCTTGGTATTCCTGGACCGGGTGACAAAAGGATGTATTCATAACTATCTATTTCATCTATATTAAAGTCATCATTTCTTTTAACATCAAGAGTACAATTTAACTCCCTAAGTATATGGACTAGGTTGTAAGTGAAAGAATCGTAATTATCAACGACAAATATTTTTTTCATGTTATTTTCTCAGCCATTTCCAGAGCCTTTTCTAAAGCTCCTAATTTATTATACACTTCTTCTAACTCTTTTTTCGGTTCCGACTTTGCTACAACACCAGCTCCTGCTTGATAATGAATAACCTGATTTTTACTTAAAAAAGACCTTATAATAATACAATGATTAAAATTTCCTTCGAAATCAAAAAACCCTAAAGCACCTCCATAAAAATTTCTTGAAATATTCTCATATTTATCAATAAGTTTTAAAGCCATATGTTTGGGGGCACCCGACAAAGTACCTGCAGGAAAAGTATCTGCAACAACCTGAAAATTATTAGTTAAAGGATTTAGTTTTCCTGTCACCTTTGATACAAGGTGAATTACATGTGAAAAAAATTGTATTTGTCTATTTTTTTCAACTTTAACTTCACTTCCATTTCTACTTAAGTCATTTCTAGCAAGGTCAACAAGCATAACATGCTCACTATTTTCCTTAGGGTCTTTTTCCAACTTTTCTGCCAATTCCCTGTCTTTTGAGTCATCTCCTGTTCTTTTGAATGTTCCTGCTATAGGGTGNATTTCTGCTCTNCCATTTTCAATTATTATTTGTGCCTCTGGAGAACTACCAAAAATTTTAAANNTCCCNTAATCAAAGAAAAAAAGATATGGAGATGGATTAATTGACCTTAATGCTCTNTAAACATTNAATTCATCTCCATAAAANCTTTGAGAAAATCGTCTTGATAAAACTATCTGGAAAACATCTCCNCNAAAACAATGATTTTTTCCTTTTTTTACAAGATTGGTAAATTCTTTATCAGTGAAATTTGAATTTTTTTCACCCTTTTTACTAAAATTATAATTTGTCGGTACGTCTTGTTTTAATAGTTTATCAATAATTTCTATATCGTTTTTATTATTGGTTGAATGACAAAAAATGTGCGCCTCATGATTAAATAAACTTACACTAATTATGTATTTATAAACTGCATAATATAATTCTGGTATTTCTAAATCTTCTTTGTTTTTGTCTAAATNTAAATCTTCAAAATGTGANACAGCTTCGTGTGCAATATATCCAAAAAGACCATTAGTNATGAAGTTGTATTTTTTGTGTTTGTAATCAAATTTTTTAGAAAAGTTTTTAATAATATTGGGGAGGCTTTCATTTTTTTTAATTTTTGTTGTAATCTTTTTTTGGCCTGGATATGTATAAGTTATTTTTCCATCTTTAACACTNATNGATGCAATAGCATCACAACAGATGTAGGAAAAGTTTTTATTATTTACATCATAATCGCTGCTTTCAAGAAGTAAACTATTTGCAAACTTATCTCTAAGCTTCAAATAAATACTAACAGGGGTCAATTTATCCGAAAGTATTTTTTTATGATATGTTTTAAATTTTATTTTTTCCAAATCGTATTAAAATAAAAAAGCTTGTCGTGATGACAAGCCAAATGTTAATAATANGAATTGCTTACACGAATCTATAAATCCATATAAGCCCACCAATAATTAATAAAAGTTTTCACTTGACAAATATATATTAAAAATTTTTACAATTTAACTTTTTAATTAAAAGTTAATTGAGCTTCTATTTCTATATCATCGTAAATTAACTTATCACCAAGATTTTGAAAAAAATTTCCTGATCTATACGTGACGTTATGTTTTGTTCTATCAAAGGTCAACTTGGCTTTTCCTTCTTTATTTTGAACTGATATATTAAAACTTATAGGCTGTGTAATTCCTTTTATTCTTATATCTCCCTCAACGAGATAATTTCCATCATTCGTCAATACAGAGCTTTTTATTGTTAAAGAAGCTTCAGGGTAATTATCAACCCAAAAAAAATCTTCAGATTTTAAATGTGACTCGAGATAGTTTTTGGATTTTCCTGAAAGATCTTGACAATTTATAGACCTCATATCAACGATGAACCTACCACTAATAATNTTTTCTCCTTTCATACTGATTNTTCCTTCTTTAAATTTTAGTGAACCATAATGAGTTTTTGTAGTTATTTCCTTTCCAGTCCATTTTAGTGAACTATTCTTTTCATCAAGAATCATTTCTTGAGCAAAAATATTATTTGAAAGGATTAAGACTGAAATTAAAAAAGTTGTCAAATTTATNTTTATCATTTTTTTTTGGTAAAAATAGAAAACTTAACTTAACTANAAGAATAATTTTCTAACATATGTTATTTTTGATTTATGATAAATCTTGAGTGTGATGATTGGGTTAAAAATATAAGTTCATCTAAGGAGTCAATTATTTTGGATGTTAGAACAGTTGAGGAATATGANGAAATATCCATTCCTAACGCTTTGTTAGCAAACATACTTGACCCTAATGAATTTATGAATGAAGTTGAGAAGTTAGAAAAAAACTCTAAAATTTTTGTTTATTGTCGTTCCGGTATAAGGAGTCAAAAGGCATGTAAAATACTCGATCAATTAGGATTCAAAGAAACCTACAACTTAAATGGTGGAATATTGGAATGGAAAAAACTTAATAAATGACAAAAAGTTTAAGAATTTTACTTGAAAAATATGGCTTCGCGGTGTGTTCACGACTCGCAGAATTCCTGGGTATGAAAGTGAAATCTGTCAGATTATTTTTCATATATGCTTCTTTTACAACTGTTTTCGGAGGCTTCGTTATTTATTTGATACTAGCTTTTTGGTTAAAAATTAAAGATCTATTATACGGCAAAAGAACTTCTGCCTTTGATTTATAAAAACCAAATTGGATTATAATTTGTATTTCGGGAATTATTTTTAATATTAGCGATTCAAAATCCAAATTTTATTTATTATGTTAAAAACTAAATCCTTAATTTTTTCATCTTTTTTTATATTTTCAAAAAGNTTATTTTCTCAACAAAAAGGTATTGATGAAACTATTAATGAGGCATTTTTGCCAGTATCTAGTTTTTGGGAAAATTTAGTTTTGCATGAGTTTTTTGGAACAGGAATACCAACTATAATTTTTTTACTTGTTGGCGGAGCAGCTTTTTTCACATTTTATTTTGGATTTATAAATATTAGAGGATTTGGATTGTCGTTAAAAACAGTAATGGGAAAGTATGATAAGTTAGATGAAGAGAGGTCTAATAATGGCGAAGTAAGCCATTTTCAAGCTCTAGCAACTGCTGTATCAGGTACTGTAGGAAACGGAAATATTGCNGGGGTGGCAATGGCCATTGCGTTGGGAGGTCCTGGAGCAACATTCTGGATGATTCTTTGCGGTATATTAGGAATGTCATCAAAATTTGTAGAATGTACCCTAGGTGTAAAATATCGTGAAATTGGTTCAGATGGAACGGTATATGGTGGTCCTATGTATTATCTCAAAAAGGGATTGTCAGAGATAGGATATGGCAAGCTTGGAAAAGTTTTAGGAATAACCTTTGCAATTTTATGTATTGGTGCATCTTTTGGTGGAGGTAACGCAGCTCAATCCAATCAAGCAGCAATGCAACTAGTTAACTCATTTGGAATGACAGGAGGGAGTGCAAGAACAGTAATTGGAATAATAATGATGATTGTTGTTGGGGTGATTATAATTGGAGGAATAAAAAGAATTGCATCTGTTACTGAAAAAGTAGTTCCATTTATGGCTGGAATTTATGTTTTAGCATGTTTATATATCATTCTTTTAAACTTCTCATATGTAGACGACGCGTTTGGATTAATTTTCAGTCAGGCCTTTACTCCACCAGCTGCTGTTGGAGGTTTTATTGGGGTTCTTATTCAAGGCTTTAGAAGAGGTGCTTTTTCTAATGAAGCTGGTGCAGGTTCTGCCTCTATTGCACATTCAGCTGTTATTACTAGCTACCCAGCCTCCGAAGGACTTGTGGCTCTATTAGAACCGTTTATAGATACTGTAGTTATTTGTACAATGACTGCACTTGTAATAATCATCTTTAATGGAGATAACACAATATTTACTTATGGGAATACTGTAGGAGACGGGACTGCTGTAATGATTCAAGGACAACAGTTNAGTGGAGCAGGAATAACTTCTGCTGCTTTTTCTAAGTACATTTCTTTCTCTGGTCCTTTCTTAACATTAGCTGTAGTACTTTTTGCTCTTTCAACTATGATTTCATGGTCATATTATGGTTTACAATCATGGATGTATGTTTTTGGGAAAGGAAAAGTAGCTGACCTGACTTATAAAATTTTATTCTTAGTATTTATTGTAATTGGAGCCGCGGGAGACATGTCTTCTGTCTGGGCTTTTTCTGATGCGATGATTTTAGCTT
Source organism: Flavobacteriales bacterium TMED96 (assembly GCA_002171475.2). Classification (GTDB taxonomy): domain Bacteria; phylum Bacteroidota; class Bacteroidia; order Flavobacteriales; family Flavobacteriaceae; genus TMED96. The sequence goes on from NHEX02000029.1 coordinate 48,175, forward strand.
TGGTTTTTCCTAACATGATTGGTCTTTTTTTCCTATATCCCAAAGTAAAACAAGAATTATCNATTTATATTGAAAAAATAAAAAANAAAACAAACTGAATTAAAATTTCATAGGTTATCATAAACAACTTATATTTGCAAATTAAAATNGAAATATGTTAATTATACCTATAAAAGAGGGTGAAAATATAGATAGGGCTTTAAAGCGTTTCAAAAGAAAATTTGAAAAAACTGGTGCTATGCGTCAACTTAGAACAAGAAAACAGTTTATCAAACCGTCTGTAAAAAATAGGTCAAGGATACAAAAAGCACAACANGTTCAAAGATTAAAGGANGCACTTTTACAATAGACCATACATTCTTTTCTAATTAAATGTCTTAAAAGTTTACTATCTTAAAGACTGTTTATGTCTTTAAATAGTTTTATTGAGTATTTGGTTAAAGAAAGNAACTNTTCTAACAATACTATAATTGCGTATAAAAATGATTTNGACGTATTTCAAAACTTTTGTNTAAAAGANTTTAATCATNAAAATTTAAANAAGTCTAACTACAGTTTTATNAGATCTTGGATAGTAAGCTTAGTNGAATCTGGGTTAAGCAATAGATCAATAAACAGAAAAATATCTGTATTGAGGTCTTACTTTAATTTTTTATTGAAAATAGGTGAAATTGANAAAAGTCCTTTAAAAAATCATAAACCTTTAAAAGAAGAAAAAAAAATTCAAGTCCCTTTTTCTGAAAAAGAAATTAATCTGTTNCTTGAAGGTGATTTTTTTAAAAAAGATTATGAGGGTACGATGATAAAAACATTGATTGAACTTTTTTATTCAACTGGGTTAAGACTTTCCGAGGTTACAAACCTTAAAAATATGTCAGTTGATTTAGTGAATAAAAAAATAAAGGTTTTAGGAAAACGNAACAAAGAAAGAATTATTCCTATAATTGAATCTTTAAAAACNCAACTATTGAAATATCAAGAATTAAAAAAGCAAATAATCAATAGTCCTGAAAGTGAATTTTTTTTTGTAAACGAAAAGAACATTAAACTCAAAAATATTTACGTATATAAAGTTGTAAATAATTACTTAAATAAGGTATCAACAAAATCTAAAAAAAGTCCTCATATGCTTCGTCACAGCTTTGCTACTCATTTGCTAAACCATGGTGCTGATATTAATAGTGTTAAAGAATTACTTGGGCACACATCTCTTGCCGCAACTCAAATATACACTCATACTAGTATGGAAAAAATCAAATCTATTTACAAAAAATCTCACCCTAGAAATTAAGTTTTGAAAATAAAAAAAATAATATTAAAATTAGTTTTAATTATTACGGCAATTTGTTGTGATAATAAAGTTAGTTTAAGTCTACCATCAATTTTTTCTGACCAAATGATTTTACAACGTGAAACTGAGGTCACTTTTTGGGGAAAATCTAGTCCAAAAGAAAACATAAAAATCACAGGCAGCTGGGGGGGNTCTTCTTCGACAATTGCCGATAATAGTGGAAAATGGCAATTAAAACTATCTACCCCTTCAGCTGGGGGACCTTACGAAGTAGTGGTAAATGATTCTAAAAATTCAGTTATTTATAAAGATGTTTTAATTGGGGAAGTTTGGCTTGCTTCTGGTCAATCAAATATGCAATGGAAGCTAAACCAGTGTAAAAATTGCATTGATAATCAAGATGATGAAATTGAAAATGCTAATTATAATCAGATAAGATTTTTCAACAATCCAATGGATCTATCGGGAACAATTATCAATTCACAAAAGTGGAAAAATGTTAATCCAAAAGACGCTTCCGAAATGGAAGATTCATTTAGTACTGAAAATTACAGTGCAGTAGGTTATTTCTTTGCAAAAGAACTTTACGACGAACTAAACATACCTATAGGTATAATAGGGTCGTACTGGGGAGGAACAAGGGTTGAGGCTTGGACAAGTCGTAAAAAACTCAATGAAATCACCTCTGTTAAACTTCCAATTAAAGAGTTAAATGAAGTCATCCGTATGGATCGAGAAGAGATGGAATTATTTTACAAAAATTATAANGATTCTGTAGCAAAAATAAACAATCAACTTTTTGGTTTTGAAACTTATAATTTACCTAAAATAACNCAAGAAAAAAGCATTGAGGAAAATTGGAAAGAACTTTTACTAAATGATGAACATTTTCCCAAAGCTGATTTTGACGATTCAAAATGGCAAAAATGGAATAAAAACTATGAGGTATACGGTTACGATGGCCTAAACTCAAGATTTGAAAATATTTATGACCCTAAAGATTTCTTATTAAACAATGGAGTTATTTGGCTAAGGACAGNGATTAACATTGAAGATATTTCTTCCGANTATCAATTGATTTATCAAGAGGGTGCCGATGACACAGACCAAACTTTTTTTAATGGAAATCTTATTGGAAATACATTTAGCTGGAGTAAAGAAAGAAATTATACAATAAAAAAATCACTGCTTACGAATGGAAAAAATATATTGGCTATTAGACTTTCTGATTTAGATGGACCTGGTGGCTTTAACGGAAAAATTTTATTAAAGAATAATTTNAAAGAAATTGAAATACCAATAGATTCTTTTAAATACAAGCATCATGCTTTTTTACTTGATGGAAGGCTCATTGTTCATAATTTGGAGAACCAACAACTACTCGAAAAATCGAATTTTTTCAAAGAAAATATAGTTCGTGGATTTGCGACTGGTACTCCAAATGAGTACTCAATTTTATTCGATAGGATATTGTCAAATGTTATTCCATACACTATTAAAGGAACTATNTGGTATCAAGGNGAANCNAANNNTNNNAATTANAATGANTACCAAANNCTTTTNTCNGCTATGATNGATNATTGGNGNGAGACCTGGGGTTANGANTTTCCNTTTTATTATNCNCANNTNGCTCCNTTTCCANCAGAAGGCACTCTTGGAGTTAGAGAAGCACAGCGAAAGACNCTAGAGTCAACTAAAAANACNGGNATGGCTGTTTTAATGGANATAGGGGAGGAGGATGATATTCATCCTCACAACAAACAAGATGTAGGTAAAAGACTNGCTCTTTTAGCTCTTGACAAACAGTATGGTTTTAANTATNTATCCTCTGGCCCAAAATATAAAAGTNATCAAGCTAAGGGTAGATATCTTTATGTAGANTTTGATAGCGTAGGATCTGGACTTGATTTTNTNGGAGGTAAAAATGGTTTTGAAATAGCTGGAAAGGATAATCAGTTTTATCCTGCCACTGCCAAAATTATAAACAATAGAATCAGACTGCATTCCAAGAATGTTAAAAGACCTATAAACGTAAGATACGGTTGGAAAAACTGGACAGTTGGAACACTATTTAACAAAGAAGGATTGCCAGCTTCATCGTTTAGTTCGGATTTATAAACTCTAATATAAAATAGTTAAAAACAAACTTTGGGGTTAAATATTGGAAACAAAAAAATAAATTATATTTGCCACTCTAAAGTGGGTTAATATTTCACTAGGTCCTCATTATTTTACTATAAAAAATTATAGTGATTATGAAGGATTAATTTTTTAACCTTATTTAGATAAAATTAAGCCGATGTAGCTCAGCTGGCTAGAGCAGCTGATTTGTAATCAGCAGGTCGTGGGTTCGAGTCCCTCCATCGGCTCTTAATAATTAATTGGGGAGATACTCAAGCGGCCAACGAGGACAGACTGTAAATCTGTTGGTTTTACCTTCGCAGGTTCGAATCCTGCTCTCCCCACTTAGTTTGCGGGAGTAGCTCAGTTGGTAGAGCATTAGCCTTCCAAGCTAATTGTCGCCGGTTCGAACCCGGTCTCCCGCTCAATTTTTCACTTCAAATTTTAATTAAAAAGTTCAAAACATGGATACTCTAAACATTGTCGGCTGGGCAGCTACAATTTTTATTATTATTTCCTTTTTAATAAATAATATGTTATGGTTAAGAATTATAAATATGTTAGGTGCTGCTTTATGGCTTACCTACGGAATAATCGATACTTCATATTCAATTATTTTTTTAAACGTAATAATTGTTTCCATACAATTTTATAAAATATCAGTAATTTTAAGAGGCAAAACATTGTAACTCAAAATTGCATAATATTAAAAGCCGATGTAGCTCAGGGGTAGAGCGTTTCCTTGGTAAGGAAGAGGTCTCGAGTTCAAATCTCGACATTGGCTCAATTGCAGTTTAATTAAATTCCAATAGATTTAAAGAGTTACAAATCTCATTGATTTATAGCTTTTTGTTTTTTGGTTATATTTACGTAAAAACGAAAAAAATGAAAAATTTACTTCTTTTAATAATAATATTGTGTTTAAGCGCATGTAACAACTCTGAAACACAACCCCATGCAATGGTAGTGAAAGAGAATAACGGAGAACCAAACGGACCTCACACTTCAGCTGAATGGAAAATATGGGCTTTTAGTACAGCCGCTCCTTCGTTTATAGCTGCTAATTGTACTGTTATTGATTCTGACGGTAAAACTGTTTTGAGAGAAGGTACTAACGGTTGGACCGCAATGCCAGGTAATCCTAGAGGTATGTCTGATCCTGAGAACGGATGGAAAGATCCACACGAGGCAATGCCGATGGTTATGGATGCCCAGGCTATGAAGTGGGCAATGGCCTTTATGTCCGGGACAAAGCCTGAACTTGATCACGATGGATGGATGTATATGCTTCATGGAGATATGGGTGAAGACAATACTAAGCAATTGGTCTTTAATAAAGAAGATGCTGCTGAAGGTCATTGGATTGAATCTGGAGCTCACTTAATGTTAATGCCGAAAGACCCTGCTTCTCTTAAGGGGCAAACTTCTGACTTTAATTCTGGCGGTCCATATATAATGTTTGAGGGAACAGGATACGACCACATAATGGTACCTGTTGAGGGTTACTATAATTATCAACTTCAGAAGTAATTTTCCAAAATTCTTTAATTCCAATTTCACAAAATGAAAGGATTTTTAGTTTTAGTCATAACAACATATTTATGCCTTACTTGTTACGCTCAGGATACAATTACAGAAGACATAAAGTATACTAGGGAAATAAAAAAGCTAGCCACTAAAAAACAGGTTAAAACTGCTTTTCAAGTAATTTTAGATTTAGAACCAAAAACTATTAAAAATCATATCGAGTTAACTGAGATTGAAGCTCCTCCATTTAAAGAAGAAATTAGAGCCATTGAATTTTCCAAAAGACTTGAGGAAATTGGAGTAGACAAAGTTTGGATTGACTCCATTGGTAACGTACTTGGTCTTATTAAAGGATATGAGGGTAAAAGAAACGTTGCTATAGATGGGCATTTAGATACAGTTTTCCCTGAAGGTACAGATGTAAAAGTGAAAATAAAAAATGACACTTTATTTGCACCTGGAATTGGCGACTGTACAAGGTGTCTGTCGATGCTATTAACAATTGCAGAAGCGATAAAAAAAAGTGAGATTAAAACTCGAGACAATATCTTAATAATAGGTACGGTTGGTGAAGAAGGACTTGGGGATTTAAGAGGAGTCAAGTACCTTTTTAAAAATAATAAACCTAAGATTGACTCTTGGATTGCAATTGATGGAGGAAATATAGGACGCGTTAATAACCAAGCATTAGGTTCATATAGATACGAGGTGAAATTTAAGGGCCCTGGTGGGCACTCGTGGGGTGCTTTTGGACTAGCAAATCCACATCATGCTCTTGGTGATGCGATATCAAAATTTGTTGAAAAAGCAGATGAATATACTTCAAAGGGCCCTAAAACAAGTTACAATGTTGGAGTAATAAGTGGTGGTACATCAATAAACTCTATACCTTACGAATCAAGTATGCTTATTGATATTCGATCAGTTAGACCTGAAAATCTTGATGATATGGAGCTCATTCTTAAAAAAACATCAGAAGATGCATTAGCAAA